>JAJPHS010000099.1 GCA_021325175.1 Terriglobia bacterium
AAGGGCGTAACGATTCTCACCGGAAAAAACAACAACCTCAACGGCTCGCCCGGCGCGCTGGCGTTTCTCGATAACCAGACCATCGCCATGGGCGCGCTGCCGGTCGTGCAGGGCGCAATCGACCGGCTGAAATCCGGAGCGCGGTTTTCCGGCGCGCTGGCCTCGCAGGCGCAATTCGCCAGCGGGACCTATCAGGCCTGGTTCGCCACCGTGACGCCTCTTTCGGATTTTCTCAACGGCAAGATGGGCGGCAATTTCGGCAATCTGTCGCAAAATAATCTGTTCCAGTCCATCCAGCAAAGCTCCGGCGGCGCCAATTTCGCGCCTTCCGGCGTCACCGTTGCCGCGGATCTGGTCACCGCATCGCCGCAGAACGCGCAAGCCGTCGTCGATGTGCTGCAATTTCTGGTGAGCATGATCCAGGGCAATGCGAATCAGCCCAAACTCGGCGCGCTGGCGAACGCGACCTCCTTCACCGTGAACGGATCGACCGCGCACGTGATGCTCGGGCTGAGCGAGCAGCAGGCTGAACAGCTCGTCGCGCATCCGGCCAGCACCGGCGCGCGCCGCCGCAGGGAACCGGCCCAAAGATAATTCGCTATTGCTTGCCGGAATCGATTCCCAGGCGCGTTTGCAGGACGCGCAGCAATCGCTCCAACTGCTGGATTCGCGCGGCCTGCGTGTTGTTTTCCTGGCGGAGCCGCTGCACCTCGGCTTCGAGCTCGTCGCGCCGTTTTTCGAGCTCGTGCAACTCCTGCGCGCTCTGCGGCGCCTCCGGAGCGCGGCCCAGATAGCGCGACTCCTCCTGCGCTTTCACGCCGCCGGCGTCCTGAACCGTCATCCGAACCTCCACCGTTCCGGTTTTTCTCAGGTAGGTGAATCTTCCCGCCGCCAGTTGCTCGCGATTCAAACTCACGGTTTCGGTTTGCGCGCCATCGGCGATGGCCAGCGACCCGGAAACCGCCTTCATCACCGGCTTGGCCGAACGGTTCCACTCGATCAGCAATTGGCCATCGTGCTCCAGCAGGGATAGCGAAATCGGCTCCGGCGCGGAATTCTCCATCCAGTAGCGCAAGCCCAGCAGAGCCGCGACCACCAGCACCGCCGCCCATCCCACCAGCCATAGCCAGTTCCGCCGGCGCGGCTTGGCGGTGGCGAACTGCGGCAGAGCGAAGGCCGGCGGCGATTCTTCCCCTCGCGGCGCAAACGGCTGCGCGGGAGCACTGCTCGCTTCCGGACGCTCCCGCCGTTCACGTACCGGAGCATCGCTCATCTCCGCGCGGCGGAGCGAAGGCGGCCGCCGATCCCGCCCCGGACGCTCGCCCGCGCGTTCGATGAACGCCGGCAAGCGATCCGGAAAATCGAACTCCAGGTAGCTGCGATCCGTCTTCACCGAGCCTTCTGCATCGCGAACGAAAAATCCCGCGCGCATCGCATTGTTTCGGCCCGGCCGCACCACCATCGTCACCTGCCACGGCGCCGGAAAAAAGATGGAGTAAATCTCCTGGTCCGATTCGCTCAGCAGAATTCCGCTGCGCGTGTGCGATAAAAACCAGCCGACCGAAACCATGCCCTCCAGTTGCGGATCGTCTTTATCGCGCAGAAGCTGCTCATGCAGGCTCATCCGGTCCTTGTCGGAAAATACCAAACCGGGACCGCGCGCGTGCTCGCAGGCGATGGGCCGCAGCGCCAGGATGCGGATGCCGCGCTCGCCGTGCGTGCCGTACAGCACCCCGCCCACTTCAATCCCGCCGCGCGAAAGCCGCTGGAATCCTTCGGCGACTTCGTGCCGGATCTCCTCGATCACCACCAGCGAATATTCAATGCTCAGCGGGCTTTCCGGCGGAGCCCACAAGCCGAACTTCACCTCCGGACCGGGCGTCAGCGGTGGATTCAAAGGCGCGCTCATAGAGAAAAGATGTGCGCCGGAGCGGACTTCGTAATCACGCGGGAATTGGTCACGCCGTCCTCGTCGCCGGTGTCCTCGTCGCTTTCATGCACATGAGCATAATACGTCGCCGCCGCCATTCCGCCGGCGAGCATCAGCGCCAAAATCAGGCAGGCAATCGTCTTCGCGTTCCAGGCGCGATCGTGACGCACAGCCGCCGCGGTCCCCGCCACCGTCACCACCGCAAGCCCCACGGCCAAAAAAAATTTCGTGTACCACGGCATCAGATCCAGATGCCCCTGGCCGCCCACCTGGCTCCACAATTCGAAAATCACCAGGATCGCCAGCAAAAACTCCGCCATGAATGCCAGTCGCAATGAGTTGGGGGACATCACCGAAGCGCGATGGATAAGTACACGCGATATTCTATTGTACGGCGAAAACGATGGATGATCTCATTTCATTTTTGCGAATCCCCAGCATCAGCGCTCTGCCGGAGCACGCCCCCGATGTGCGGCGGGCGGCCGAATGGCTCCGGCACTGGCTCGCGCAGGCCGGGCTCGAAAACGTGCGTCTGATCGAAGGCGACGGCAACCCTTTGGTTTTCGCCGAATGGACCAAGGCTCCCGCGAAGCCAACCCTGCTGCTCTACGGCCACTACGATGTTCAGCCCCCCGATCCGTTGGAAGAATGGACGTCGCCGCCCTTCGATCCCCAAATCCGCGGTGGCAATCTTTACGCCCGCGGCGCGGCGGACGATAAAAGCCAGCTTTACATCCTGATGGAAGCCGTCCGGCGGATGCTGCGCGAGCGCGGGCGGCTGCCGGTTAACGTGAAATTTCTGATCGAAGGCGAGGAGGAATCGGGCGGCGAGCACATCGAACGTTACGTTTCCTCCGCTCCCGCCGAGCTTCGCTCCGATGCCGCGCTCATCTGCGATACCGCGATGTTCGCGCCCGGCCTGCCGACCATAACCACCGGTCTGCGCGGCATCGTGTATGGCGAAATTCATCTGCAAGGCGCGCGCGCCGATCTGCATTCGGGCGATTACGGCGGCGCCGCGCCCAACGCCGTCGAAGCCGCCGCGCAAATCATCGCGGCCTTGAAGGACCGCGACGGGCGCATCCGCATTCCCGGTCTTTATGATCGCGTGCGCCGGCCGGGCGATACAGAACTCGAAGCCTGGC
Source organism: Terriglobia bacterium (assembly GCA_021325175.1). Lineage (GTDB taxonomy): Bacteria > Acidobacteriota > Terriglobia > Bryobacterales > Bryobacteraceae > Palsa-187. The sequence goes on from JAJPHS010000099.1 coordinate 3,076, forward strand.
GCAGCCTGCCATTCGATCCGGAACAGTATCGGGAAAAAGAGATCGGCTCACCGGCGCTCGCCGGCGAGCCCGAGGTGCCCCTGTTGGAGCGATTATGGTCGCGTCCCACTCTTGAAATTCACGGGATTCGCGGCGGGTTCACCGGCGAAGGCGCAAAAACCGTGATCCCGGCGCGAGCCGTGGTGAAGATCAGCTTGCGCCTGGTCCCCGATCAGCGCCCGGAGGAAGTGGTTCGCCAGCTTGAAGCCGCAATCGCGCAGGCCACCCCGCGCGGCGTTACGGCGAAATTCCATCTGCTCTCCTCCGCGCCGGCCAACTTGGTCGATCCGCAGAATCCGTTCGTCAAGAAGGCCGCCGAGGCGATGGAAAAGGTCTTCGGCCGCAAATCCGTTTACGTGCGCTGCGGTGGATCGATCCCTATCGTGGGTCTTTTCGAAAAATTTCCCGGCATCCCGAGCGTGCTCGCCGGCTTCGGCCTGCCCGACGATAACATTCACGCGCCGAACGAAAAGATGTCGGTGGAAAACATTCGCCGCGGCATCGATGCGATCATCGCCTATTTCGACGCCCTGGGAGCATAAGCCGCCGGCCTTCCCTCAGGCCACCAGGCGAAGAAAACTCTCTCCCCTGGCGATTTTCGTGCCGAAATTTTCCGCGATGGTCTGGCCGATATCGGCCAGCGTCGCGCGCGTGCCCAGATTCACTCCCGCGCGCCCCGATTTCGAGTAAACCAGCAGCGGCGTGTACTCGCGGCTGTGATCGGTGGAGGGCGTCGTCGGATCGCAGCCGTGATCGGCGGTCAGAATCGCCAGATCGTTTTCCCGCAGTTTTGTTTCGAGCGACGGCAGCCACCGATCCACTTCTTCGAGCGCCCGCGCGTAGCCCTCGACGTCGTTGCGGTGCCCGTAAAGCTGATCGAAGTCGACGAGGTTGACGAAAAGAAAGCCGCAATCCAGCGAGTCGAGCGCGCACAACGTCTTCCTCATCCCCTCGGCATTGTTCCGCGTTTTTTCGTAGCCGCGAATTCCCCGCCCCAGAAAAACGTCGAAAATTTTGCCGACGCTTGAAACCTCCACGCCCGCCGCGGCGAGCTGATCGAGCAGCATCCCCCGCGGCGGCGGCACCGCGTAATCGTGCCGGTTGGCCGTGCGCGTGAAAGCTCCCGGCGAGCCGGTGAATGGCCGCGCGATCACCCGGCCGACTTCATACGGACCCCGCAAAATTTCGCGCGCGGTTTCGCAGATTTTATACAGCTCAAACAACGGAATCACTTCCTCGTGCGCCGCGACTTGAAACACGCTGTCGGCCGACGTGTAGACGATCGGCGAGCCGGTGCGCATATGCTCCTCGCCGAGTTCCTTGATGATTTCCGTTCCCGAGGCGGCCTTATTGCCCAGCGTCGCGCGGCCGATGCGGCGCTCGAACTCGTTCATGATCTCCGGCGGAAAACCGCGCGGGAAAAGTGGGAACGGTTTTTCCAGATGAATTCCCGCCATCTCCCAATGTCCGGTGGTGGTATCTTTTCCCGGCGAAGCCAGCGCGCACTTCCCGTACGATCCGATCGGCACCGCTTCCGGCTCCAGCCCGGCGAGCGGCTTGATATTCGCCAGACCGAGCCGGCAAAGATTCGGCAGATGCAAGGCGCGTTGTTTGGCGATGTTCCCCAGCGTATCGCTGCCCGCATCGCCGTAGTCCGCGGCATCGGGCATTTCCCCGATCCCGACGCTATCCAGCACGATTAGTACAACCCGGCCGAAACTCATATCTCTCTGATTATCACGTTTGCGGCGCCAAAAAACGGATATCGCCAGCCGCGCTAAAACAACCAGCGCCAGCTCCGATAAGCACTGGGTCGGCATTCGACGACATGACAAGGAGAAACAATGTACAGGCACACTCGAAATTTGGCGATGATCGCCGTTCTGCTTGGATTCGGCTCGGTTTTGCACGCGGAAATCCGCGTCAGCACGGACGATGCGCTTAAAGCCGCCGTCAAGAAAACGGCTCCCGAATATCCCGCGATGGCCCGGCAGATGCATATCGCCGGAAAAGTCGAAGTGCAGGTCACCATCGACGCGGAAGGGAACGTGGAAGACGTAAAAATTCTTTCCGGCAACGCGCTGCTCACCGGCAACGTCGTCAGCGCGGTAAAGAAATGGAAATTCACGCCCTTTACGCAGGACGGAAATCCGACCAAGGCCGTGGCCGCCCTCGAATTCGATTTCAAAATGTAGTTTTTGACCCAATCATTCAGGAGACCCACGAATGCGCTGGAACACCACCCTCGGCGTGAAGCTCGCCGCGAGCTTCGGCGCGATGCTCGCCCTGATTTTAATCCTCGGCGGCACGTCGCTCAAAATAAACATGGATTTGGGATCGGAGCTGGACAGCGCGGTCCGCGTGACCGCGAAAAAGCAGATGCTCGCCGGGCAGATCCTGGCCCAAGCGGCGGAGATGACCTCGCTGGAGCGCGCCGTCGCCTCCAGCACCATGCTCCAACAGATGGATAAAGCCAGCGCATTTCAGACGCAATACGCGGCGGCGGAAAAGAGCGCGCGCGGCTATCTCGCCGAATTTCAGGCGATGCCCAATTCCGAGGAGACGCGCAAGCAGCTCGCCTCCGTGGATCAGGAACAGAAAGCGCTCGCCGACATGCACCAGTCCTTTGTCGATCTGCTGGCCAATCAGAAGATGGACCAGGCGCTGAAGCTGTTTGACGAATCGCTGCTGCCGCATCTCGGAAAATTGAGCGAGCTGGCGCGCGGGCTGGTGGATCAGCAAGCCGCGCAGCTTGCCGTCATTTCAAAAACCGCGGGTTCGATGGAATCGGGCAGCCGCGGGATCACGGCGGTTCTACTGGTGATCAGCGTGGCCATCGGCGCCGGATTGATGTGGTTCGGGCGCAGCCTCACCTCGCGCCTGCGCAACGTCACCGCGCAGATCGCGGCCTGCGCGGCGGGCGTTTCCGAGGCCTCCAGCCAGATCTCCTCGGCCAGCCAGACGCTGGCCGAAGGCGCCAGCCGCCAGGCCGCCTCGCTGGAAGAAACCTCGGCGTCAAGCCAGGAGCTGGCGTCGATGACGCAGAGCAACGCAAAAAATTCGCAGGACGCGATGCAGTTGATGGCCCGCGCCGGGACCAAAGTGACCGAGGCAAACAGCACGCTGGAAGAAACCGTCGCCAGCATGGGCGCGATTGCACAAGCCAGCGAAAAAATCGCGCGAATCATCAAAATTATCGACGAAATCGCGTTCCAAACGAACATTTTGGCGCTAAACGCCGCGGTGGAAGCGGCGCGCGCGGGCGAGGCCGGCATGGGATTCGCGGTGGTCGCCGATGAGGTTCGCAACCTCGCCGGACGCTGCGCTCAGGCGGCGCGCGACACCGCCGCCCTGATCGCCGAATCGATTGAAACCACGCGCGATGGAAAATCGAAACTGGACCATATGGCCGGGGCGATCCGCGGGATCACCGAAAGCACCGCGGAAGTCAAGCGGCTGGTGGATGAAGTGAGCGTTTCCAGCGTCGAACAGGCGCGCGGCATCGATCACATCGCCAAAGCGCTCGGCGAAGTGGAGCGCATCACGCAGCAAGCTGCGGCCAGCGCGCAGCAAAGCGCATCGGCCAGCGCGGCCATGGCCGGCCAGAGCGAAGCCATGGATTCGGTGACGCGGCAACTGGTCGCCCTGGTGGGCGAGTAGCCGGGAACCGCGCAAAGCCGACGGCTCGGCCCGAAACGAAAGCCGCACGCCTGCGGCTTTCGCCGCAACTGGTTAAACTAAACATAGTGACCCCTGAAGAAACGACGGGTTCCCTCTCTTCCCAGGCGCCCACCCCCGACACCGCGATTGAGCAAGTCGAACGCTCCACCGAACCCGTAGTCGAGCAGACCACGCCGCAGGATCCGCCCCGCGGCACCCTCGCCGAATGGACCATCACCATCATTCTGCTGCTGTTTCTTACAACGTTTCTGGTTCAGGCCTTCGTCATTCCCACCGGATCGATGGAAGACACGCTGCTGGTGGGCGATCATCTTCTGGTGGATAAGCTGGCCTTCGCCATTGACGGGCCGGTCAGCAAATATCTGCTTCCCTATCAGCCGATCAAGCGCGGCGATATTATCGTTTTCCGCTATCCCGTGGATATTTCGCAGACGTTTGTGAAGCGCTGCATGGGCGTTCCCGGCGATCGCATCCGGATCATCAACAAACAGGTTTATCTGAACGGCGTCAAGCTCGACGAGCCCTACGCGATTCACAAAACGGACTACATCGATTCCTACCGCGACGATTTTCCCGGCGAGCCGAACGCCAACGTATATCCCGGCGCGATCGATATGCTCCAGCACCACGTGGTGAACGGCGAAGTGGTGGTTCCACCCGGATATTATTTCGCGATGGGCGATAACCGCGATATCTCGCTCGACAGCCGGTACTGGGGATTCGTGCCGCGCGCCAATATTATTGGCAAGCCGCTGATCATTTACTGGTCCTTCGACGCGCCGTCAAGCGAGCTGAACACCTCGGCGCTGGACTTCAATCATCTGCTTGATCTGTTCGAGAATTTTTTCTCCAAAACCCGCTGGCGCCGCACGTTTCTGCTAATCCATGGCTATCCGGTCGGCAGCGCGCCGGCCGCGGGTTATCCTGTTAAGTAAGACATGAAACAGTTCGCCGACTCGGTCCGCGATTTTATCAACGAGTGGACCATCAATATCCTGATTCTTCTGTTCGGCACCACCACCCTGGTGCAGGCGTTCATCGTCCCGACGCCTTCGATGGATCCCACGGTTCGCGTTGGCGATCACCTGCTGGTGGACAAGCTTTCCTACGCGCCGCCGGACCCGATCACAAAACATCTGCTGCCCTATACGGAGCCCAAGCGCGGCGACATCATCGTTTTTCGCTGGCCCATCGATATTCAGCAGAACTACGTCAAGCGCCTGATCGGGATGCCCGGCGATCACATCAAAGTAGTCAATAAAGTCGTCTATCTGAACGGAAAAGCGCTCCATGAGCCGTATGTGCAGCACATCTCGCCCACGATCGAGCCGTACCGCGATAACTGGCCTTCGGACGCGACGGATCTGAACGTGTATCCTCCGGCGCGGGAAATGCTGGCGAATCACGTCGTCGACGGCGAAGTTGTCGTTCCGCCGGGAAATTATTTCGCCATGGGCGATAATCGCGATAATTCCTCCGACAGCCGCTACTGGGGATTCGTGCCGCGCGGCAACATCATCGGCAAGCCGCTGCTGATTTTCTGGTCCTACGAAGCGCCCACCGAGGATTGGGTGGATTACAGCGCCGGCCATTTCATCGACATCGCCGAGCACTTTTTCACGCGCACCCGCTGGGATCGCGAGCTGAAGCTGGTTCGCCCCTATCCGATTCCGTAGGCGGGCTGCTGCTGCGTCATGCAATGCAGCGTTCCCAGCCCCAGCACCAGATCGCGGCAATAAATTCCGATCACTTCGCGGTCCGGAAACAGGCGCGACAAAATGTTCAGTGCGGCGCGATCGTTTTTATCGCCGAAAACCGGCGCCAGCACGATGCCGTTGGCGATATAAAAATTGGCGTAGCTGGCCGGCAGCCGCTGGCCGTTGAAGTACACCGGCTCCGGCATGGGCAGCGTGACGACGCGCAGATCGGTTCGGGATTTGAGGCGCGCCAGATTTTCGCGCAACGGCTCGTAGTTGGGGTCCGACTTGTCGCGCTCGATGGCGGTCACCACCGTGCTGGTGGAAGTAAAGCGCGCGAGGTCATCGATATGGCCGTGGGTGTCGTCGCCGGCGATGCCGCGGCCGAGCCAGATCACCTCATTGGCGCCCAGATATTTTTGAAACGCGCGCTCCAGTTGCCGCCGCGATACGCCGGGATTGCGCGCCTGCACATCGGACAATAAACATTCCTCGGTGGCCAGCAGCTTCCCCGCCCCGTTCACATCGATGGCGCCGCCTTCGAGCACCAGCCCGGTTTCGACCAGAGGAATGTTCAAGTGGCGCGCAATACGGGCCGGAACGGCGGCGTCGCACTGATAATTCGCGTATTTAGCCCATCCGTTGAAGCGCCAATGCACGATCGCGGGCGCGCCGTTGCGCACGAACAGCGGCCCATAATCGCGGGTCCAGCTTCGATTGGTGGCGCACCGGAAAAATTCGACCGCGCTCAGGTTTGCTCCGCATTTTTTCAAAATGCCGCGGACGCGCGATTCTTCTTCGGTGAGGATGCGGACGCGCTCCACGCGCGCCAGATGGCGCACAATTTCGCCGTAAAGCCACGGAATCGGCGCGAATTTACCGGGCCAATCGAGTTTTTCGCGCGGCCACGCGATCCAGGTGGCTTCGTGCGGCTCCCATTCGGCGGGCATGCGAAATCGCGCCATCAGCGGATCACTTGAGCCAGCGATTCAGGATCGGCGCGTAGGCGTCGATGCGGCGGTCGCGCAAAAACGGCCAGTGCTGGCGCGTCTCTTCGACGCGGCGCGGATCGCATTCGACCACGAGAATCTCTTCTTCCTTCTCGGATGCGCGCGCGACGATTTGGCCGAACGGGTCGGCCACGAAGCTCGATCCCCAAAACTCGATTCCGGTTTCCGGCGGACCTTCGTACCCGACGCGATTCACGGCAGCGACGTAGAGGCCGTTGGCGATGGCGTGGGCGCGCTGGATGGTCTGCCAGGCGTCGCGCTGCGCCGCGCCGTACTGCTCTTTTTCGCTGGGATGCCAACCGATGGCGGTGGGATAAAACAGAACATTCGCTCCAGAGAGCGCGGAAAGCCGCGCGCCTTCCGGGTACCACTGATCCCAACAGACCAGCACGCCGACACGGCCGAACGGTGTGTCGAAATTTGGAAATCCGAGATCGCCGGGGGTGAAATAAAATTTTTCGTAATAAAGCGGATCGTCGGGGATGTGCATTTTCCGGTACAGACCGGCGATATGGCCGTCCGGGGCGAGAATGGCCGCGGTGTTGTGATAGAGGCCGGCGGCGCGGCGCTCGAACAGACTGGCGACGATCACGATGCGCAGCTCGCGCGCGAGCGCGCCGAGAGCGTCGGTGGAAGGGCCGGGAATCGGCTCGGCCAGCGCGAACATCCGGTGATCCTCCTCGCGGCAGAAATACTGGGACCGGAACAGCTCCTGAAGGCAAACGATGTCGGCCTGGCGCGCGGCCGCCTCGCGAATGCGCCGCTGCGCTTTTGCGAAATTTTCGTTGGAATCGGGGCCGCAGCTCATCTGCACCAGACCGATCCGAAACTTTCCGGCGGACATAAGATTCCATTATCGCCGAGGACGGCGCGGAGCCCGCGGAACAGCGCGGCATGGCGCGGCACGTCAAAATGAAATCGTGACGATCGATTCGCGAACAATTCGCAGCATCGCCCGCGACTGCGGGTTCGAGCTGTGCGGCGTCGCTTCCGCCGAGCCTCCGGCGGACTTCGCGCGGTTTGAATCCTGGACCGCGGAGGGCCATGCGGGGGACATGCGGTACCTTACCGATCGCCGCGCCGAAATTCGCCGCGACGTACGCAATCTTCTGGCGGAGGCGAAATCGGTGATTTGCGTGGGCAAACTTTATAACCAGCGCGGCTCGCCCGCGCCGCCCGGCTGCGCCGTCATTTCGCGCTACGCCTGGGGCAGCGATTATCACGAAATTCTTCGCGCCGGCCTCGAAAAAATGGTGGAGCGCCTTCAGGAACACGCCCGCTTCGAATGGAAGATCTGCGTCGATACGGCGCCGCTTCTCGAACGCACCTTCGCGCGCCTGGCCGGCCTCGGATGGATTGGAAAGAACACCTGCCTGATCAACGAGCCGCTGGGGTCCTGGTTTTTTCTGGGCGAGCTGATCACCTCTCTCGATCTTGCGCCCGATTCGCCTCCGCCGGACCGCTGCGGGACCTGCACCCGCTGCATTGACGCGTGTCCTACCCGCGCGTTCGTGCCGGCGGGCGATTCCTGGGCGATCGACGCGCGTCGCTGCATCGCCTATTTCACCATCGAGCTGCGTGGAAGCATTCCCGAGGAGTTTCGGGCGCCGATGGGCATGCATGTATTCGGCTGCGACATCTGCCAGGAGGTGTGCCCGTGGAATTCGCGCGCGCCGGTGACGGATTCGTTTGAAGATGTCCACCACGCCCCGGCGCTGGAGGCCTGCGCGGCGATGACCGAGGAGGAGTTCCGGGAGGCTTTCCGCCATACCGCGCTGGCGCGGCCGAAATACGCCGGTTTTCTGCGAAATGTGGCGGTTGCGATGGGCAACAGCGGCCTGCCGCGCTTTCGCCAATCGCTAGAACGGCTTGCGGCTCATCCCGATGCGACGGTGGCCGAGCACGCCCGGTGGGCCCTGGCCCGCATTCAAGAATCAAGCACATACAGCCGATAAACACATTTAGATGCCTTTGCCGCATCGGCTACGAATTCCCGCGCCGGTTTGCCGGCGCCTGCTCTCGGCGGCCGTGGCCGGAGCCGCGGGATTTCTGGTAAACCGCTGGACGGTGCCGGTTTTCGGCAGCGCCAAGCTATCGTTCGGCGCCATTTTTTCGCTGGCGGTTTCGCTGCATCTGGGACCCGGCTATGGCGCGCTTGCCGCGCTGATCGCCGAAATTCCGTACACCATGCAAGGAATTTATTTCGCGCGCGCCGGAGCTTACATCCTGGAAGCGCTGGTGGTGGGATGGTGCGCGCGGCGCGGCGTGGTGGCCTTGATCGCCGACGGCGCCTTCTGGATTGCCATCGGAGCCGCGCTCGCGTTTCGGAATGGGCCGGCCGCCGCAGCGATCAGCGCGATGGAAATTTCGGTTAGCGCGATCGTGGTTCGAAATATTCTCAACGGGCTGATGAACGTCACCGCGGCCGATCTGCTGAGCCGCTGGCCGGGCTTGGCGCGGATCAGCGGGGCCGCTCCGGCCCGGCCGGCGCCGCTGCGGCTGCATCTTTCGCGCGGGTTCCTGCTGGCGACCACGGTACCGTTTTTGGGGCTCAACGTGGCGCTGGACTGGATCCACGCCTCGCGCCTCACCGCCGAAGCCGGCGCGCACATACATGAGACTGCGGCGCGGGTGGCCGGAGAAGCGGACGCGTTTCTCGATAAGCACCAGAGCGGGCTGCTGGAGCTGGCGGCGATTTTCGAGCAGTCGCCTCCGCGCGGGCCCGACGCCGCCAGCGCGATGCTTCACGAGATTCATCGGGTGTATCCGCTGTTCCGGACCATCGCTTATATCAGCCCGCAGGGCCGGATTCTCGCGGCCGACCCCTTGTTCGCGCCCAACGGGCAGCCGCTGATCGGCTACGACGTTTCCGACCGCGAGTACGTGAAGGAAACCGTCGCCAGCGGCCGGCCGTACATTTCGGAGGTGCTGATCGGGCGGCCCGCCAGCGCGGTGCCGATCGTGAGCCTCACGGCGCCGGTCAAGAACGCCGGCGGATCGGTGCGGGGCATGATTTACGGATCGCTTGCCTGCTCCCGCCTTCAGGAATTGGACTCAGCGCTGAGATTTTTGCGGAATGGCGAAGTTTTCATTTTCGATCCGAAAGGCCGCATCATTTCATCCAGCTACGGCGCGCCGTTTGCCGCGTCGGAGGAGCTGCCGGAGGATTGGCGCCTGAACAATGACGGCAGCCTGTATCAGGAAATTCGCAGAAAAAATGGCGGCCGCGCCGAGCGCCGCCTGGCCAGCGCTCAGTTGACGGCGGCCGGCTGGAGCGTGATCGTCTCTCAGCCCATGAACACCGTTCTTTTCGAATCGGTGAATTATTATCTGGCAACGGCGTTTTGGATTCTGATCGGGCTGATGGCTTCCACCTTCGGCGCGGCGTGGATGAGCGCGCGGCTCACGCGGCCGGTAGAGGGACTGGCGGCGCGTGTGCGCAGTTTCGTGATGAACCGCCGGGAGGCGCCGGCGGTCACGCTGGCCGATCACGCGCCGCTCGAGCTGGCGCAACTGGTCGAGGATTTCGGGCAGATGGAGCTTCGGCTGAATCAATCCTATAGCGAGCTCGAAAGGTCGCTTGAGGAGCGCGAGCGGCTCAACCGCGAGCTCGGCTCGGTTCT
>JAJPHS010000016.1 GCA_021325175.1 Terriglobia bacterium
CCCACGCCGGCCCCCACTCCGGCCCCGCCGCCCGCCTGCACCACGCTGATGTGGATTCTCGGCCGCTGCGTTCCATAATCCCGCCGCCGGGCCCGCGCAGGGCTTCAGCCAGACGAAAGCCCTGCGCAACCACCGCCGGCGATTTACGCCGCCGACCCGGCGATTTTCCCTTCGCGGATTCACAGCTACACAAGCGCAACCTGCGCTTCCGGGGGTTCCGCTCAACAATACCAGGGTTCATTCAGATAAGGCGACGCGGTGCGCGGCGCCAGATCGAAATTCTCCAGCGGCATCGAAACCAGCGCTGCGATCTCCCGGAAAATTTCCGCCCGCGAGCGATTTTCTTTCTGAAGCCGCGCCACCGTTTGAAACGCCCGCGACCCCAGCGCATCCACCGCCGGATCGCGATGCTTCCACGGATACACCAGCGACTTTGCATCGAACGGCTCCACGTCCAGATCCGGCAATTGCAACAGCCTCGATCCCGGCGTCACCAGCAGCCGCAAAACCAACTGCACCGGAGCGACGTTTTCCACCAGTCCCAATTCCGCGATGGTTCGCAAAAAATCGCAATATCCTTCGATCGTCGTCCATGGTGTGAAGGCGATAAACGTCGGCTGAAGCGTCAGGCCGGCGGCGCGCGTCAGCTCCACGGCTTCGAAAAAATCGCGCCGCGTATGATTTTTTTCCAGCCGCGCCAGCACCTCGTCATCCAGCGATTCGGCCGCGCTCACGATGAACGCGCACCCGGTCTCGCGCAGCGTATCGAGCAGCTTGCGGTGCCGCAGCAGATGCTCGATCTTGATCGTCGCATCATAGCTGACGCGCGGAAATTCCTGCCGCAGCGCGCGCACGATCCGGATCGCGTGAGCCGGCCCGTTGAAAAAATCGGGATCGCCGAACGTCACATGCGCGGCGCCCCTGGCCACCTGCTGGCGGATATCGGCGAGAACCACGTCCGCGTCCACCACGCGAAATTTCCCTTGATAAACCGGCACGATCGGGCAGTGCCGGCACAGATGTTTGCAGCCGCGCGAAGCCTCGGTGTAGGCAACGCGCCTCTTCTCGCCGCCGCTCACCAGCATCGCGTATTGCCCATCTCGATCCGACCGATCCGGCACAATAAAGCGCAGCCGGTCCAGGCAAACCGGCTCGATCGCCTCCCCGCGGGCAAGCTTCACCAGCGAAGTTTCAAACTCCCCGCCCGCGATCGCCCCCACGCCCAAATCGCGCAGCATCGCTTCATTCAGCGGCGCGTACAGCCCATAAGCCACGAGCCGCGCCGCCGGATTCATCCGCTTCACGCGCTCGATCACCGGCGCGGCCAGCCGCGTCGCCGTATGCATCGGCAGGTAAAACGCGATCATCTCCGCCTCGCGGATCGCCTCTTCCTCCATCCGCTCCACCGCCAGATCGAAGACCCGCACCTGATGCCCCGCCCCTTCGAGCCAGGCGCGCGGCGAAGCCAGCCCGAACGGATCGTGACCCATCTCGTAAGTGGAAACCAGAACGATCTTCATTTGGCGGCTCAACTCCAGGCTACCCTTAAGAAATGCGGCGTGTCGCCTCCTGGCTCGGGCCCACCTTTCGCTACTGGATGCAGACCGAGGTCCACGTCTACGCTTTTTCCGTCGCGGCCAACGTGCTGCTCTCGTTTTATCCGTTCCTGATCGTCCTGATGTCGCTTTCGCGCGTGTTCTTTGATGAGCGAACCACCATCGCCACCATCCAGCTCGCCCTGCGCGACTATTTTCCGGATTCCTTCACGAATTTTCTTTACACCAAGGGCCAGCACGAAAATCTGCCCCCGCATCGCTCGGCCGAACTGGTCTCCATCGTTCTTTTGCTGTTCACCGCAAACGGAATCTTCGAGCCGCTCGAAGTCGCCCTCAATCGCGTATGGGGCATCCGCCGGAACCGCAGTTTTTTCCGCAACCAGCTTGTCAGTCTGGCGCTGATTTTCGCCTGTGGAACTCTGGCGTTGGTCTCAATGGCGCTCACCGCGCTCAATCGCCCCTGGGCCGGACGCTTCCTCGCGCTCGATTCGCTGTTCTTTAAAATGGCCGCGCTGCCGATGGCGGTGCTGGTCTTATTTCTGATCTACTATTTTCTGCCCAACGGACGCCCGCCGCTCAAGCGCGTGATTGCCGCCGCCGCCGGCGTCGGCATTCTCCTCGAAGTCATGAAATATATCAATAAGCTTTGGTGGCCGTGGTTCCAGCGCAAATTGGAAACCGAGTATCGTATCTTTCAATACTCCGTCGCGCTGATCTTTCTCGGTTTCATCGCCGCGATGCTGGTGCTCGCCGGCGCCGAATGGGCCGCCCGCGGCCAATCCATCGCCGAGCGCGCCGGAAAGGAGCACGCCCATGTCTGATCGTCCGCTGGCCGTGATCACCGGAGCTTCGGCCGGCATCGGCGCCACCTTCGCGCGCAAGCTCGCCCAGCGCGGCTACGACCTCGTCCTGATCGCCCGTCGCGAGGATCGCCTGCGCGCGCTCGCCGCGGAGCTCGCCGAGACGTATCACATCGACGTTTCCCCGATCCCCGCCGATCTCGCCGCCGAGGACGATCTGGAGCGCGTCGCCGGGCACGTTCAAAACGCCCCGCGCCTTCGCCTCCTGGTCAACAACGCCGGCTTCGGCACACTGGGATTTTTCCAGGAAGCCGACGTTCGACGTCAGATGCAAATGCACCGGCTGCATGTGCTCGCCATCACCCGCCTCACCCACGCCGCGCTCGTCAACATGGCGCCGCGCCGCGCCGGCGCCGTCATCAATGTATCCTCCGTCGCCGCCTTCATGATCGGAGCCGGAAACGTCAGCTACTGCGCCACCAAAGCCTGGATCAACGCCTTCACCCAAGGCCTGGCGCTGGAGCTGAGCGCGAAAAAATCGCCCGTCAAAATGCAGGCCCTCTGCCCCGGGTTCGTTCTCTCGGAATTTCACGATGTCCTCGGCATGGACCGCGCGCCCGTGCCAAAATCGTTCTGGCTCACGGCGGATTTCGTGGTCGAGCAGTCCCTGCTCGGCTTGGACGCCGGCCGCCTGTTTGTCATTCCCGGCCTGCGCTATAAAATGACCGTCTTCGCCCTGCGCTGGCTTCCGGACCCAATCCTGCGCCGCATCGCCCGATTCATGTCCCGCCGCCGCCGCCCGAAAAAGTAACCGCATGGATCGGCCCGAAATGAATCGGCGAAAAATGATTTAATAGAAAACTATGCGAAGAACAATTCCCACGCTCCTCTTGCTCATCCCCGCGCTGGCCCTCGCCCAACAGACCGAAAAAATCGACCGCGCCGTGATCCATAAAATCAAAATCGCCGAACTCGGCGAAGGCGGCGGTTTCGGCGGCGGCGGCCGTGGAAATGCCCGCGAAGCGTCCCAGGTCATGAACATTATGTACAACCTCACCGACCGCTACGGCCCTCGCCTGACCAATTCTCCGCAGTTCCGCCGCGCCGGCGATTGGGCCGTCAGCCAGCTTAAGGAGTGGGGACTCAGCAACGTTCACCTCGAAAAATGGCCAACCGCCGGGGTGCGTGGCGGCGCCATCCCAAGCTGGGAATTCACGCACTACGACGCCGCTATGGTCGAGCCCACCTACATGCCGCTCATCGGCTATCCCCAGGCCTGGAGCGGCGGCACCAACGGACCGATCACCGGCGAGGTGATCCTCGCCGAAATCCAGCAGCCCTCGGACTTCGATAAATGGCATGGAAAATTGAAGGGCAAGATCGTCTTCACCGCCGCGCCTCCGGAGCTGGCTTTCCCCGATACCCCGCTCGGCCACCGCTACGATGAGCAGGAGCTTCAGGCCCTGGTTCCCGAAATTATCCCCACAGGACGCGGCGGGCGCGGAGGACGAGGCGGGAATCCGCTGTTCAACATGACTCCCGAGGAGCGCCAGAAATTTCAGGATCGCCAGCGAACCTACTTCAAGGAAGAAGGCGCGCTGATGACCGTCACCGCCAGCGATCGCGGCCAGAGCGGTACGGTCTTCGCCAGCAACGGCTCGCCGCGCACCGGCGATCCGACGCAGAATCTTCCCTCCGTCGCGATCACGGCTGAAAATTACAACCGCATCGCCCGCCTGGTCGAGCATCACGTCCCGGTGAAGCTCAGCTTCGACATCAAGACCGTTTTCGACACCAGCAACACCGATTCGTTCAACGTGATCGCGGAAATTCCCGGCGCCACCAAGCCCAACGAACTGGTGATGGTCGGCGGCCATTTCGATTCCTGGCACATGGGCACCGGCGCCACCGACAACGCCGCCGGCAGCACCGTGGCCATGGAGGTGATGCGCATTCTAAAATCACTCAACCTCAAAATGGATCGCACCGTGCGCATGGCGCTGTGGGGCGGGGAAGAGGAAGGCTTGCTCGGATCCCAGGCTTACGTGAAGGAGCATTTCGCCGATCCCGCCACCATGAAAACCACCGCCGAGCATGACGGCTTTGCCGGTTACTTCAACGTCGATAACGGCACCGGACGCATCCGCGGCATCTATCTCCAGCAGAACGAAATGGTGCGGCCGATCTTTGAGCAGTGGTTCGCCGCGCTCAAGGACCTGACCCCCGGCGTCATCACCATCCGCAACACCGGCGGCACCGATCACCAGTCCTTCGACCGCGTCGGCCTGCCCGGCTTCCAGTTCATCCAGGACCCGATGGATTACAACACGCGCACCCATCATTCCAACATGGATGTATATGATCGCATCCAGCAGGCGGACCTGGAGCAGATGGCGATCATTGAAGCCGTCTTCGTTTACAACGCCGCGACGCGCCCCGAAAAACTCCCGCGCAAGGATCTGCCTCCGCCCACTCCGCCCGAAGGCCGCGGCTCAAACCGCTAGTTCTCCGGGCGCCGGTTCTTCATCCGCGTGGCTTCAGCTCCGCTGTCCGAGCGGAGCTGAGGCGAACGCAATTCTAACCCGTTCGCCGCCGGATCGGCTGTTTATTGCTTCTTTTTCCCGCCACTTACCCCAACCGTTCGCGCACTCGCTCCCTACTCCGCCCCTATCTTGAAGCCGAGGAAATCGTACGCTCGCCATGAGAGAGTCGGTTCGACAGCATCCGGTCATCCTAGGCCGCCGGATTCGTCTGCGGATCATGGCTGTCCGTCGGAACACGATCCGGCCCCTCGCCGTTGCGGGTCAAGAAACGGCCGTGTCGCCGAAGCCGTCACCTGTTTGGCTCGAGGAGCTCCTCTAAAAAAACTAAACTAATAAAAACAGCCAGAAAGTAACAAGCCGCGAGCGTTTCGCGCCCCGCCAGTCCGGTCCCCGCATCAGGACGGTGCGGCCGTGGTGCGTCTGCACGCCGCCCTGCTAACCTGAAATCCAGTGGCTCTGTGGCGGAATTGGCAGACGCGCCAGACTTAGGATCTGGTACCCGAAAGGGTGTTCCGGTTCGACCCCGGACAGAGCCACCAGCCAAAAACGAAAGCTACCGGTTGCCCGCGCCGCTCGTCGCCGGCATCCCCTCATGCGGATAGCTCGAATCGATGAAATGGTCGATGTCGTTGTGCAGCTTCTCCCGCGCTTTTTTATCGATATACATCATGTGCCCGGCTTCGTAATAGGTAAACGACACGTTCTTGCGAATCTCCGGCTCCAGCATCATGTGCGAAACCGTCTGCTCGATGCCATTGAACGGCGTGGCGAAATCGTAGTAGCCGCAAACCACCAGCACCTTCAAATATCGCTCCTGCGTCATGGCCGAACGCAGCGCTTCGGCCACCGATCCCGGCTGGCCGTTGTCCCACGGACGTACGTTCGCCGTCACCGTGTAGTACATATCGGTGTTCCACTTCAGCTCGCGGCGCACGTAATCCTGGAACATCGCCACGTAGGCGCCTTCGTACGATGCCTCACTCGGATCGTATTCCTCCCGCTCGCCCGCCGCGTCCACGTCCCGGCCGGTGAATCGCGCATCCAGCCTTCCCACGGTCTCGCGCTTGTCGCGCAGCAACTGCTTGAACCAGCGCTGCGGGCTCACCCGCAGATTCGCCTCTTCGATGTATTTCGCCGGCAGCCCGGTGAAGCGCGACAGATCCGCGACCACTTTTCTGTACTCATCCGGCGATATCTGATCGCCCTTTTCGAGCGCCTGCGCGTACTCGCCGTGCGCGAACTCCCGCGCTTTCTGCGCCACCTGCTCGATCGGCAGCTTTTGCAGATCCGGCGGCAGCAGATGATGATACCAGGCCGCGCATACCATGCTCGGCAGGAAGAATCGCGTGCGATCGTCCGCGCCCCAGTTGCCGAACGCCACTGAGGAGATCAGCGCGATGCCGTTCAGATAAATTTCGTGCCGGTGCTGCAACACCTGCGAAAGCTGCGCCGATCGCGTGGTGCCGTAGCTTTCCCCCAGCAGAAATTTCGGCGACGCCCACCGCTCGTTGCGCACCAGATACTGATAAATAAAATCGGAGAAGATCGTCGCGTCGTTCACCACGCCGTAGAACTGCGTCGGATTCTCGCCCGGCATCGCGCGGCTGTAGCCCGTGCTCACCGCGTCGATGAACACCAGGTCCGTCGCGTCCAGGAAGGAATCGTTGTTGTCCACGATCGAGTACGGCGCCGCCATCGCGTGTCCGTCGTCAGTGAGCGCGATGCGCCGCGGACCCAGCCCCATGTGCGTGAACAACGAACCCGACCCCGGCCCGCCGTTATAGACGAAGGCAATCGGACGCTTGCTGATATCGGGCACATCGTCCTTCACATAAGCGACGAAAAAGATCGATGCCTTCGGCTCGCCGTCGTCCGATTTAATAATGTAGTTGGCCGCCGTCGCCGTATAGCTGATTTCCTGCCCGCCGACGCGCGCCTTGTGATGCGTCACCGAAGTTCTTTCCTCGGGCGCCGGCCCGCGCCGCACCTGATTTACCGGACCCGGCTCGCCCGCCGCCGGCGGACGCTGCTGTTGCTGCGGTCCCCGGCCCTGCGCCAGCGCGACCGCCGCGGCAATCGCGCTTGTCATTAACAGCTTTTCGAATCTCATCGAAATCGCTCCTTTGTTTCGCGGCAAAACCGCCAGGCTTCCCGCGAAGCTTAATTCACTTTATTTCCGGCGATATAAACCGCCTGAATCGTACGTGTATTCTTAATATCTTCCAGCGGATTTTTGTCGAGCACGATCAAATCCGCCCACTTTCCGCGCTCCAGCGTCCCCAGATCCTTCGCGCCCAGAAACTCCGCACCGTTCCTGGTCGAATCGACAATCACCTGCATCGGCGTCAGCCCCGATTCCACCATTAACTCCATCTCCAGGTGCTCGAAAAATCCCTGAAACCGCGCCGGCGGACCGCTATCGGTGCCCATCGCGATCTTCACTCCCGCCTCCGATTCGCGCTTCAAATTTTTCTCCGCCATCGTCAGAAGCTCGTGATTGCGCGCGAAATCGCGGCTCGATCGCATCGCCGACCTGTATTTTTCGCTCTTCACCGTCTGCAGCACCACCGGCGATACGCTTCGCGTCAGAAACGGATCGCTCAAAAACGCCGGCGACTCCGCGAACACGTAAGTCGAAAGCTCGCGCGTCAGCGTCGCGATCTGCCACGCGTTGTGCTTCTTGATATCGTCGATCAGCGCCTGATCCACCTCGCGATCGCGCACGCTATGCGCCAGCGCGTACGCGCCTTCATCGATCACGTTCCGGGCGTCCTGATAATCGACAATATGGACCGCCGTGCGCAGCCCGCGTTTCTTCGCCTCGGAAATGATGACGCTCGAAATCTCCGGCGGAACCTTCTTCCCCCGCCCGAAATTATCATCTACCCAGATCTTCACCATGTCGACTTTTTGCCGCGCCAGCTTTTCAATGATCGGCGCCACCTCCTCCGGGCTGGCCACCGCGTATCGCATCCCCTGATCCGGCGGATTGCCGCCCTTCAGCGTGAATCCGCGCCCCGCCGTATAAACGCGCGCGAATTTCGGCCGTCCGGTCGCCCGCTCCTCCGCGCGCACCTCGAACACCGGATCCATATCCGTGCCCAGGCTCATCACCGTGGTCACGCCGTATGATGCGTAAACGCCGAGCTGCTTTTCGACGTTTTCCTTGGTGTAGAACTTCGGCCCCTGCTCCATATCGAGCGTCGCTCCGACATGCCCGTGCGAGTTGATGATCCCCGGCATCACGAATTTGCCGGAGCAGTCGATGATCTCGGCGCCAGCCGGCGCTTTGATCCGAGCCGCGGGGCCCACCGCCTGAATTTTTCCCTCCACCACGATCATCGAAACTCCCGGAGCCGCCGGTTTCCCCGTCCCGTCGATCAGCGTGAAGTTCGTGAAAACTTTGGTCTCGGCGAACAGGGGCAGGGCCAGCAGAATCAGGGCGGCCGCGTTCGAAACTCGCATGTGTCGGATTATATCGTGCCCTGATCCTCCCTGACGCGCCGGCCGTCCCGCCGCGGACGCGGAAATGTATTCTTAATTACATCGGTGAACTCACTTTGCGTCGTCCTCGTCGCCCCGCGAAATCCTTTAAACATCGGCGCCGCCGCGCGCGCGATGAGCAATTTCGGATTCACCGATCTGCGCCTGGTCAATCCTTATGAAGTCGCGTTTCGCGAGGCCAGATCGGCGGTAAAATCCCAAAAAATTCTGGAAAACGCGCGCGAATTTCCAACCCTTGCCGAAGCCGTCGCCGATTGCAGCCTGATCGTCGGCACCACTTCCAGGGGCCGCCGCGCGCTGGAGCATCCGCTGCGGCGGCTCGAACTCGGCGGAAGGCTGATCAAAAAACACGCAGGACCCGCCGCGCTGCTGTTCGGCTCGGAGAAATTTGGTTTGTCGAATGCGGACATGTCGCATTGCCATTGGCTGCTGCGCATTCCCACGCGCGAGGAGCACGGCTCCATGAATCTAGGCCAATCCGTCGCCGTATGCCTGTACGAGCTGATTCGCAATCCGGCCGCCGCCAAAGCCACGCCCGAAGCCAGGCGCGCCGCGCGCGCCGCCGACCTCGATCGCCTCACCGAGCTGCTCGCGCAGGCGCTCGATCAGGCCGGCTACGTTCACCGCCAGGAGTCCACGCGGCTCAAGCTCCGCCGCCTGATCCGGCGCATGGACCTCAACGCCCACGACGCCGAGGTCTGGCTCGGGATGCTGCGCCAGATTCTATGGAAATTCTCAGCGGCTTCGGACTCGCCGCGAAAATGAGCCGGCCAGCCGCTCCTCGCAAAAATGGCGAGTCCAGGCCTGAGCGTGCCGCCAGGATTCCCACACCGCCGCGCACCATTCTTTCAGCGCGGCGTCCCGCGCATCGCCCGGCTCCGCATTCAACACATCGCGAACCGTGAGCCGGGCCGCTTCCCGCGGCGGATCGAACCGCGGTGTTTCGATCTTCTCCCGCGCCAGCGCCATGTGCGCCCGCTGCACCTGCAAGCCGGTCGAGCCGCGCTCCATCGCCAGGTACAGTCCGAGGAGCGAAAACGCGATCGTGATCCCGCTCGCGCCGGGCAAGGCGTGCTGCGCCTGATAGGCGTCGACGCCGTACTGATGAAGAAAATCGCGGCCGCGCGCCAGCGTGTAAGCGGCCAACTCGCCATATAGCTCCCAACAGGCTTGCGAGGCATTCATCCGCTCCGCCCTGCCGCGATCCGGCAGCTCGAGCCCGCATCCGGGACATTTCGTCACGCTCATTGCTATCCTGATTTTCTCCCATGACTAAAGTGACGCTGCATTACCATCTTCTGCGCCCGCTCAACGATGACGATCTCACCAATATCGCCAACGTGCATTCCACCTACGGGATCGCGCGCGTGCAGGTCGCGCCGTCGCTCGACAGGATTACCGTCGATTACGACGCTTCCCGGCTGAGCAAACTGGACGTCGAGGCCGTTCTCGCCCGCCACGGGATTCCCATCCGCACCACCGCGCAGGCCGTCGCGTAAATGAAATCCGCTACACATTAACTCCCGGTGAAGCCGGCAACGTTCCGCGTCTTCGCCGCTTCTTATCTGTCAGGAGGACGAATTATGAAGCGTCTTTTTCTGACCGTGGCCTTCGTTGCCATTACCACCGTGGGCTGCGGCGGAGCCGTTTTCTACGCCACCACCCCGCCGCCGCCGGTTCGCGTCGAAGCCTACGGCGTCGCGCCCGGCCCCGGATTCGTATGGATCAATGGATATTGGGGCTGGCGCGGCAACGCCTATGTATGGGTCCCCGGCCGGTGGGTGCGCCCGCCTCGCGCCCGCGCCGTTTGGGTGCAGCCCTATTGGGAGCCGTATCATGGCCGCTACCGCTTCCACGAAGGTCATTGGCGATAACCGGCGCTAAAATCGAGGAGTGCTCTTTCTCCTCCTTGCGCTGATCGCCGGAATCTCCTTCGCGCAGGCGCCGGACGATTCCTGGCCGTCCTATGGCCGCGATCCCGGCGGAACGCGCTACTCGCCGCTGCGCCAGATCACGCGCGAGAACGTGAACCGGCTGAAGCCGGTCTGGGAATATCACACCGGCGCGCTCCATCCGCCAACGCACAACAACGAAAAAGCGGCGTTTGAAGCAACCCCGATTCTGATCGATGGCGCGCTCTACCTGAGCACTCCCTATGATGTGGTCATCGCGCTTGATCCGAGCAGCGGCAAGGAGCGCTGGAGGTTCGATCCCAAGGTCAATCGCCAGCAGAATTATTCCGAAGTGAGTTCGCGCGGCGTCGCCGCCTGGCTCGATCCGGCGACGCATCGCCGCCGCATCTTCATCGGAACCATCGATGCCCGATTGATCGCCATTGATGCCGCGACTGGAAAACTCGCTCCTGAGTTTGGCGAAATCGATCTCACCAAAGCCGTCGCTCATTTTGACGAAGCAGACTGGCACAATTACCAGGTCACATCCCCGCCGGCAATCGTCGGCCATAGCGTCATCGTGGGCTCCTCCATCGGAGACAATAATTACGCCGCGGCGGAGCGCGGAATTGTCCGCGCCTTCGATGCCCGCAACGGAAAATTGCTGTGGACCTTCGATCCGCTGCCGGCGGGTCTCAAAACCGGCGCGGCGAACGCCTGGGCGCCCATGTCCGCCGATCCCGCGCGCGATCTGGTGTTCATTCCCACCGGCAGCGCGAGTCCCGATTTTTACGGCGGCTTGCGTCCCGGCAACAACGGCTATGCCGATTCCGTGGTGGCGATTCGCGTCTCCACGGGAAAAGTCGTCTGGAGTTTCCAAACCGTCCATCACAACCTGTGGGATTACGACGTCGCTTCGCAGCCCACTCTCGTCGATTTTCATCGCGGCGGCGAAACAATTTCCGCCGTCGCTGTTTTCTCTAAAACCGGGCATTTCTTCGTCCTCGATCGCGAAACGGGCAAGTCCCTGCTGCCGATCGAGGAGCGTCCGGTCCCCAAATCGCGCGTGCCCGGCGAGGAGGCGTCGCCCACGCAGCCGTTTCCGGAATACGACACGCTCGCGGCCACGCAATTTTCGGCCGCCGACGCCTGGGGGATCACGCCCGAGGATCGCGCCTGGTGCCGCTCGCGCCTGGCCGGTTACGAATCGAAGGGCATTTTCACCCCGCCGAGCCTCGAAGGCACGATTATTTTTCCAGGCAACATCGGCGGCGTGAATTGGGGCAGCGGCGCCTACGATCCCTCGCGCGGATGGGCGGTGGTGGCCTCCAATCGCTTGTCGACCATTGTCAAGTTAATTCCGCGCGAGCAAACGCAAACCGCGCTCAAGGAAATTCACGATAATCGCTTCGAATCCGAATACGGCCGCCAGCAAGGCGCGCCCTTCGGCGTGATTCGCGATCATCTTCGCACTCCGAGCGGCCTGCCTTGCAATCCGCCGCCGTGGGGCGAGCTGATCGCCGTCGATTTGTCGAGCGGAAAGATCAGGTGGCGCGTCCCGCTCGGCGAGACTCCGATCGGCGGAGGCAAATCGATTCCCGGCGCGCTTTCGCTGGGCGGTCCGATGGCGACCGCGGGCGGCCTGATCTTCATCGCCGCGACCATCCCCGAGGAAAAATTGCGCGCTTACGATATCGACTCCGGGCGGGAGGTGTGGAGCGCGAATCTTCCGGCGTCGGCGCAATCAATTCCGATGAGCTACGCGATCGGCGGCAGGCAATATGTCGTCATCTGCGCCGGCGGGCACGGCAAAGCCGGCAACAAAATGGGCGATTCCGTGGTCGCGTTTGCATTACCCTGATGTTCTAACGATGCCTTTTCGCCGCCAGATCCCGGTGCTCATTCTCATCGCCGCTTTCGCCGGCGCGCAGAATTTCGATAAGCTGCGCATCGAGCAAGTCGCCGATCATCTGCGCTACGCCGAAGGTCCGGCGTGGTCGACCGAGGGATTTCTTCTGTTTAGCGACACGGTGGAGAACAAAATCTATAAATTCACGCCGGGCGCGCCTGTCGCCGAATTTGCCCGCGTCGCCGGCGGACCCATCGGCAACGCCTTCGACGCGCAAGGACGCCTTTACACCTGCGAATTTCGCGAACGGCGGCTGACCCGCACGGCGAAAAACGGAAAAACCGAGGTGCTCGCCGCGCGCTACGAGTCCAGGCGGCTGAATGCTCCCAACGATGTGGCGGTTCGCCATGACGGCCAGGTGTACTTCACCGATCCCGCCTTCGGCAACCAGCAGGACAATCGCGAGCTCGATTTTTACGGTGTGTTTCATGAAAATCCGCGGGGTGAGCTGGAAGCGGTCGCGAAGTTGCAAACGCGGCCCAACGGCATCGCGCTTTCCCCCAACGGCCGGATTCTCTACGTGGCCGATTCCGACGCGCGCCTGATCCGCGCCTGGGATCTGGATCACGCCGGCGCAGCGTCGAACCCGCGCATTTTCACCAATAAAATCAGCGGCGTTCCCGGCGGCCTTCGCACCGACGACAAGGGAAACGTTTATGTCGCCGCCAGGCAAATCTACGTGTATAGCCCGCAAGGCGAACGCCTCGCGGAGATTCCCATGCCGGACAGACCCACCAATCTCGCCTTCGGCGGCGCGGATCTCCAAACGCTGTTTGTGACCACCAGAACCGGCCTTTTTCGCGTTCGTCTTAAGTAAGCAACGTTAGCCTCTGGCTTCCCGCCAGGCGCCGTTCCCCGCGAAGCGATTTGGCGTTCGATTTGCTCCCCTGAGTACCGCGTCTACGGATATGGGCGCTTATGTATCGCTGAATGAAGGGGATCTTTGGGCATTATTTGCCGGGAGCAGAAACGTGAATACCATCAGTGTGCAGTCCTGTTCCACCGCAGAGGACATCCGAGACCAACTTCGGAAAATCGTGAAGGATCATGCCGGCTTGAACCTGCCGCTCGACAAGATCGAGGACTCCACCGATCTTTATCGCGCCGGCATGTCGTCGCAAAGCAGCGTGGTCCTGATGATCGCGGTGGAGGCGCAGTTCGGGATCGAGTTTCCCGACGCAATGTTGAGCCGTGATGTTTTCAGCAACATTGAATCGATCGCGAGCGCAATCGAGGCCATACAAAGAGCCGATGCATGATCCCCAAACTTAAACCGATCAGGCCGGAGCTGCTGGATCATCCCTCCTTCCAACAGGCGTTGACGCTCGCCGGAGAGCATGCCGCCGACGTCGATCGCAACGGCCGCTTTCCGTCCGAGGCCATCGAGGCGCTGCGCGCCGCCGGCGCGATGAGCTGGCTGGTTCCGCGCGAATTGGGCGGAGCCGGAGCGTCTCTGGACGAGGCGGCGCGCGCCGTCTTCGAGCTTTCCCGCCGCTGCGCGTCCACCGGAATGATCTTCGCCATGCACCAGATTCAGATCGGCTGCATCACGCGCCACGCGGTGCAATCGCCGTGGTTCGCCGATTATCTGAAACGGCTGGTCCGCGAACAGCGTCTGATCGCTTCCGCCACTTCCGAGCTGGGTACGGGAGGCGACATCCGCCGCAGCATCGCCGCAATCCATCCGGCGCCGGGCGCGGAGCCGTTTTTGCGTTTCGAAAAGAAGGCGACGACAATTTCCTACGGCGCCAGCGCCGACGATCTGCTGACCACCGTGCGCCGCGCCCCCGATTCCGAGCCCGGCGATCAGGTTCTGGTCCTGACGCACATCTCGGAAATGAAGATGAAGCAGACCGATCAATGGGACACGCTGGGCATGCGCGGAACGTGCAGCCCGGGCTTCGAGCTCGAAGCAACGTTCGCGCCGGATCACATCCTGCCCGCGCCGTTCGCCACGATTTCGGCGGAAACGATGGTGCCGTTTTCGCACATCCTGTGGTCCCATGTCTGGCTTGGATTATCCAGCGACGCTTTCGATCGCGCGCAGAATTTCGTGCGCAAGCAGGCGCGCCAGACGCCGGGAACCACTCCGCCCTCCGCGCTTCGCCTTTCCGAGCTGTCGGTTCACATGGCGCAGTTCCGCGCGATGGTCGAATCGGCGCTGGATGAATACGTCGAGCTCACCGCCCGCGGCGACCGGGCCGCGCTGTCGACGGTGGGCTTCGCGGTGCGCATCAACAATCTGAAAATTTCCGCTTCGGAAGCCGCGGTGGAAGCGTGCCTGGGCGCGCTTCGCGTCTGCGGCGTCTCCGGCTACAAAAACGATGGGCCGTTTTCCATCGGCCGCAATCTGCGCGACGCCCATTCGGCGGCGCTGATGATCGCCAATGACCGTCTTTATTCCACCAACGCGTCTCTGCTGCTTGTTCATCGGGAGGGAAAATGACCACGGCCGCGCCGCTCAGCACCGAATCGCGGTTTCTCGACGATCTGATCTTGCACGGTCACTTTTTGCCCACCGGCGAGCCCGGCCTGTACGGACGCGGCATGGTGTTCGAGGACGTTCGCGCGCGCTTCGACGCGCTGGTGACGCGCATTCACGCCGCGGACCGTCCGGAGACTCCGCGCTTTCCTCCGCTGATCCCGCGGCGCACGCTGGAACAGGCCGGCTATTTAAATTCTTTCCCTCATCTTTGCGGCGTGGTCTTCAGCTTCGAGGGCGGCGAGCCGGCGGCGCTCAAGCTGGCCGAGCGCGCCAAAAACGGCGGCGACTGGACCAGTCTTCTTTCGGCGACCGGCGTGGCGCTGGCGCCCGCCGCCTGCTACCCCAGCTATCCGGCGATCGCCGCTCGCGGCCCGCTGCCGCCCGAGGGCGTGACACTCGATCTGGGCGGCTGCTACGTGTTTCGCCACGAACCCTCCGCCGATCCGGCGCGCTTGCAGATGTTTCATCAGCGCGAGCTGGTGCGCATCGGCGCGCCCGATCAGGTGGCCGCCTGGCGCGAGACGTGGATGAATCGCGCGCGGAAGATTTTTGCGATGGCCGGACTGGAGGCGGCGCTCGCGCCCGCCTCCGATCAGTTCTTCGGCCGCACCGGCAAGCTTCTCGCCAACAGCCAGCGCGAGCAGGGCCTCAAGTTCGAGGCGCTGGTCTCCATCGCCTCGGAACAGCCCACGGCGGCCGCGTCCTTCAACCTCCATCACGAACACTTCGGCTCCGCGTTCGGCATCCGGCGGCACGACGGGAGCGTGGCCCACAGCTCCTGCGTCGGCTTCGGTCTGGAGCGAATCACGCTGGCGCTGTTCCGCGCCCACGGCATGGATCCGGGCAAGTGGCCGCAAAGCGTGCGCAGGAATCTTTGGCCCGAGTAATCCGCGATGTTTCAACTGTTCGGCCTCGATCCGGCCTCCTACAACCCGAGCCCGCTGCACGATCCCAATCGCACGTTTCGCGAAACGAACTGCTACGTCGATTTGTGGATCGAGCTGCTGCACGCTTGCGGCATCCCCGCCGAAAGTGCGCTGGGGTCGGCCTGTACGGCCGATTTCGAGGGAGATCAGTGGACTTTTTTCAAGCCGTCGCCGGAAGATCTGTTGCGCCTGCACGGCATCGACGTGCACGAAATGCAGCTCTACCGGCCCACCGTCGATCACGTGATCGAGCAGCTTGCGGCCGGCCGCACCATGACCATCGAGGTGGATGCTTTCCATCTGCCCGACACCTGCTCCAACGCTTACCGGCGCGCGCACGTGAAATCATCGATTGCGGTCGAAGCGATCGATCCGCAAGGCGAGCGCCTGCGCTATTTCCACGGCGCCGGCTATTACCAACTGGAAGGCGAAGATTATCGCGGCGTGTTCCGTCTGGGCCGCGTGTTTTCCGACGACGTACTGCCTCCCTACGCCGAGTTGGTGAACTTCGACGCCGGCCCGCGCCTACAAGGCGACGATCTTCGCCGCGAGGTTTCGATCTCGCTCGCGCGGCAGCTCGCTTACAAACCGAAGCGGAATCCATGGCTTAAGTTCGGAGAGCGGCTGGAGCGCGATCTTCCGCTGCTGCTCGGCGGCTCCGATAGCGCGTATCACGCCTACGCTTTCGCGACGGTGCGGCAGTGCGGCGCCGCGTTTGAAATCGCCAGAAGTTTCGTCGAATGGCTCGCGCCGGCTTCGCCGCACGCCTTTGACGCCGCCGCCGCGCTATCGCGCCAGGTGAACGGAGCGAAAACGCTTCTGTTCAAGCTCGCGCGGCGCCGCGCGTTCGATCCCAAGCCGGCGATTGAGGATCTCGCGGCGGATTGGAGCCTCGCCATGAGCGCGCTCGATCGCCTTGCGCTGGCGGTGGAGGGCCGCGCGGCATGATCGCCTCCTGTCCCGCATCGGCGCCGCTGGCGATTGGGAACGGGAAAGACGCGCTGCTCCGCGTCCGGCTGGAGCAGTGGGAACTGGCGGTCGCCGAGGAGCCCTGCGATCCGGATCGCGTTCACGCTCTGCGCTTTCGCCCGGCGCGCGTGCCCGGCACGGTCGCCTCCGCGCTCGGCCCCGCGAACAGGAGCGGTCTCGATATGGGCGAATATTGGTTTCGCTGCGAATTCGCGGCGGAGCCGCCGCGGCCCGGCGAGGAAGTTCTGCTGGAGCTGGGCGGCATCGCCACGATCAGCGAAACGTGGCTCAACGGGCGGCATATTCTTTCGAGCGAGTCGATGTTTGCCTCGCATCGCATCGATGTTTCCGCGATTTTGCGCGAACAAAACGAGCTTCTGATCGTCTGCCGGCCGCTTTCCGCCGCGATTCGCGCCCGCCGCGGACGCCCGCCTGCCGCGCGCTGGCGGACGCGCGTGGTGGCCGAGCAGCAGCTTCGCTGGTTTCGCACCACCTTGCTCGGACGCGCGCCGGGATTCGCTCCCGATCCCGCTCCCGTCGGTCCGTGGCGTCCGGTTTCGCTGCTGCGCCGCCGCCATATCGCGCTCGAAAAGTGGTCGCGCGAAGTTGTTCTCGATGGCGACGCGGGAATCGTTCGCGCCAGTTTCGAAATCCGCGCTCTGCAATCCGATCTGCGCCCGGGCGCGGGCTGGCTGCACTGCGGCGATTGGAGCGCGCCCATCGACTTGGACGCCCAGCGCGCCGAGCTTCGTATTCCTGGCGCGCGCCGCTGGTTCCCGCACACGCACGGCGATCCCGAGCTTTATCCGGTAAGCCTGGAGTTGCGCCTCGGCGATTCGACGCACTTTTTCGAGGACGCGCCCGCCGGCTTCCGTTCGATCCGCTTCGAGCGCGGCGAGCTCCGCGTGAACGGCGTGGCGGTTTTCTGCCGCGGCGCGGTCTGGACGCCGGCCGATCCGGTGGGCTTCGAGGAAACATCGCTGCGCGAGCGGCTGGTTCTTCTGCGCGACGGCGGCTTCAACCTGATTCGCGTCCCCGGCACGATGACGTATGAATCGGAGACGTTCCACCGCGCCTGCGACGAACTCGGCCTGCTGGTCTGGCAGGACCTGATGTTCGCGAACATGGATTATCCTTTCGCCGATCCCGATTTTTGGGAAACCGCGCGTGGCGAGGCCGAATCGCAGCTTTCGCGGATCTCGCGCCACGCCAGCACCGCTTTTATCTGCGGAAATTCGGAGATCGAGCAGCAGGTGGGCATGCTCGGCCTGGACGCGTCACTGGGCCGCGGACCTTTTTTCGGCGAGGAGCTGCCGCGCATCGCCGCGCGCCGCTGTCCCGGGATTCCGTATATTCCCTCCGCGCCCAGCGGCGGCGATCTGCCGTTTCGAACGCACACCGGCGTCGCCAATTATTTCGGAGTCGGCGCTTATCTTCGCCCGCTCGAGGACGCCCGGCGCGCGGCGGCGCCCTTCGCCTCCGAGTGTCTGGCGCTGGCCAACGTTCCGGAACCGGAGCTGATCGAAAAGATGGCGCTGGCGCATCCCGGCGGAATTTCCCCGGTGCATCCGGCCTGGAAGCGCGGCGTGTCGCGCGACGCCGGCGTCGGCTGGGACTTCGAGGATGTGCGCGATCACTATCTGAAGCTGCTCTACGGCGTCGATCCCGCGGCGCTGCGCTACGCGGATCTCCATCGCTACTGGGAGCTGTCGCGAATGGTTTCGGCCGAGCTGATGGCCGAAGTCTTCGGCGAGTGGCGGCGCGCCGGATCGGGCTGCGGCGGCGGGATCATTCTGTGGGCCGCCGATCTGGAGCCCGGCGCCGGCTGGGGCATCCTCGATTCGGAAGGCCGTCCCAAGGCGCCGTACTGGTTTCTGAAGCGCGCCCTGGCGCCCTGCGCCATATGGACCACCGATGAGGGGCTGAATGGAATCGATATTCACATCGCCAACGATCGGCCGCAACCGCTCCAGGCGCGGCTGCGCGTGGCCTTGTACCGAAACGGCGAGCAAAAGATGGAGGAGGCCGGGCGCGATATCGAGATCGCGGCGCGCGGCGTGGTCCGGGTCGGCGTCGAGGAAATTTTGGGAAAATTCATCGACGCTTCCTACGCCTATCGTTTCGGCCCGCCCGGCCACGATCTGATCGCCGCGAGCCTTCATCGCGAGCGCGGCGATGTTCCCTTCGCGCAAACGTTTCGATGTCCGGCGGGCCGCGCCGCGCATCGCGCGCCGATCGCGGAGTTGGGCATCTCCGGCCAGGCGCGGCCGGCGGGCGATGGCTCGATCGAGCTGCTTCTCAGGTCGCGAAAATTTGCGCAAGGCGTTCGCGTGAGCGCCGCGAAAATCACGGCCAGCGACTGCTATTTTGGCCTGGAGCCGGGCGTGGCGCGGCGGATCACGCTGTGGCCCGCATCCGGCGCGGCGCCGCGCTCGCTCACCATCACCGCGGTGAACGCGGAGGGCCGGCTGACGATTCAGGGGGTGGAATGAACTCGCATTTCTGGTTCCGCTCCGGAAATTATTCCCTGCTCGGGCATCTCGATTGCCCGCGCCAGAGCCGGAACCTGGGCGTGATCATCGTGGCTCCGTTCGGATGGGAGGACGTCTGCGCGTACCGCCCGCTGCGGTTCATGGCCCAAACCTTCGCCGCGCTCGGCCTTTTTACGCTGCGCTACGATCTTCCCGGAACCGGCGACAGCTCCGGCGGCGCGCAGGATCCCGGATTGTTCGAATCCTGGATTGGCTCGGTCGGCGACGCGGCGGCGGAGTTGCGGAGAATGACGGGCGTCGAGGACGCCGCCGCGGTCGGCATTCACCTGGGCGGCACGCTCGCGCTGGCTTCCTCGGCGCGATCCGATCATCTGCAATATTTGGTTCTGTGGGGCGCCGCCGCGCGCGGGCGATCCATTCTGCGCGAGCTTCGCGCCGCCGCCAACGTCGAAAAAATCGAGTATCTGGCGGGTCCCGGCGCGCCGCCGCAGCCGCTGCCGGGCCTGGAATCCGGCGGATTTCTGCTCTCTCCGGAAAGCGTGAGCGCGCTGGAAGGCTGGGACGCGAGCCGGTTGCGCCCGCGCTGCCGGCGCGCTCTGCTGCTGAGCCGCGACGATCTTCCGCACGACGCCCATCTCGCCGCCGCGCTGCAAAATTCGTTCCCGGTCGAGCTGGCGCACGGCCGCGGCTACTCGGCGATGCTGGCGCAGCCGCAGGAAGCCGCGTTTCCGCGCGAGACCAGCCTGCGGATCGCGGATTTTCTCACGCGCGATCTTTCGGGCGCCGCCGCGCCGCGCGGCGTTCGCGAGGCTCCGCGCTCGGTTGCTGTGGGCGAGTCCGCCGAATCGGTTTGGACCGTAAAACATTCAGGATCGGAAATGTTCGGTATCCTTTCCGCTCCGCGGCGCGAGCCGGACGCCGCCGATCCCTGCCTCCTGTTTTTGAACGCGGGCGGCGTCCGGCACATCGGTCCCAACCGCATGTGGCTCGAATCGGCGCGGCGCTGGAGCGCTCGCGGGGTGCGCTCTTTCCGGCTCGATCTGCTGGGCATCGGCGAAAGCGGCGGCGACGAGTGCCTCGATATTCCGGCGCTCTATCGGGAGTGCCTGATGGAGCAGATCGCGTCCGCGATGGAGGCTTTGCGGCGCCAGGCCGGCATCCGGCGCTTTGTCCCCATCGGCCTGTGCGCGGGCGCGTGCTGGGGGTTTCATGCCGCGCTTCGCGACCCCGATGTTTGCGGTGCGATCCTGCTCAATCCCAGCCTGCTTTACTGGGACCCGTCCATCGACCGGCGGCGCATGGTGAAGCTGTTCGCCACCGGATTCAACGCCTGGACCGGCTACGGAAAAATGATTCTCGGCGGCCTGCAACCGGGAGAGATCCGCCGCGGAGCGCGCCGCGTTGTGGAACGGCTACGGCGGAAACGCGCGCGTCCCGGTTCGCATCTGGAACTCGGATTCGAAAGCGTTGCCCAGGCCTGGTCCGCGCTGGAGCGCGCCGAAAAACGGGTGACGCTGGTTTTCCGGGAAGGAGAAGCGTTGTTGAGCGAACTGGAATCGGCATCGCAGCTTCCCCCGCGCGGCAGCGTTTTCCTTCGCTGCATCCGCGTTCCCAATGGCGGGCACACCTTCCGTCCGCTGTGGGCCCAGGAGCTGGTGCACGGGATCATGGACGGCGAAATCGCCGCCCTGCTCTCGGCGGTTCCGCACGTTCCGGCGACGGCGTAAAGCCATGCCGCAAACCACTCAGGCATTCGCTGTCGGCTCCCGCGGGCAGGATGAAGTCAACCGCGCCGTCTACTTCTCCCCCGCCGTCCCCTGGTATTACCGGCGAATGTCGATGATGCCGGCGGAAACGGCGTGCTTATCCAAGTACGAATCGGACTGGCTGGGACGCGACGTGCTCGATATCGGCGCCGGCACCGGGCGCACCACGCGCTTTCTCGCCCCGCGGGCGCGGCGCTACGCCGCCATCGATTATTCGCCGGTGATGGTGAGGTATCTGAAGAAGCGCATGCCGGAAATCGACGTGCGCCAGATGGATTTTCGCGATCTCGGCGCGTTCGCGGACGGCGCGTTCGACTTCGTGCTCGCCACCGCCAACGTGATCGACGCCTTGCCGCATCCGGATCGGATGCGGGCGCTGGCGGAATCGCGCCGCGTGCTGCGCGCCGGAGGCGTTCTGGCTTTCTCCGCGCACAATCTGAATTACAAGCTGGCTTTCTCCGGACCGCGGATGCGCTGGTGCTGGAATCCTGTGCGGCTTGCCTCCAAGACGGTGCAATACGCGATCGGGTCCTGGAATCATCGCCGGATCGGACCGCTGCGCGCGCGCACTCCCGAGTACGCGCTGCTCAACGACCCCGGTCATTTCTACGCGAGCCTTCACTACTACGCCGCGCGAGCAACGGTTCACGAGCAATTGGAACGCTCGGGTATGCGGCTTGTGGACGTGTTCGACGCCACCGGCCGCGTGCTTGCCGAAGCGGACGACGATAGCGAAAATCCGTGGCTGTTTTACGTCGCCCGCGCCCGGCCGCAGTAAATCGCCAGGTGTGTTCTTCACCGCGCCGGGACCAACCCCGCAGGCAGCGCCGGAGCAGGGCGGCCGCGCTCGCCCGAGGCAAAATTGGAAAACCACTCCCGCCAGTATCGCCCCAGCCGGCGGCGATTGTAATAGCTGCCGGTCCATAGGCTCGACCAGAAGACCGCCTTCGATGGCTGGAGCGGCTCGAAGAATTGATCTCTGCCGTCGCGCAGAAAGCTCAAATAGCAATAAATCCAGGGGAGCGGTATGTAGCCGTAGTGCTGGCGGAACAGGCCGATCGTTTCCTCGAACACTTCACGCCGCTGCCGGAGCGTGATATTGGAGCGATGCATCCGCGACATCGCCAGCAGATCGTCCATCGCCGCAAACCGGGTGAAGCGCGATAAGCGGATCCACAGATCGTAGTCGAAGGAAAATTTCAGACGTGAATTTAACAGGCCGGCCCGCTCGAACGTCTCGCGGCGCAGAAAGCAGGCGGGCTGGCAGATGACGCATTCCTGCTCAAGGAACTCCGCGCGAAACGGCGCCATGGTGGGATAGCGCCCCAGCACGGCCTGGTGTTCGTCGACCCAGGCGGCCCCGCCGTAAACCACCCCGGCGCCGGGATCGGCGCGGAGGCGCTCCACCGCCTTGCGGATCGCGCCGGGAAAATACAGATCGTCGGCGCTCAGCCACGCAAAGATCGATCCATGCGATTGGAGAAAGCCGCGGTTGACCGCGTCCGCCACACCGGCGTCGGGCGCGGAAATATATTTCAGGCGCGCGCCGTATTTTTGCAGGATTTCCAGCGTTCGATCGCTCGATCCGCCATCCATCACGATGTATTCCAGGCGCGGATAATCCTGGCTCAAAACGCTCTGGATCGTCTTTTCGAGGAAGCGGCTGGCATTGAGACAAGGCGTGACGATGCTGACAAGAGGCTCGCTCATTTAGGACGGCAATACAGCGATTCCCCAACTCTACCTGAGTCGCCAGGGCCGCCGCAAGCGAGCGTGGGAGAGTCGCGCAGTGGTGGGCGCGACAGGACTCGAACCTGTGACCTCCTGCGTGTGAAG
>JAJPHS010000033.1 GCA_021325175.1 Terriglobia bacterium
ATTCCGAAACAGATCTGAACCAGAACCGCGGTCATTAAAGCGATCGCGGCGCGGCGCAGCGGCTTCGATGCGGAGAAGTTTTGCAGAAGGATGGCGGAGATGACGATGGTCAGCAGCGCCACGGCCATCGCTCCCAGCATATGCGGCATAATGCCGGTGATCTGGTGCCGGTAAAGCGCGCCCATCACGATCTGCGTGAAGACGGCGGGAGGCGCCCACAGCGAGGCGGGACGCAGCGCGGCGAACGGGCCGGCGGCGATCGGGTCCTTCGCTCTGGCCGGTGCGCCGATCAGCGCCAACGCGATGGCGGCGGTGAACAGGTGCGCGAGCGCTGCGTGCGCGACGGCGGCCGCGGGCGAGAGGGGAAAATTCCAGCCTACTGCCGCGCTGGCGAGGAGCGCGAGCAGCGCGCCGGACAAAGCGGCGCGCGAACGTCCCCAAACGATCGCGGCAATTACGAGCGCGATCGCCGTGATCGCGATGACGCGGTGCGCGTCCGGGCGCGGCGCCGCCTGTCCGGGTTGCAGAGAAACGCCGATGCTGGTGAGCAACGCTCCCGAAACGATTGCTGCCAGGCCGAGGATCGCGGCGGCGGCGGCAAGTCGGCGGGCTCGCATTTAAATCACCTCGAAGTTGGCCATCATGCTCATGTCTTCGTGTTCCAGGTTGTGGCAATGAAAAACGTAGCGGCCGCGATAACCGGAGAATTTGGCGAGAATCGTTGCGCCTTGGCCCGGGCCGAGATCAATCGTGTCTTTCCAGCCCGAATCGTACGGACCGGGCCGGCCATCGTGCGCCAGAACGCGAAAGTGGACCAGATGAAGATGCAGCGGATGAGAGAAATCGGATTGAATGCGCCAGATCTCGGTTGAATCCAGGCGCGGGCGCGCGTCCATGCGCGCCGGATCGAAGGGCAGGCCGTTGATGCTCCATCCGTCCATCATGCCGCGCGGATGAAAACGGACGAAGGTGAAATCGAAATCGCGCATTTGCGACGGCTTCTCCGCGATGACCGGATCGGCGGTGAGGCGGGCGGGAATGGCGGAATCGTCGCGCTGATTTTCCGTGATGTCGAAGCGCAGGATCTGGCTCGCCGGTCCGGACGCGGCCAGGTTGACGAGCTTCACCGATGATCCTTCGGCAAATTTCGAAAAATCGAGGATGACGTCAAAGCGCTCGGCCGGGGCGACTCGAATGGTCTGATGCGCGACGGGCGCGGAAAGCAGGCCGCCGTCGCTGCCGATCTGGATGAACGGCGCGGCGGCTCGCGGCGCGGGATCGAGCGCGAGCTCGTAACGGCGCGCATTTGAGGCGTTCAGAATCCGGAAACGATACTTTACGTTCGCCACGTGGAGTCGCGGCCACGGCGCGCCGTTGACCAGAATCACATCGCCGAGCACGCCACCCATGTACTCGGGAAGAAACGCCGGCGCTTCGCGCAGTTGCGGATCGCGCGCCGGATATTGAAAACCGCCATCGGCCGCGAAGGAGCGGTCGCAGATCATCAGCGGAATTTCGCGGGCGCCGCGCGGCAGCGGCAGGCGATCCTCCTCTGGATCGCGCAGCAGGTAGAATCCGGCGAGGCCGCGCCAGACCTGTGGGGCGGTGAAATCCATGCGATGGTCGTGATACCAGAGCGTGGCCGCGGGCTGATCGTTGGCGTAGACGTACTCGCGTTCCGCCATGGCGATTCGGGCCAGCGGATCATGCATGTGCACCGGCGCAAACCCAGCGGCGGGAAGAATCAGATCACTGGGGTAGCCGTCACTTTCCGGCGCCGTGCGGCCGCCGTGCAGATGCGTGACGATCGGCACCGGAAGCTGATTGCGGACGCGCAGCGAAACGCGCCGGCCGCGCCGCGCCTCAATGGTCGGGCCGGGAAAAACTCCGTCATAGCCCCAAATTTCCGTCGTCAGGCCCGGCAGGATTTGCGCGGGCGCGGGGCGAACCGCGAAATCGTAATAATCACTTCCGGCATCGCTTCGGACCGGCTGCGCGATCGGCGGGCGGGGAAGTGGAACTTCGAACAACGGCGGAAGCGGCGCGGCGCTGGCCAGCAGCCGCGCTTCCGGACGCGGGCGAAGGCAGCCTGTTGCGCCGATCGGAATCGCCAGAGCGCCGATTCGCAGAAGATCCCGGCGATTCACGGCCCGCGCCTCGAACGGAAAATTGAAATTGTTTGCAGCAGGACGGCGCCGAAGATCACCACGCCCAAAGGAACGTGAACGCGCAGAAATCGCGCGTATCCGGTGCCGGCTTGAAGAATTTCCGCAAGAAGGATGAAAATGCTGCCGATCAGCATCCACCAGGAAACGATTTGCGGCCGCATCGCGGCGACGACGGCGGCGATTTGAAGAAGGCCCAGCGCGAGAATGGCCCAGGCGGTCCATTCGTGAAACTTGACGACGCCGTCGGTGCCGGAAAGAAACTCGCCGGCAAACGATGGCTGGGCGAGTAGCGCGGCGCAATGCACGATCAGCACCACGCGAAGCAGTGGTAGCGCGAAATGCGCGGCCGAGCTTGAAGTCGCGCCAATTGATCCCGCAGCGGCGTTGGCGTCCATTTTTAAGAGCCTGAATCTCTATCATGGGCGATTTCGAGGAGGAAAATGCAAGCTCACGCCATATTCGTTGCATCGCGGAACGAATAATGATAATCTCTATAGACATATAGATTATGGCCGCATCCGAGACGCTGGCTGGGTTGCAAGTCATTGAACAGGAATATGATAGGACTGTTCGCCAGGACATTGAGCTGTTCCGCAGCCAAGCCGAGGCGTTTCTTGCCGGGCAGCTTACCGACGATCAGTTCCGAGCCTACCGGCTGAGGCGCGGGATTTACGGGCAGCGCCAGCCGGGGGTCCACATGGTGCGGACAAAGGTCCCGGGGGGGCGGCTGACCTCCCGGCAGATGCGGCAACTGGCGTTTATCGCCGATGAGTTCGGCGGCGGCAAGGGGCATCTGACCACGCGGCAGAACATGCAGTTCCATTTTGTGCCGCTCCGGCGGGTGCCGGATTTGTTGCACGCGCTGGCGGATGTGCGGCTTACGACTCGGGAGGCGTGCTATAACACGGTGCGAAATGTAACCGCCTGCCCGCTGGCGGGCTTGCATCCCGAGGAACCATTCGACGTGCAGCCGTACGCGCGGCGGCTGGCATTTGCGTTCCTGCACAAGGAATTAACCGACAGCCTGCCGCGGAAATTCAAGGTCGCGTTTTCGGGGTGCCCGGAAGACTGCATGGCGACCGCGATTAACGATGTCGGTCTGCGGGCGGTGATTCGCGACGGCGTTGGCGGATTCCGCATGACGATTGCGGGCGGATTGGGTCCGCTGCCGACAGAGGCGCGGCTGTTACACGAATTTATTCCGGCTGAAGACGTTGTGCGGCGCGTGGAAGCCGTGATTCGCGTCTTTAACCGCCACGGAAATCGGAACAATAAGAACAAGGCCCGACTGAAATTTGTGCTGCGCGAGCGCGGATTCGACTGGCTTCGCGACGCGATCGCGGAAGAGTACGCCAATATTCTGAGAGACGGCGGCATTCCGATGCCGGACGAGGTCCCGGATGGATTTGGTGGTTTTCAAGCAGAGCAACCACCACTTGGCTCGGGACGGAAGCTGCCGGTTTTTGAACCGGCGCCTGCCGGATTTCACGAATGGCGCGAGACCAACGTTCAGCCGCAGAAGCAGGCAGGCTATTCGATTGTCACCGTCAGGGTCGATCAGGGAAATTTGACCGGCGATCAGATGCGCGGGTTAGCGGATCTGGCCGATCAGGCCGGCGATGGCAAGCTCCGTTTCACGATGAATCAGAACGCGATTCTGGCGTATGTTCCCGAAGCGATGTTGAATCGCGTGTATGGCAGTTTGAGCGAGCATGGGCTGGATGGCGCGCGCGCCAATGAGATCAGCGACGTGACCACCTGTCCCGGCGCGTATAGCTGCAATCTGGCGCTGACCAAGGCCATGGGATTGGGCGCGGCGATCGCCCAGGCGGTTCGCGAGGATGGCGATTCGCGGGTGCGGGCGTTAAAAATCAATATCAGCGGCTGCCCGAACTCCTGCGGGCAGCACTGGATCGGGGATATCGGATTGTACGGCAACGCGCGCAAGATCGAGGGCAGGGAAGTGCCTTATTATCTGATGCTTTTGGGTGGATCGCAGCACGAGTTCGGCCTGGCGATCCAAAGTCTTCCCGCGCGCCTGGCTCCGGTTGCGGTGCTGCGGGTTCTTGATCACTTCAAGGCGAATCACCAACCTGGCGAGTCCTTTCGCCAGTATGTTTTACGGCACAAAGTTGAAACTTTCCGCAGGCTTACCGCGGATCTGGTGAAACCGGCCGAGCTATCCCCGGAGATGTATCGCGACTGGGGCGACGAAGTCGATTATTCGCTCGAATTGGGACGCGGGGAATGCGCCGCCTGACGGTTTTGAGTTTTGGAGGGCGGAACGAAATCCGCCCTCCGATTTAACTTCTTTAACTTCGTTTGGAGCTGCGCGCCGACACCGTGCGGACCGGTTCGACGGAGGCGCCGCTTGCGGCGGCCATGGCCGGGATCGTAACGGAAGTGTCCACCAGGCGCGCCATATCCTGGACCGGCAGTCCCTCGGCTTCCTTGGCGAAACATAACGTCCGTTTGTTGTCGTCGAAGTCCACGCGGATCCAATCGCCGCCCCGCACCTGATCGGTGGCAATCAGGTTGGACATCGGCTGCACGAGCAAGCGCTCGATGGCGCGCTTCAGATGCCGCGCTCCGTACTTGATATCGGTGCCTTCCTCGAGAAGAAAATTCTTGCTCGAATCGGAAAGGGTGAACACGAAGGCGCGATCGGCCGAGGTGTTGAAAATCCGCTGCTGGACCAGATTCAGCTCGATATCGAGAATCTTCTTGAGCTGTTCGGTTCCCAGCGGCTGGAAGGTAACGATCTTATCGAGGCGGTTCATGAATTCGGGCGTGAACTTTTTCCGCGCCGCTTCAATGCCGCTTCTGGCAAGTTTTCCGGTAGTTTTTTCATCGCACACGCCGTTGGCGGTTTTCTCGCGAGCTTCCTGAACGCCGAAGCCGAGCCGCGGTGACATGATGCTGCTCATCTCCGCCGCGCCGAGATTGCTGGTCATGAAGATCATGGCCCGCGAGAAGTCCACCTTGCGATTGTCGCCCAGCGTAAGCGTCGCTTTGTCCAGGATCCCCAGCAACAGGTTCCACAGCGCGTCCGACGCCTTCTCGATTTCATCGAAGAGCACGAAGCTGAGCTTCATGGTTTCGGTGTGATATTGGTTCAATACTTCCTGGGAAAGCAGGGGATGCGTCTCGCGATGCCCCAGATATCCGGGAGGCGAACCAATGAGTTTGGCGATCTCGTGGCTGTGCTGGAATTCGGCGCAATCGATTTTGATGACGGCGCGTGGATTCTTGAGCAAAGCCTCCGCGGTCGCTTCGACAATTCGGGTTTTTCCCGAGCCGGTGGGACCAAGGAACAGGAAATTCCCAATGGGACGGCCCGGAGCACTCATTCCCGTCAGGTGCATTTGATAAATATTCACGATCTGCTCGATAGCTTCATCCTGGCCGATGATCATTCGACGCAGGCTCGCCTCCAGCGACATGGCGTCGCGTCCGGTCCTCGATGGATCCAACGGGATATTTAGCCGTACCATTTTATCTACCGCCTTTCTAACCTTCGCGCCTCTCAAACTCGTTCTCGCGCTTTCCAATCCGCCGGCTGACTGCCTTTCAGCCGGCTTCCACAAACTCTCAGGCAACCCAAGTGCCATTTTTTTAGATGTCCTCCGAAGCTGGCGGATTCGCCTGCAACATCTATCTTTTCGGCTGGGACGGCCGAACCTCTACCCGGCTAACCAGAGTTCTTTTTGGCATGGAAATGAGCATCCGGACAATTTCGGCGATATCCTCAGGCTGAATCTTCCATTCCTCGCCGTCGGCCGGCGCATGCCCGCCGAATTCGGTGGCGACGCTACCGGGCATGATGTAACTGACACGAACGTTGTGATAACGCTCGTCAAGCATCATGGCTTCGCTGAAACCGTTCATAGCGAATTTCGACGCATTGTAGGCCGCGCCGCCCGCGAAGGGATTTTTTCCCGCGAGGCTACTAATGTTGACGATATAACCCCCGCGCGGGGTTCCCGAAGTGAAACGCGCAAGCGCCTCGCGCGAGCAATAAAACGCGCCGTCGAGGTTGGTTTGAACCACGCGAAGCCAGTCCTCGACCGATAGCTGGGAAACCGGCGCGAAGACTCCCACGCCCGCGTTATTGACAAGGATGTCGAGCGCGCCGAAGTGGCGATCGGCGAATTCAAACAAAGCCCGAACCTGGTCATAATTCCTAACATCGGCGGCTTTTCCGGCGACTTTACCGTGGGTTTCGGCGGCGAGCTCGGAAACGGCGCGATCGACCGAGCGCGCGTCGCGCCCGCAGAGCACGACGTTGGCTTTGCTGGTCAAAAACATTTTGGCGATGGCGCGTCCGATTCCGCGCGTGGCGCCGGTGACAAGGGCGGTCTGATTTTCAAGGCTCATAGTAGTAGCGTAAGCCGTGGCGGGAACGGAAAACCCGGCCGGTGATGCGGCGGAAGCCGTGTGCCACAATCAAAGTGACAGCATGGAAACCAGTATTTTGTGGCTGCGCGTCGCCGTGGCGTTGTACGCGCTGGGTGTGCTGCATTCGATGCTGGCGCTGGTTGGGCGCAGCCAGCGGCTGTATCCGGCGGCGCTGGCGGCGTTTCGCGTCGCGGTGGTGCTGCATGGAGTGGCGCTGGTGGAGGCATCGCTCGCCTACGGACGATTGCCGCTCGATAGCTCCTTTGCGACGCTCGATGTGGGAGCGTTCCTGGTGGCGCTGGTGTTTCTCCTTGTCGAATGGCGTTACCATTTCGCCAGCACCGCTGTGGCGCTGTTTCCGCTGGTGTTTCTGATGTCGCTGGCCGCATCGCTGGGGGAACCGGGGGCGGCCTGGCCCAACCTGGGAGTTCGCGGCGCGCTGCTGGTCATGCATATCGTTCTGGTTCTCGCCGGATTCGCGGCGCTGCTGCTGACCGCGGTTGCTTCGATCTTCTATTTGATTCAGGAGCGGCGGCTGAAACAAAAACGGAGGGGGACGCTGCTTGAAAAATTGCCGCCGCTGGCGACGCTCGATAACCTGATCTCGGTCTCGATGGGGCTCGGATTTGTGCTGCTCACGCTGGGGGTAATTTTCGCGGTGACGTGGGCATGGATCGAGTTTCAGACGCGCTGGCTGTCGTATGCGAGCGTGCAATTTTCGCTGTTCACCTGGCTGCTATGCCTGGTGATGATTTTTCTGCGGACCACGGCCGGGTGGCGGGGACGCAAGGCCGCGGTGATGGCGCTGGCGGTGCTCGGATGCGCGGCGCTGACCTGGGCGGCGCAGAACGGGTTGCGGTCGGCGCTGGAACGATGAAACTCCTGGTGACGGGTCTTAACCACCGGACGGCGCCGGTGGAGGTGCGCGAACGGCTGGCGTTCGAGGAGCGCGTGCTGCCGCAGGCGCTGGGCAATTTGAAGCAGCGGCCGGGAGTGCTCGAAGGAATGATCCTTTCGACGTGCAATCGCGTGGAGATTACCGTCACCGCGGACGAGCAGACCGATGCCGAAGGCGCGGTCGAATATTTTTTAGCGGAGTCGCGCGCGGTGGAGCGGAACTGGGTTTCTCCGTACCTTTATAAACACGATGGTCCCGACGCGGTGCGGCATTTATTCCGCGTCGCCTCCAGCCTGGATTCGATGATCGTCGGCGAGCCGCAGATCCTGGGGCAAATGAAGGCCGCCTACGCGCGCGCCAAGGAATGCGGCGCGATCAGCGGCTTCTTGGATCTGATCCTGACGCGGGCGTTCAACGTCGCCAAGCGGGTGCGCTCGGAGACCGATATCGGATCGAGCGCGGTTTCGGTAAGCTACGCCGCGGTCGAGCTGGCGAAGGAAATTTTCGGATCGCTCGCGGGCAAGCGGGTACTGGTCGCCGGCGCCGGCAAGATGGCGGCTTCGGCGGCGCGGCATCTGCGGCGCGCCGGAGTTTCCGAAATCATGGTGACGAATCGCACCCGCGAGCGGGCCGCGGCGATGGCCGGCGAGGTTCAGGGCGCCGTGCTCGATTATGAACAGTTCGCGGCGATGCTGCCCGACGTGGACATCGTGCTCGCCTCCAGCGGCGCGCCGCATTTCATCATCACGCGCGAGCAGATGCGCGGCGTCATGGCGCGGCGGCGCAACCGTCCGATGTTCCTGATCGACATTGCCGTCCCGCGCAATATCGAGCCGTCGGTGAATGAGCTTGAAAGCGTGTTTTTATACGATATCGACGACCTGGATAAAGTGGTCCAGACGAATCTTCAGGGGCGGATCGACGTGGCGGCGGAGGCCGAAGAGATCATTCGCGAAGAAGTCGAGCGCATGATGCTGCGCCTGAAGACGCGCGAGGTGACGCCGACCATCATCAGTTTGCAGGAGCAGCTTTCGGCGCTGGCGGCGGCGGAGATCGAACGGCAGCGCGGCCGGCTGGGCGAGCTTACGCCGCAGCAGGAAGAAGCGGTGCAGGCTATCGCGCGAGGGATCGTGAATAAAGTCGCGCACGGGCCGATCACGGAGCTGCGCAGGCAGGCGGCGGATTCAAGCGGCATTCACCTGGCAAGCGTGATCCGCAGGCTGTTCAGATTGGGAGACGCCTGACGGCGGATTCAGAATGATCATCCTCGGATCGCGTGGTTCGGCGTTGGCGTTGTGGCAGGCCCGGCATATCGTTTCGCGGCTCGCCGCGATGGGCGTGGAGAGCCGCATCGAGATTATCAAGACAACGGGCGACAAGATCACCGGCGTCCCGCTGGCGAAGGCCGGCGGAAAAGGCTTGTTCACCAAAGAAATTGAAGAGGCGCTGATCGCGGGATCGATCGATGCCGCGGTGCACAGCTTGAAAGATCTTCCTTCGGAGCTGCCGGAGGGATTGACGCTTTCGGCGATTCCGGAACGCGAGGACCCGCGCGACGCGCTGTGCGGCAAGCCGCTGGCCGAGGGGGCGCGCGTGGGGACCAGCTCGCTGCGGCGCGCGGCGCAACTTCACGCGATGGGCCGCGGGTTGAAGGTCGAAACGCTGCGAGGAAACGTCGATACGCGCTTGCGCAAACTGGACGAAGGGCAATACGATTCGGTCGTGCTGGCGGCGGCGGGCTTGCGCCGGCTCGGATGGAGGGAGCGGATTACGGAGATGCTGCCGGTGGAGGTGATGTGCCCGGCGGCGGGGCAGGGCGCGCTGGCCATCGAAACGCGGAACGATGGCGGCCAGGCGCAGCACATCGTCGGGAATTTGGATCACCCCGCGTCGCGAATCGCGGTGACAGCCGAGCGGGAGCTGCTGCGGACGTTGGGCGGCGGCTGTCAGGTGCCGATCGGCGCGTATGCGCGGGTGGAGGGGCGCGTGATTCACCTGCGCGCGATCGTCGCTTCGCCCGATGGAGCGAAGATGATTTGCGGCGAACAATCCGGAGAGGATCCTCAACAGACCGGGGTCGCGCTGGCTCGGGATCTGCTCGCTCGCGGCGCGGAAAAGATCCTCAGTGACGTGTACGCGGCATGAATTTTCGGAATCCGGGCGGAGCCGCCCTCCCGAAACTATGAAAGTTTATCTGGTGGGCGCGGGTCCGGGCGATCCGGGATTAATCACGGTGAAGGGCCGCAAGATCCTGGAGCGCGCCGGCGCGATCCTTTACGATCATCTGGCAAGCGAGCGGCTGCTCGATCTGGCGCCGCCGGAAGCCGAACGCGTTTACGTCGGAAAGAAACGCTCGGCTCACGAATTTTCGCAGGAAGAAATTTCGGCGATGCTCGTTGAGCGGGCGCGCGCGGGAAAAATCGTGGTGCGGCTGAAGGGCGGCGATCCGTTTATCTTCGGCCGGGGCGGGGAAGAGATGGAGGCGCTCGCCGCCGCCGGGATTCCGTTCGAAATCGTGCCGGGCGTAACCACACCGCTTGGAATCGCCGCCTACACCGGTGTTCCGCTCACGCATCGCGAGCACACCTCGGCGGTGACGTTCGTCACCGGACACGATGTGGGCGCGATTGACTGGTCGCGCGTGGGCGCCGCGGAGACGATCGTGCTGTTTATGGGGCTGGTGAACTTCCCGGCGATCGCGCGAGAGCTGATCCGGCACGGGCGGTCGCCCGCGACGCCGGCCATGGCGGTGCGCTGGGCGACGCGCCCGGATCAGCAGACCATCGCCGGGACGCTTGAGGATCTGGCCTCGCGAATCGCCGATGCGGGAATGAAACCCCCGGCCACTATCGTGATCGGCGAGGTCGTCGCCTTGCGCGAGCGGTTCAACTGGTATGAAAAATTGCCGCTGTTCGGAAAAAAAATCGTGGTGACGCGTGACCGGCAGCAGGCGGCGGAACTGGCCGAGCCGATCGAGGAGCTGGGCGGCGAAGCGCTGCTGCTGCCGCTGATTGAGATTCGCGAAGCGGAAGATCCGGCGCCTCTCGATGGGGCAATTAAAAATCTGGAGTCTTATGACTGGCTGATTTTCACGAGCGTCAACGGCGTTCGCTTTTTCATGAAGCGGCTGGACCGGTCTTGGCGGGACCTGCGCGCGCTGAAGGCGAGGATTTGCGCCATCGGTCCGGCAACGCGCGCCGCGGTCGAGGCGCTGCATCTCAAAGTCGACAAGATGCCGGAGGAATACGTCGCCGAAACGCTGGTGAAGGCGTTCGAAGGCGAAGATTTAAGATGGCGCAGAATTCTTTTGCCGCGCGCGGCGGTGGCTCGCGACCTGATTCCGGTGGAGCTGAAACGCCGTGGAGCCATCGTGGACGTGGTGGAGGCGTATCGAACCGTCATTCCGGAGGATGCCGCGGGGCGTGCGCGCGAGGTAATGGCGCGGCGTCCGGACTGGATCACATTTACCAGTTCCTCCACGGTCACAAATTTTTTATCGGTGGCGGGAAAAGAGGCGCTGGCCGGCGTAAAGATCGCTTCCATTGGACCCGTAACGTCGGCGACGGCGCGGGAAAACGGGCTGGAGGTGACGGCAGAGGCTCGGCCGCATACGATGGAGGGATTAGTGCGCGCGCTGGCGGGTGGCGCACGGCAGACCGGCCGGGTTTAGCAATGCTTCAGTACTCCGCCGATTCCGGCGGCGATGTTGGCGGCGAAGACGTCTTCAATCGCAAACACGTTGCGCGAACCGCAATCGAAAGATCCGGCCCAAAGGTGCAGGCCGTCGGCGGAGCAGATCAATTGGGTGTCGCAGCGGAAGCGCCGCCCGGCTTTGCGCAGGCTTCCTTCGACGAGCCATTCGGCATTCAGTTGGCTGCCCAGGAACCGCGGATCCGCGCCGCGCTGCTTAAAGCGGAACACGGAGGTGATGGAGGCCAGGCGCAGACCGCTTTGTGAAGCCAGGCGCGCGATGAGACGGGTGGTGAGGCCGTCGGATAGAGCGCTGAGCGTCTGGTCGGCGCTGTGGTCGGCGAAGGGGAGCACGGCGATGGTTCGCGGCGCGGCGGCCCGGCCCGGCTGCTTTTCAAATACCGGAAGGTAGCCGCCCTTCGGCAGCTTGATCCGGAGGGTGTGCTCGCGGCCTTCGGTCTCATAATACTCGGCGAGCTTCATTCGCAGGCGCCGCGCCTCGACGCGCACCACAGGATCGATGGAGGGGTCGTAATCGGGCGCGCGCCCGAAAATTTCAACGCCGATTAACGTTTCCTTCGAAACCCCATTGGAACCGGCCAGAGCTTCGTTCACCGCGAACCGCAAAAAACGCGAAAGCTGAACGCACTTCCGGAAGCAACTGCTTGCGAGGATCCGCGACAGTTCCTGTTGGACGTTTTCACGCTCGATCACGCCGTTGGTAATACCGAAGCACGGCGCAATAGTTACCGACGTTGTCATCTCGCGGGACCTTACCAATCAGACGTACGAAACCGCCGGCCGTTTGTTCCGTCCCGGTAAGAATCCGGTAGATGTTTTTTGCTACGGGATTACACTTGTTGCGCTCTCAAATCAAGTCCATTCTGTCCTCAATATGAACGCATGGGTGATTTTCACGATTGCAACCGTTTTTGTGTCTTT
This sequence comes from Terriglobia bacterium, assembly GCA_021325175.1. GTDB lineage: Bacteria > Acidobacteriota > Terriglobia > Bryobacterales > Bryobacteraceae > Palsa-187. The sequence continues at coordinate 12,097 of JAJPHS010000033.1, forward strand.
GGACTCTTCCGACGCGAATTGGGAGAAGCGGAATCGCGCCGCGCTGGCGGCCGCCGACCAGTTCCGGTATGCGGAGGCGGAAGCGCAATTTCGCGCTTTGCTCGAGCCGCTTGCCGAGAACGATCCGCGGTTTGCGGCCACACTGATCCATCTGGCGAAAATGCGCGAGCAGCAGGGGGATTATAATGCGGCGGAGCGACTCGGGCGCCGCGCGCTCGAAGTGCGCCAGAAAAATTTGCCGGAAAATGATTTGTCGATCGCGGATGCGTTCGAGAGCCTGGGTTCCATCGTTCTTGTCGAGGGGCGGCCGGACGAGGCCTACGCTCTTCTACGGAGGGCGCTTTGGATGGATGAATTCGCCGGCGATGATGCCCGAATTGCGGAGGCGCTGGGTGAAATCGGATTGGCCCTAATGTCCCTGCATCAACCGGCGCGGGCTGAGCCGGTGCTGCGCCGGTCGCTCTCGCTCTATGAAAAGACCAAGGGCGCCGATTCCATTGAGGCCGCACGCATCAGCAACAGCATTGCAACTCTGGAAGATTCCCAGCACCAATACCAGAAGGCGGAGCGGGATCTCCGGCGCGCGCTTCCCGCCTTCGAGCGGGCGTTGGGTCCGAACAATCCCATGGTCGCCGCCGTTTTGGATAATCTCTTCGCGGAAATGGCAGCGCAGAGGCGGGCGTCGCAGGGCGAGCCGTTTTTGGCGCGCGCCGTCCGGATTATGGATAACCTCCAGAGCGAGCTTCCACCGTTGCTTCAAATTCGCGCCAATCAGGCAGCCTTCGAAGCGATCGCAGGGAATCTTCGCGAATCGACCAGGATCTTCGAGGAAGTCATTGCGGCCGAGCAGCGCGTGTTCGGAGCGAGCCATCCGGAGGTCGCGCGAACCATTTCGGTTTATTCCGGCGTCCTGAAGCGGATGCACAAGAACAAAGAAGCCAGGCAAGCCGAAAATCGAGCCAACGCAATCCTGAAAAGTTTTCGCTAGCCCCAGGCCTATGCGTCAGATAACCTGAACTACAAAAGTACCAGAACGAACTTTCGACAAGTACTGCGCCAAAGTCCTATTTACACGACTAAGGCTTTTGCTTTAGTTTAAATAGGGCACTGTTTCGCGTGAACCAACTCTTCATTCAATACTCCTACCTGCAATTTTTGGATTTCATGACCACGATCGCCTTCCTGATGAATGGAGTTCGCGAGGGGAATCCACTGGTGAATCTGGCGCTGCGTTACGCGCCGTATCCGCTGGGCGGCCTGCTGGCGGTGAAGATCGGGGCGATTGCATTGGGGATCTATGCATGGCGGCGCGGGCGGCAGAGGCTGCTGGTCCGGATCAACATTTTTTTCGCGCTGGTGGTGGCCTGGAACATTATTTCGCTGATTGTGGCCGCGGCCGGTTCAAAGGCGGTCTAGTGGCGGTCGCCGGGACGGTTCGCACGCCCGATGGAGCGCCGGTTGAAGGCGTGCTCGTGATGGGTGCGGACCTGAATTACGCGGAAACAGACGCGGACGGTTTCTTCGTCCTCGCTCGCCCGGAACTGGCATTGTTTTTCTGGTGCACGGGATTTCATGCCCCTGGCGCGGGCATTACGAAACGGTGAGAATCGAGTGGAAGTTACACTGCTCCGCACGGCTCTCGTTTTGCGCCGTTGACAATGTCAACACCGATGAGTTTGCCGCCTAGTCACGAATAGGCAGCTTCGCCGGGAGCTTCCGGCCTCCTAATCCGGCGTGTAGAGGCCCATCGCCCGTTTGGCCTTTTCAACCGTCGCGTTGGCGATGGGCGTGATGCGCCGCGCGCTTTCCTCGAGCACTCGCGCGACGTAGGTGGCTTCGTCCATAATTTCGTGATAGCGCTTTTGAATCGGCTCCAGCGCGGCGACGATCACGTCGGCGACTTGTTTTTTTAGCTCGCCGTAGCGCATGCCGGCGAAATGCTGGCGAACGCGCGCGTCGCTCCATTCGCTGAATGCCTGGAAAATGGTTAGCAGATTGGCGACGCCCGGGCCGAGCCGGTCGAAATCCACGGCGGGATTGGAATCGGTGGTCGCGCGCAGGACCTTTTTGCGGATCAGATCCGGCGGATCAAGGAGGCTTACGGCGTGGCCGCTGCCTATCACGGATTTGCTCATTTTCTTTTCGGGCTCGTCCAGTCCCATGATTCGCGCGCCGACCGAGGGCAGCCGCGTTTCCGGCATTACAAACGTCTCACCGTACAGAGAATTAAAGCGCTGGGCGATGTCGCGCGTGAGCTCGACGTGCTGCGTTTGATCGTCGCCCACCGGCACCACCTTGGCGTCATACAGCAAAATGTCGGCGGCCATCAGCACCGGATACTGCAAAATTCCGTCGCCGATCGTTTCCTGCGCCGCGGATTTGGCCTTATACTGCGTCATGCGCTCGAGCCAGCCGACCGGAGTGACGCAGGTGAGCATCCAGGCCAGCTCGACATGCGCGGGAATCGCGGATTGAACCACCAGCGAAGAATGCGCCGGGTCGATGCCGATCGCCAGCAGCATTCCGGCGAGCTCCTGGATTTTTTGGCGCAGCTCCTTGGGGTCCTGATAAAGCGTGATCGCGTGCAGGTCGACGATGCAGTAGATGCTTTCGTAATCGTATTGAATCTTGGCCCAGTTTTTGAGCGCGCCGAGATAATTTCCAATATGCGGGCTGCCGGTGGGCTGAATGCCGGAGAAGACTCGTGCTTTCATGGAAGGTGGAGGAATTTTTATCGTAAACGATGTAGGCGTTGAAAAGTGGGTGTACGGGGGCGAGGGCCTGGCGCGAATCGATGGACGGGTGGTGTTTGCTCCCTTCGTTCTGCCCGGCGAGCGGGCGCGGATCGAAGATGTAGGCGGCGTCCACGCGGACCTGATCGAAGTGGTCGAGCCGTCGCCGGACCGCGTCGAGCCGCCGTGTCCGGTCTTCGGGCGATGCGGCGGCTGCCATTACCAGCACGCGCCGTACGAATACCAGCTCGCGCGAAAAGTGGAGATTCTGCGGGAACAGATCCGGCGCGTGGGAAAGATCGATTACGCCGGCGAGATCGAAACCATCAGCGGTCCCGGGCTCGGATACCGCAATCGCAGCCAGTTTCGCATTGCCGGCGGGAAAATCGGGTACCTGGCGGCGCGCTCCCACGAGCTGGTCGCGGTGGAGGGCGACTGCCCGATCTCTTCGCCGCGGGTGAATGCCGTGCTGGCTCAAATTCGCGAGCGGCTGCCAGACCCGCGCTTTCCGCGATTCGTGAACTCGATTGAAGTCTTCACCAATGAGCGGGACGTTCAATTGAATGTGCTCGAATCGGAGCGCCCGGTGGCGCGCGCCTTCTACGACTGGTTTGAATCCGTCGTGGCGCTCGATTATGGAGAATTTCGCGTCAGCCCGCGGTCATTTTTTCAGGTGAATCGTTTTCTGCTGGAGGCGATGGTGGAGCGCGCGCTTTCGCGGGCGCGGGGAAAATCGGCGCTTGATCTTTATTCTGGAGTGGGTCTGTTCGCGCTGCCCCTGGCCCGGCGGTTCGATTCCGTGATCGCGGTCGAAGCCGGATTGAGCGCGGTCCGCGATCTGGAATTTAACGCGAATCGCGGGGGCTTGAAGATTGAAGTCGCGCAGTCGCGCGTCGAAGATTTTCTGGCGAAGCTCGATCGCGCGCCGGATTTTGTTTTAGCCGATCCGCCGCGTGCGGGACTGGGAAAATCGGTGACCGCGAGTCTGGCGCGATTGAAGCCGCCTCAAATTACAATCGTTTCGTGCGATCCGGCGACGCTGGCGCGCGATCTGTCGGCGCTTGGGGAGTATCAGATCGAACGCATCACGCTAATCGATCTGTTCCCGCAGACGTTTCACATTGAGTCGATCGTGGAGCTGGCGCTGCGCTGAATCCTGCAAGGATTTCAGTATCCACATCGATTTTCCTGAAAATCAAGCAGCTTTTCGATCTCATTGACGTTGTCAAGGATGGCGATGGCGCGCTCCTGCTCGAACAGGCGGATCAGGTCCTCGCGCCGGGAATGCGCCCGCGAGGCGATCCCGATAAATGGCACGCCCGCGGCGCCGGCCGATCGCGCGTCGTCCACCGTGTCGCCGACAAAAAGCATTTTGCATCCCGGTCGTTTCTTCCGGATGGCGAGCAGACCGTCCGGCGCCGGCTTGCCGCGCGCGACATCATCGGCGCAAACAATGGGGTCGAATTGCAGCCGGCTCGCGAAGCGGCGCAGCGAAATGCCCGCCTCATGGCGCAGGCGACCGGTGAAGATCGCCATGCCGTATTTCTTTGAAATGCGCTCGAGCAATCCGGGCCGCGGCAACCACGTTTCGCGTTCAATCAGACCGCCGTTGCCGCGTCCCAAAAAAATCGCATTGAAATAATCGACCAATTCGCCGTAATCGACGGCAACTCCCAGATCCGCCGCGATTTTTTGCGATAGCGCCCAATCGTTATTCCACCCGCCCTGATTTTTGTATTGCTGGATCAGATCGCGTGAGATCGTCTGCCCCGTGAAGCGTTTTACGGTTTGCACGACCGCTTCGCGGTAGGATTCGGTCACATCCGCCAGCACTCCATCCATGTCGAAAACAATCAGCGAATCCAATGGCCTAAGCTCCTCAAAGATTGAAGGATTAGCACAAATGGCCGATTGCCGCATTAGCCATTAAGCAGTGGAATTTGAAGGAGCTTGGGTGTTACTCTGAAGCTCGGTTCGCCGCCCATGAGCATTTCCGCTCCTTTTATCCACCGGCCCGTGGCGACCACTCTGCTTACGGTTGCCATCGGGATGGCCGGCGCGGTGGCTTATAATTTCCTGCCGGTCGCGCCGCTGCCGCAGGTGGATTTTCCCTCGATTTCGATTAATACGGGCCTTCCCGGCGCGAGTCCGGAGACCATGGCGTCGTCGGTGGCCACGCCGCTTGAACGGCAGTTCGGCCGCATTGCCGGCGTAAATGAAATGACTTCGACCAGCACGCTCGGTTCGACCGGGATCACGCTGCAATTCGACCTCAACCGCAACATCGACGCCGCCGCGCGCGACGTGCAGGCCGCCATCAATGCGGCGCGCGGCCAGCTCCCGCCCAATCTTCCGAGAAATCCTTATTGGCGCAAAGTAAATCCGGCCGATGCGCCGATCCTGATGCTCGGCCTGGTTTCGACCACCGTGCCCGCCGGGCAGATGTATGATGCCGCTTCCACCATCCTTCAGCAGCGGATTTCGCAGGTTCACGGCGTCGGGCAGGTTTTTGTCGGCGGCAGCGCCTTGCCGGGAGTGCGCGTGGAAGTCAATCCGACGCAGCTCAATCAGATGGGCATCGGCCTCGAAGACGTCCGGCGGGTTTTAGAGACCGCGAATGTGAACAGCCCCAAGGGCTCGTTCAACGATCAAAACCAATCCTGGACCATTACGGCCACCGATCAGCTCCTGAAAGCAAAAGACTACGCGCCGCTGATTGTCGCCTATCGCAATGGCGCTCCGGTCACGCTTTCCGAAATCGCGACGGTCGAGGATTCGGTGGAGGACGTGCGCAACATCGGATTCGTGGATGACAAGCCCGCGGTGGTGATCTACATATTCCGCCAGCCGGGCGCAAACATCGTCCAGACCGTTGAGGCCGTGCGGGCGATTCTTCCCATGCTGCAAGCCTCCATCCCGGCGCCGATTGAAATGAAGGTTTTGATGGATCGCACCACCACGATTCGCGCCTCTGTCCGCGACGTACAGCGCACCATGTCGATTTCCATGGGCCTGGTGATCATGGTGGTTTTTATTTTTCTGCGCAGCGTGCGCACTACGCTGATTCCGGCCATTTCGGTGCCGGTTTCCCTGGTGGGCACCTTCGGCGTGCTCTACCTGTTCGGTTACAGCGTCGATAATCTGTCGCTGATGGCGCTCACCATTGCCACGGGATTTGTCGTGGACGACGCCATCGTGGTCATCGAAAACATCACGCGGCATACCGAGCACGGGATGACTCCCCTCAAAGCGGCGCTCAAGGGGTCGTCGGAAATCGGATTCACCGTGCTGTCGATCACCATCTCGCTCATCGCGGTTTTTATCCCGATTCTGCTGATGCCGGGAATCGTCGGGCGCCTGTTCCGCGAATTTGCCATCACTTTGTCGGTAGCCATCGCCTTATCGCTCGCCATTTCGCTGACCATGACCCCGATGATGTGCGCGCGGTTCACCGGCGCCGGGGAAGATCGGCAGCACAATATTTTTTACCGTCTGAGCGGGGGCGCGGTGGAGATGCTGCGCCGGGGCTATTCGAAATCCCTCGGCTGGGTGCTGGATCATCAGCCGGTCACGCTGGCGATCACGCTCGCCACGGTTGCCCTCAGTGTATTTTTGTACATTCGGGTTCCCAAAGGATTTTTCCCGCAGCAGGATGTCGGCCGGCTTTCCGGCACCATCCTCGCCGATCAGGCCACTTCTTTCCAGGCCATGCGCGAGCACGTGAAGAGGCTGATTGAAATTGTCGAGCAGGACCCGGCTGTAGAAACGCTGAATGCCTATGTCGGCGGCGGTGGGGGCGGCGGCGGAGGATCGGCGCTGAATCAGGGAAAAATGAACATTTCTCTCAAGCCGCTCGCCGAACGCGGCGTCAGCTCCGATGAAGTCATTGCGCGATTGCGGCCGAAGCTGGCGCGGGTGCCCGGCGTCAGTCTGTATCTGCAATCGGTGCAGGATTTGCGCATCGGGGGCCATTCCACCGGGGCGCAGTATCAGTACACCCTGCAATCCGACAGCGTGGCCGACCTCAACGAGTGGGCGCCCAAGGTCTACGCGCGGCTGCGCCTGCTCCCGCAGCTTGCCGATGTCAACAGCGATCAGCAGGATCGCGGCTTGGAAGCGAGCCTGCAAATCGACCGCGCCACCGCCGGACGCATGGGTATTTCGGCACAGTCCATCGACGACACACTATACGACGCTTTTGGACAACGCCAGGTCTCGGTAATGTATACGCAATTGAATCAATACCACGTCGTCATGGAGGTGAATCCGTCTTTCTGGCAGAATCCCGAGGGCCTGCGCTATCTTTACGTCCAGGGCAACAATGGCCAACAGGTTCCGCTTAGCGCGTTTACCAAGTACGCTCCGAGCAATACCGCGCTTTCCGTGAATCACGACGGGCAGTTTCCTTCCGTTACGATCTCGTTTAACCTGCCCGTCGGCACCTCGCTCAGCAGCGCCGTTCCAGCGATCGAGGCCGCCGAACGGGAGATCGGCTTGCCGTCTTCGATCCACGGCAGCTTCATGGGAACCGCCCAGGCTTACCAGGACGCGCTTTCAAGCGAACCGGTGCTTATCGCCGCCGCCCTCGTCACTGTATACATCGTGCTGGGCGTTCTCTATGAGAGCCTCATCCATCCGTTGACGATTCTTTCCACGCTGCCCTCGGCCGGCGTCGGCGCTCTGCTGGCCCTCATGCTCACGCATAACGAGCTGAACGTCGTTTCGCTCATCGGGATCATTCTGCTGATCGGCATCGTGAAGAAAAACGCCATTATGATGATCGATTTCGCGATTCAAGCCGAGCGCCACGAGGGCCTTTCGCCCAAACAGGCCATCTATCAGGCCGCGGTGCTCCGCTTCCGCCCGATCACCATGACCACTATGGCCGCGCTGCTGGGCGGTCTGCCTTTGGCGCTGGGGCACGGCGAAGGCGCCGAGATGCGCCGGCCGCTGGGGATGGCGATCGTGGGCGGCTTGCTGTTCAGCCAGGCCCTGACGCTCTATACCACGCCGGTGGTTTATCTTTATCTCGACCGCGTGCGCGTCCGCTGGGAAGCGTTTCGCGGAAAAACCCCGCAGGTCCAGCCCGAAGCTTCTCCGGCCGTATAATCCGCCTGAATGCGTGAATTACTTCTCGGCCTGAGAGGTTTCCGCCGTGGCCTTTCGCCACGACATCCGGTCCCGGCAAGGGCGAAAGCTCGCGAAGTTGCAGCGGCACGGCGCGCAGCGGTACGGGGTCGCGCCGAGCCGGAGAATCAGCCGCGTCCAGAACGGCGGATGGTAATACTGCTCGCTCCACGTAGTCAGGTCCTGCCGATAGCAGCGCGGGCAGCGCGCGAATTTCCACGCGCCATCAAACCAGACGCTGGTTTCCCAGCGCGCGCGGCAGCGGCGGCAGCGCAGCGGATATATTCCAAAAATTGCCCTGCAATATTCGCCGAAGCTTCGCTTGTGAGATACACGTATATCTCTTGTTCCGCACTGTGGGCAGGCGAGCTGCATTTAAAGATTGCTTAAAAGTATAACGATTCCCGGCGTCAACGTGTTACGTTAATTGTCAAAGTTTTTTTGCGAGCCGCCGTATAGCTCGCAATGTAATCGGAGAAAGCCGCCTGAAGCAGGTTTTTCACGCGCTCTCCACGCCGGATTTTTAAGCCTTCCACAGACAAAACCGGAAGAAGTTCCCGCGTGCTGGAACTGATAAAAACCTCATCGGCCTGTTCCAGATCCGCCGGAAAAAGCGTCTTTTCGACCACGCGCGCGCCGTCAATGTGGATCTCTTCGAGCAGCAGCATTCGCGTCACGCCGGGCAGGCATCCGGAATTTAGCGGCGGCGTCCGCACCTCATCGCCGAACGCCAGAAAAATGTTGGCCGAGGTGCATTCGGAAAGCTCGCCCCGCTCGTTCAGCAGGATCACTTCGTCGAGCCCCTGCTCGTGCGCGCGCTCATACCAGGTCAGATTCGGCGACCACGACAGATATTTCACGCCTGCGAATTCGTTGGCGGCGTAGCGAGCATTGGGCACGATGCCGAGCTTCACGCCGCCGCCCCAATTGTTGACATCGGCGGTGAACGCGATCAGGTCGAAATCACGCGTCACCGCCGGACCTTCCCACATGCCGCCGCGATTGCGCACCACCGCGACCCGCAGCGTCGATTCGAAGGCTTTATTGGCGTCGATCAGGCGATAAAGTCTTTCTTCCAGCCACGCCGAATCCTGCGGGAACGGGACGCGCATCAGCGCCGCATCGCGCCTCATCCGGGCAAAGTGCCGCTCCCAGGCGAACATCACGCGGTCGTAGACGCGGATGGTCGAAAAAACGCCCCAGCCGTTGAGCAGGCCCACCTGGCCAGGTGAAAGAAACAGTTCGCCAGCGTCGCGAACCTGATCATTGTGGAGAAGATAGCGGTGCATGCTCGTTTCATTCTAGCGGTTGAGTTGCATCTTATGTTTGCTTTCAAGCATCATTAAAGACAAAACGGAAAAGAGGAAAACATATTTTATGGCTGGCGATCACACCTTGAACTTCAGCGACAGCTCCTGGGATCAGGAAGTTTTGCAATCCGATGTCCCCGTCTTGGTGGACTTCTGGGCCCCATGGTGCGGTCCCTGCAAGGCGATGGCTCCTACCGTCGACGCTTTGGCGACGGAGTACCAGGGGAGATTGAAGGTCGGCAAACTGAACACCGACGATAACCCCGCCACGGGCATGCGTTATCAGGTGCGTGGAATCCCGACGCTGCTGCTTTTTAAAAACGGTAAAGTGGTCGATCAGCGCGTCGGCGCAATGCCGAAGTCGGAAGTGCTCAAGTGGCTGGCTCCCCATTTGCCGGTGGCGAGCGATACCGCGGCCGGCTGACGTACATTTACAGCATCGTCCCCGCGGCCGATCCGAACTGCGGTATACCTTATCCTTATGCACCGCAGAAAATTCCTGGCTGCTTCTTTCGCGAGCGGATTTGCAGGCTTGGCCGCCGCGCAGCAACAGAATATCTCGCCCACGCCGGCGCCCCGTAACTGGGCCGATCCGCAGCCGTTCGTTTATCCCGATCCCGACGTCATCGCTCTTGACCGGCGATTCCGGAAATACATGGTCGGCAATACCGTCATCCGCCGGCACTACTTCGGTACGCTTTGGGCTGAGGGTCCGGCCTGGAACGGAGTCGGCCGGTACCTGGTCTGGAGCGACATTCCAAATAACCGGCAGATGCGCTTCCTTGAGGAAGATTCGCGCGTGAGCGAATTTCGCAATCCGAGCGGCTATAGCAACGGCAACACCTTCGATTTCGAGGGCCGCCAGCTTTCCTGCGAGCATGCCGGACGCCGCGTTGCGCGCTATGAATACAATGGAACCGTAACCGCCGTGGCCGAGCGCTTCGAAGGCAAGCGTTTCAATTCGCCCAACGATATTGTGGTCCATCCCGACGGAAGCATCTGGTTCACCGACCCGACCTACGGCATCGGCGGCAACTACGAAGGCTTCAAGGCGAATTCGGAATTGAAGACGGCGGCCTATCGCGTCGATGGCAAGTCCGGCCAGATCACCATTGTCAGCGACGAGTTCGAACAGCCCAACGGCATCTGCTTTTCGCCGGATTATAAGAAGGTTTATATCTGTGACACCGGCGCGCCACGCGATATTAAAGTGTTCGATCTGGATGGCGCCAAAGTTCGCAACGGAAAGCGCTTCGCGCAATTCGATATCCCCGGCACCGGCGAGCCGACCATCGCCGATGGTATCCGCTGCGATGCCGACGGCAATTTGTGGTGCGGCGCGCGTCCCGGCGTGCAGATCTGGACCGCCAACGCCGAACGCATCGGCATGATCCGGCTGCCGGAGACCTGCGCGAACGTTTGCTTCGGTGGAATCAAGCGCAATCGCTTATTCATGGCCGCAAGCGAGTCGCTGTATTCTGTGTACGTCATGACCACCGGCGCGCACATCGCCTGAGTTTTCGGCCCGGCGCTACGATCTCCGGTATCGCTGAACGTATTCGGGCACTTCGATCGCCGCCGGCAGCCGCGGATCCGCCACCGGCTCGCCGGGACTGAATTTCATCGGAAGCAGGCCCGCCCAAACCGGCAGCTCGTAATCCGGCTCATCATCAAGTGGCGGACCGCTCCGTATTTTCGCCGAGGCTTCCTCGATGGCGAATTCCAGAACCGCGGTTGCCTTCAGTTCTTTTTCCGATGGCCCTCGAATCTCCCGCCAGCGGGAAGGCATCACGTGCTCGCTGATCGTCTTCAGCGCGGCCGCTTTATCTTCGTCGTTCCGGATTTTTTTCGCCGTACCGAACGCAACCACGGACCGGTAATTGATCGAGGAATGAAAGCCGGAGCGCGCGAGCACCAAGGCATCCACGATCGCGACATTCACGCAAGCCGGAAGGCCGCGATCGAGCTCCTTCAGCATCCGGCTCGCGGCCGATCCGTGCAAGAACAGCCGGTCCCCGGCGCGCCCGTAAAGCGTCGGGATCACGAACGGCTGCCCGTTCACGTTGAATCCGACGTGCGCGAGAAAACCTTCGTCCAGAATTTTGTGAATCACCTCCGGATCGTGCGACCCGCGATTGGGATAGCGCCGCAGCTCGCTTCGCTCACTCACTTGGTCCACTTCTCCATCCAGGCCAGGATATATTCGATTTTTTCGATGTAATGGCTGTCATAGACATGAATCCCATGAAATTCGCGGGGAACGCGCACCAGAACCGCCGGGACTTTCTGCGCCTTCAAGGCGAAGTACAGCTCTTCGCTTTCGGCGATGGGCGTGCGGCGATCGGATTCTCCGGTGATCACCATGGTCGGCGTTTTGAAATTCTTGGCGAAGTAAATCGGCGAATGCTCGATGAACTGCTGCGGATTGTCCCAGGGGAACGTCTTCATCCACAGCGCCGAATGCGTGTATCCTCCGTCGGCGGTGCCGGCCTGCGTGGTCCAATCCGTCACCGGATACTGCGAAACGGCGGCCGCGAAACGATCCGTATGGCCGATGGTCCAGGCGGTGAGCAGCCCGCCGCCGCTGCCGCCGGTTACGCATAGTTTCTTGGGGTCGATGTAGCCTTTCTCGATCATCTTGTCCACGCCGATCATCAGATCCTTGAAATCGTCGCCGGGATAGTGCGTGTGAATGATGTTGCCGAACTCCTCGCCGTATCCGGTCGAGCCGCGCGG
>JAJPHS010000101.1 GCA_021325175.1 Terriglobia bacterium
AGCCAGATAAACAGTACCCATGCCACCCTCGCCCAGAGTTCGAAGGATGTGGTATCGGCCGAAGTCGTCCTCACCCGCTAAAGCCGTCGCTGTACTATTTGTTTGGCGTGGGGAAGCTGCGCCCAGCGAACTATCGAAAGCGCCTTGGATCAGGCACCGCGGGCACAATCCCGCGGGATCGCCGGAATCCAATTCCACTCCGCATTGAGGGCAGTTTGGCATCTGGACGCCGCAGCAAACATTTTATGCCTTTCGCCCGAGCGGCTGTAACTTTCAGCCCCTGTTTCCTTATTCGGGGTGAGCCGGATTGACACCGGCCACCAACCCGAAAGGAGATTCGTTATGAAAAGAATTTTGTTTCGCTGCCGAGCTGCCGGCGTCCTTGCGGCCGCCGCGTTCTATGCGCAAAGCGCGGCCGCGCAGGGGCAGAAGGCCGCGCCAGTCCACTATGCCATCACCGATCTCGGTCCACTGAACGGCGCGAATCCGGGACCGCTCGTGATCACCAATAATGGCTTGATCGCCGAGTCGCTGACGGTCTCAAAAACAGCGTGGCATGCCGCGATCTCGTTCCTCGGGATGACGATCGATTTGGCGAAAACGGGCGGTCTTGGGGGACCGAACAGCTCGGCTTTTGGTGCGAATGAAAGAGGGCAGGCCGCCGGGGAAGCGGAAACGAAGGATTCCAATTTAGAGGACTTCTGCGGCTTCGGTACCGAGCAGGTATGCCAGCCCTTCGTCTGGCAAAACGGCGTGATGTCGGCGCTGCCGCTGTTGAAAGACCAGAACGGCTTCGCGGGCAAAAATGCGGGCGCCAAGGGGATCAACATTTCGGGCCAGGTTGGCGGCGTGGCGGAGAACACCACAACCGATTCGACCTGCCCGCCTTACGATCCCGCGTCGCTTCAATTTCAGACGTACCAGTTTAAACCCGTCATCTGGACCAATGGCGAAATCCAACAACTGCCCACATCTGGGAACGACTCAAGCGGCAACGCGTTCAATGATCCCGATGGGGTGGTTTTCAGAATTGATAACAGCGGCGAGGCAGTGGGCGCCACAGGGAGTTGCACGGGCTTCACGGGATTTTCGTATCTCAGCGGCGCCCACGCGACGCTGTGGCGGAACGGAACCGTGATTGACCTCGGCAACTTGGGTGGCGTAGCCGCGCCTCCGCCGGCGACTGGCCTCGGCCACGTCGGGAACTTCGCTTATGCTATCAACCGGTCCGGGCACGTGGTCGGCACTTCGGGTACCAGCGACGGATCGTTTCACGCCTTCTTCTGGAGCCCCGAAACGCTCATCCAGGATGTTGGAACGATTTCGGGCGACGTGTCGAGCATAGGACTGGCGATCAGCGATCTTGGAGACGTCGGGGGCGTATCCTTCCCGGCGGGATCCCTTTTGGCGGCGCCCACGGCATCGCCCCGCGCGTTCATTCGATCGGACGGAGGCAAGCCGGTCGATTTGAACTCGTTAGTTACCGGTAATACGGACTTGTATCTGTTCACCGCTTGCTCGATCAACTCTCGGGGGGAGATTATCGGCCTGGCCCTTGACGCACAGGGTAACTTCCACGGATATCTGGCGACTCCGGCCGGCGGGGAGGGCGATTTTTGGGACGAGTCGCTGGCCGCGGCCCGGTCGGCGCGATTTGGCTTCGCGTGGACTCTTGCCAGCCATCGCATGGCTGGGACGCTCGGCAGGCGTTGAATCGGCATCGCTGTGGGTAAACTGCTCTCGCCGGGGCGGGATTCCTTTAAAGATTCCCGCCCCTGCAAAATTGTCTATTGTCCGGCAATTCGCTTGTCAAACAACTCAAAAAACTCCGCCGCGCGCACTTGTTTCGCAATCCGCGTTTTGGCATCGCCGGCTTCGGTGAACTTCGTAATGCCGTCCTCCACCGTCACGCGGCCCGATTCGGTCTTGATGAGATCGGGACGCGCCGCGACGGCTACGGCCAGCACGTCGTGCAGGATCGGGAACTCCTGATGCGTTTCACTTTTCCATAGCGAAATCAGCCGCAGCAGGAACATCGTTCGCGGATCGCCGGCCGCGCGTAGCCGGTTCATGTCCTGTTGCCGCATCTGGCATTGCCCGGTGACATCGAGCCCGACCGCGGTGATGGGAACGCCCGAATCGAAGACGATCCGCGCGGCAAGGCGATCGCGGCCGATGTTGTACTCCGGTTTTGCGCTCGCGTAGGCGCCGCCCATCAGGACGATTTGTTCGATCTTCGCTTTGATCGACGGGTCGAGTTTCAGCGCCAGCGCGATGTTGGTCAGCGGCCCGGCGGCGATCACGGTCACGTTCTGGGCCGAGGCTTTGAGCGCGGCCACGATGAAAGCGGCCGCCGGAACGCGCGCCGCCGCCGGGATGACGTCCGCCTCGGTGAGAATCTTGAATTGCGCGGAGTGGCGGACGCGCATTGGATCGGCGAGCGGCTCCGGCGCGCCGATGGCGAGCGCGATATCGCGGCGATTGAAGACTCCCAGCTCTTTCCAGGCAAGCCGCGCGCGGCTTTCGACGTCATCGGCGACGGTGGTGACGGCGCGCACGTCCAGCTCGGGCGATTGAAGCGCGAACGCCAGCGCTAGCGCGTCATCGATATCGTCGCCGATATCGGTATCGAAGATGAGGGGGGTTTGCCGTTGCGCGCTCATAAGCGACGCCACGGCCACGAGGATCGCAAAAAACTTCACCCCGCATTATAACCAAGCCTGAGATCCCGGCCCGCCCCCGGCGCGCGAGGCTTGGATACACTGAACGGGAATGCGAATTGTTCTCTTTCTCGGCTTGGCCGCGTGTGTGGTGGCGCAGCAGTCCTTCATCAGCATCAGCGATCCGGTAATCGCGCTGGAGCACGTCCGCGTCATCGACGGGACCGGCGCGGCGGTGAAGAACGATCAGACGATCGTGATCGATCACGGAAAAATCGCGGCGATCGAAGGCGCGGCATCAGCGGCCGTGCCCACCGGCGCTCGGCGCATGGATCTTTCCGGCCACACGGTGATTCCGGGACTGGTTGGCATGCACGAGCATCTGTTCTATCCCTCCGGCGAAGGCATTCCGACTTACAACGAACAAGCCTACAGTTTTCCGCGGCTCTATCTGGCAAGCGGCGTCACCACCGCCCGCACCGGCGGCAGCATGGAGCCGTATACGGATCTGAACGTGAAAGCCCGAATCGATTCGGGCCGCGATCCCGGGCCGGATTTTTATATCACCGGACCGTATCTGGAAGGCGCCGGATCGCCGATCGAGCAGCTTCATCAATTGAGCGGGCCAGACGACGCCCGGCGCACGGTGGAATACTGGGCCGCCGAGGGCGCGACTTCCTTTAAAGCGTACATGCACATCACGCGCGCCGAGCTTTCGGCTGCCGTCGAGGCGGCGCATAAACTGGGAATCAAGGTCACCGGCCATCTCTGCTCGATCGGATTTCGCGAAGCGGCGGCGATCGGAATCGACAATCTGGAACACGGAATCGAAGTGGATACGGAGTTCGATCCGGGCAAACGGCCCGACGTCTGCCCGTCGCAGACGCTCACGCGGGATACGCTGGTGAAGCTCGATATTAAATCCGCGCCGGTTCAGGAGATGATTCGCGACCTGGTGCGGCATAACGTCGCCGTCACCTCCACGCTCGCCGTGTTCGACGCCGGCGCGCCGCATCGCCCGCCATTCGATCCGCGAATTGTGGATGTTTTGACGCCGCAGGGCGCCATCAGTTATCTCGAAGCCCGCACTCGCGCGACGGATTCATCGAGCACCGCCGCGCTCGAATCGCTCCAGAAAGAGGAACAGTTCGAATACGCGTTCGTCAAGGCGGGCGGATTGCTGATGAGCGGGGTCGATCCCACCGGAAACGGGGGCGCGATGGCCGGATTCGGCGACCTGCGCAATCTGGAGCTGCTGGTGGAAGCGGATTTTTCGCCGGTCGAAGCGGTGAAGATTGCAACGCTGAACGGAGCGAAGTGGCTGGGCGCCGATTCCCGAATCGGATCCATTGAAAAAGGCAAGCAGGCCGATCTGGTGGTAATCCAGGGCGACCCCTCGACCAAAATTTCAGACGTTCGCCATGTGCGGATTGTGTTTAAAAACGGCGCCGGCTACGATCCGGAGAAGCTGATCAAGTCCGTGAATCACACGGTCGGGTTGCATTAAATCGCCGCTACTTCGGCCCGTACTTTTTCGAAAACTTGTTCCGCGGATTATAAACGGTGAACGCCCCGTTCGGCTCCGCCGTAACCTTCAAGTAATTGCCGGAACAGTGCTCCTCCAGATTGGCGATGAAGGTATCGGGAACATTCGCCGCTTCGCCATTGGCCGCCGCATAATGAAGCTGCCACAGATCCTCCAGGCCCGGCGAGGCTTTTACCGTCTTCCATCCCTGCGGATCCGCTCCTTTGCGCGGGCCGTTATTCATGATGGCGACGCGCGGCGCCATGCCGTAAATCGCCTTCGAAGTCACGCCGCCATGATGGTCCGTCAGGAACAGATCCAAATTGCCGACGCGATTTTCCGGACACAGCAGCGCCGTCTCTTTGTTGGGAGTCAAATCGCCCAAATCGGCGAACCGGAACTTCCCGTACTCGATCACCACTCCCGCCGAGCGGGCATTTTCGGCCAGCTCATTTTGCTCGGGGATGATCCCTTCGCAGAACGGATTCGCTTCGCCATGTTTATCGATACGCGCTCCGGCGGCGGCCACCACGGTCACGGTAAGGCCCTTCAACGGAATCGTATCTCCCGGCTTCACCACGATTCGATGCCGGTTCGCCACCGCTTGTTCGTACGCTTTATACGCCCGCAACTGATCGGGCGAGGTCTCGACGCTCGGCCCCGGATCGAAGAATTCCCCGACGTCGAGCCGCTGCAATAAATTCGGCACGCCGCCCTCGTGATCGGAATGATGATGCGTGATCAACACTGCGTCGATCCGCTTGATGCGCGCCGCTTTGGCCGCGTCCGCGATGCGGTCGGCGTCGCGGCCGCTGTAATCGGCGTATCCGGCGTCGATCAGCAGCGACTGCCCGGACGGCGCAACGATCAGCGTCGATTGGCCGCCCTCCACATCGATAAAGAAAATCTCCAGGGAGCGGGCGCTCATCGCCGCCGCAAAGGCCGCAAAAAGCAGGATCAGGCGCATTCAGTACGATCCTAACTCAGCCCCGCTGTTTGAAGCGGAGCTGCTTAATCCGTACTGATCCAACCATCGACAATTTTTATGATCCGGTTGCCGTACTCCGCGTTCGTCTCGGAATGCGTCACCTGGATGATCGTCGTGCCGGATGCGTTCAGGCGCTTAAACACTTCCATAATTTCCCGCGCCTGGCTGGAATGAAGATTGCCGGTCGGCTCGTCGGCCAGGATCACTTTCGGGCTGGCGATAATCGCGCGCGCGATCGCCACAAGCTGCTGCTGCCCGCCGGAAAGCTGATTCGGAAACAGGTCCTTCTTGCCCACCATCTGAAAACGATCCAGCATGTCGCAAACGATGCTGTCGCGCTCGGATTTCTTGAAATTCCGGTACGAAAGGGGAATGTCAAGATTTTCGTACACCGTAAGAGAATCGAGCAGGTGATAGCTCTGAAAAACGAAGCCGAAATATTTTTTATAGATCTCGTCGCGTTCCTTTTTCTTGAGCTTGTGAATCGGATGGTCCAGAAAGTAATACTCGCCGGTCCAGGCGCTGTCGTGCATGCCGATCAGGTGCAGCAGGGTCGATTTGCCCGCGCCTGACGGTCCCATGATGCTGACGAATTCGCCTTCCTTGATATCGATGTTAATGCGCCGCAGAACGAAGGTCTTGGTGGGGCCGTGTTCGAAGTACTTTTCGATATTTCGCAGAGCGATCATGGCGGAAGTCTCAGAATAACATCCGTGTACAATTCTAAGAATGAAATACGCACTCGCGGTCCTTTTGTTACCGGCGGCCTGGGCGCAGATCCCGCCCGTTAAAGGCGACGTGATTACTCAGTATTCGATGAAGTACATCGAAATCGCCGCGGGAACGGGCAAGGCCGCCGAGCCGGGCAAGCTGTACGTCGTCCACTACACCGGCTGGCTGGCCGATGGAACGAAATTCGATTCCTCCTATGATCGCGGCGAGCCGTTCAGCTTCGAGCAGGGCAAAAGAAAGGTCATCCCCGGATGGGACGCCGGATTCGAGGGAATGCGCGCCGGCGGCAAGCGCCGGTTCATCATTCCATATCAGTTGGCGTACGGGGAAAAAGGCCGGGGGAAAATTCCACCGCGCGCGGAATTGATTTTCGACGTCGAGTTGCTCGACGTCAAAGATCCGCCTGCCGAGGTGAAGTAGCTTTAGATCAGCCCGCGCTCGCGCGTCATCGCCAGCGTATCCTCCAGCGCGCGGCCGAGCCGTTCACCCCGACCGCCGCAGGCGCCGGATGCCCGCTGTAGGTGAACCCGTGCGCCGCCGGCAAGCGGCTTCCGCCCGCCGGCGCTCGGAACTAGGGATGGAAATCGCGATATCCCGCAGCCGCGTGAGTTGTTTCAGGCATATCCGTACGCTACGATTCGCAAAAGCGTCAAAGCACAAATGATGCACGTCGCCAACTTCGCGCGGGTGCTTTTGCTGCTCGCCAATCTCACCGGAGCCGCCCTGCTTCTTGAGCTTTGGCTCTCCTCGTGGTGGCTGGCGCGCGCCGCCGCTCCGCTGATCGCCGCTTTTCCGTTTTTCCTTGAGCACTTCGTCGGATTGGGTTCGCTTCACTGGATGTGGCCTGCCGCGACCATCGTCTCTTTCGCGATCATCTCGCTGCGCTGGCGCGTCCTCGCCGCGCATTGGCGCATTGAATGCGTTTACGTTTCGGCGTTCGCTTATGCCCTGGCATGGCGCTACGCGTTTCCCGATATCGACGCGTCTTCGGAGAAGCTCACCGACCTGACCTTCATCTCGAATTATCTGGGCGGCGGGCGATTACCTCCCGCCGATCGCTGGCTGCCGCCCTTTCGCTTCGATATTTACTACTCTCTCCAACATTACGGCGCCGCGCTGATGGCGCGGATCTTCGCGATGCCCGCCGGAACCGCCTACAATCTGGCGATCTGCGTCATCGCCGCATCCACCGTTACCGCGGCCGCCGGAACCGCGTGGCTGTTGACGCGGCGTCGCGGCGCAACCATGCTGCTCATGGCCGCGCTGATCGTGGGCGGCACCGGAGTCTCGCCGTTTATTCGTCTGATCATGCCCGCGCCGCCGCTCTATTCGAGCATCCGATTCATGGGCGGCGCGCTGGCTCCCGAAAACGCGACGCGTCCGCTCGGCCGGGCCTTGATTCAAGCCAGCGGCGCAAATAAGGACTCGCTTGATCTGCCAGTCGAACTGTTTTCTTATCTGATCGGGCTCGGCGATTTTCATCCGCCGCTTGGCGGTTATCTGGTGCTCGCCCTCACACTGCTTTCGATCGCGCGGATCGAATCCGCCGAAGCAGCCGGCCCCGCGTTTACGATATTAGGCGCCGCCCTTCCCCTGACCATCGCCGTGAACGCCTGGGATCTGCCGCTGGAATTGTTTCTGGCTGCGGGATGGCTCTGCTTTCGCGTCGCCGAGCGGAAAAAAATTGAATGGAAAGCACTCGGCGCGGGATTCGCGTGCAGCGTCATTTTACTGGCTCCGTATCTGGCGGGATTTCTCGCTCATTCGCTCGCCTTGCACACTCCGCTGCGGCTTGTGCCGCGCCGTTTGCATACGCCTCTTTTGCCGGCCTTGCTGATTTTCTACCCGGTATTCTCGATTGTGGCGCTGCAACTCATTTTCGGGGAGCGATCGCGTCAATCCCTCGCGTTTTGCGCGACTTTTCTCGCGCTCGCCGCGGCATCGGAGTTGTTCTTCATCGACGACGTCTACTCCGGAAAATATGAGCGCTTCAACACCGTACTCAAGTGGTGGCCCTGGATTTACTCGGCGACGCTGCTGGTCATCGGCGCGCTGAATCTGCGCTCGTGTTCCCGGATCTGCCGCGCCGGAACCGCCGCCGTGCTGATTCTCATTTGCGGATTTGCCGGGGAGCTTGCCGCGGCCTGGTGGAATCCGGCAAAGCCGCACGCCGGACAGCTTGACGGCGCGGCATGGCTGCGCGATGACGCCGCCGGTCGCGCGATGCTCGCCTTTCTTTCGAAGCAGCCGCCGGCCATCGTTCTTCAGCGCCTGCCCGATCGCGCTTACACGGCCGCGCCCGCACTGGCGATCTTTTCCGGCCATGCCGCGTTTCTGGGATGGCCGAACCACGAAGATATCTGGCGCGGCTATCCGCCGCAGGTCGATTCGCGCGCGGCGGAGATCGAAAAATTTTATCGCGCCGAACTTCCCGATAGCGTACGATGGCTTGAACACAACGCGATTCGCTATATTATCTGGTCCGCCGGGGAGAGCGGCCTGAACACGTTCGCCGCGCTCGATGCACGGATTCGCGGCGAATATTCATGGCGGCCGTTTTCCGAAGGCCAGGGAATCTGGCGCCGCGCCGCGAAATGACAATTCCTCGCTTCTATCCGATTCTCGATGTGGAAACCGCCGAACGGCGCGGCATCAAGCCAGCGGCCGCCGCCCAACAGATCCTCAACGCCGGCGCGCGAATTTTGCAGCTCCGCGAGAAGCGATTTTTCTCCCGCGACAGGATGGCCGAAGCCGAGCGCATCGCCGCGCTTTGCCAGCGCGCCGGCGCGATCTTCGTCATCAACGACCGCGCCGACATCGCGCGTTTGCTCGGCGCTGCGCTGCACCTCGGCCAGGACGATCTCGCCCCGCGCGAGGCGCGCCGCATCGTCGGTGAAAGCGCGATCGTCGGATTCTCCACGCACAACGAGGCGCAGCTTCGCGCCGCAATTCGCGAGCCCGCCGACTACCTCGCCCTCGGCCCCATCTTCGGCACCCACACCAAGCAGAATCCCGATCCAGCGGTCGGTATCGACGAGCTGCGGCGTTTGCGAGCGTTCACGGCGCAGCCGTTGGTGGCCATTGGCGGCATCACTCGCGAAAACGCTCGCGCCGTGATCGAGGCGGGCGCCAATTCGGTAGCCGTCATCAGCGATCTTTTCCCAGAAGGCGGCCGAGTCGGCCAGCGGGCCGGAGAATGGTTAGCCCTCCTCGGGTGAAATTCGCAGGACCGGACCCCGGCCATTCATGCCGGCGCTTGTGTTCAAACATCGAAACTGGCCTTCTAACCGGACTGGAGCGACTCCAGAAAAGCTCGCGCCTCCGCGCTTTTTGCCTGGCGGAACTCTTTGGCCGGGAGCAGCTCGCGCAAATTTCCGCCGGCGAGCAGCGCGATGCGGTCGCCCAGTTCCAGCGCTTCCCGAACATCGTGCGTCACAAACAACGTCGTTTTGCCCAGATCCCGCGCCAGCGCGCGAAATTCGCGGCGCAGCTCGAAGCGCGTTACCGGATCGAGCGCGCCGAAAGGCTCATCGAACAGGAGCACCGGCGGATCGGCGGCCAGCGCCCGCGCCACGCCGACGCGCTGGCGCTGCCCGCCGGAAAGATCGCGCGGGTAGCGGCCGGCGAAGTCCTTCGGCGCAAGCCCGACACGCTGCAATAAATCCTCAACGCGCGCGGCGATCCGCTCCGGGGGCCAATCGTGGAGCCGCGGGACCACGGCCACGTTGTCGAATACCGTGAAGTGCGGGAACAGACCGGTCTCCTGAATGACGTAGCCAACGCGGCGGCGCAACTGGACCGGGTCCCAGTCGCGCGTCGATTTTCCGTCGACGCGAACTTCGCCCGAGGTCGGCATCACCAGCGCGTTGATCATTTTGAGCGCGGTGGTTTTCCCCGATCCACTGCGGCCGAGCAGCACCAGCGTCGTGCCGCGCTCGATCGTAAACGTCAGATCGCGAAGCACCTCGAGCTCGCCTGCGCGATAGCACACCCCGGCGAACTCGATCATGTATTAAATCTAGTGCTTTTCCGCGGATTAAGCGGAAGCCGCGCAATCTAGCGGTTCGCGCCCGATCCCGCGCCGGATGCCTTCGGATGCAGGGTCAGCTTCTGCACGCGCCAATTCAAAATTTCGGCGACATACAGCGTATTCTCGGCCGGGCACGCCATCTCGTGAATCCAGCCGAACTCTTTCAACTGCCGCCCGGTCGATCCCAGCATCCCCACCAGCTTGCCGTCCAGCGTCAGTTTGTAGATCCGCCCCGGATACGCGTCCGCACTATATAAATACTGCGTCGGACCGGGGCTGATGCAGATCGCCCAGGGCGCGCCCGGCCCCATGGTTCCCACCGCGGTCGGCGGCGGCTTCGGACCCATCCACGGCATCGCGTCCGGCGGCACCGGCGCGCTGATCTTGATCTCGCGCTCGAAATTTCCATCCGGATCGAACACCTGAATGCGGCTGTTGCCGCGGTCGGCGACGTAGATATTCCCCTTGGCGTCGGCGGCGATCGAATGCGGGGTGTTGAACTGCCCCTGCTCCTTGCCGAAGGAGCCCCACTGCTTCACCCAGCGGCCGTTGCGGTCGAACTTGGCGACGCGCGAATTGATGTAGCCGTCGCTAATAAAAATGTTCCCGTGCGTGTCCCAGGTGACGTCGGTCGGCTGGCGGAACTGGCCGTCCACCGCCGGGCGCGGAGGATTAACGCGCGTCCACGGGCCGGCGCCTTCATCCGAGGCCTCTTTTTTGCGCCCGAACACCATCGCCACCCGGCCCTCCGGATTGAACTTGATGATCATGTCGGAGCCTTTATCGACGGCCCAGATATTGTCCTCGCTATCGACGCGCACCGCGTGCGCGAACGACCACGCGTACAGGTTGTGGCCGATCTCGCGAAGGTATTTTCCATCGGGCGAAAATTCCAGGAGCTGCGCAGCCGTAGCGGCATACGCCGGACCGGTGGAATTGCCTCGTGAAAAAACGAATATATGTCCTTTCGAGTTGACGGCGACGCCGGACGCCTCGCCAAAATACAGATCTGCGGGCAGCTTGAAATAGTTTGGCGCGGAGTCGAAGGGAATTTCCGGCTGCGCGAAGGCGGCGCAGCTCGCAACGATAAACAGAGCGGTTTTCACGTGTGATCTCCCAAGCGGGTTAATTTATCATACGCGGCTCCGGGAATCAGCCCGCGTGCTATATTCGGCCCATGAGCACGCCAGCGGCTGGTGTTTTGATTCGTCCGCTCAATGCCTCCGAGTTGGACGAGGCCGCGCGGATTATTCGCGCCGCCTTCGGAACCTTCATGGGCCTGCCCGATCCGGCGTCGCTGTGGCCGGACCGCGACTACGCCGCCACGCGTTATCGCGCCGCGCCGGAAAACGCGCTGGCCGCCGAGCTCGACGGCGCGCTCGCCGGGACGAATTTCCTGGTGCGCTGGGGCAGCTTCGCCTTTTTCGGCCCGCTGACGATCCGGCCGGAATTATGGGAGCGCGGGATCGCGCAAAAACTTCTCGCGCCCACCATGGAGCGGTTCGACTCCTGGGGCATAAAGCATTCCGGCCTGTTTACGTTTCCGCACAGTCCCAAACACATCGCGCTGTATCAGAAATTCGGGTTTTGGCCGCGCTTTCTCACCGCGGTGATGGCCAAGCCGGCCGCGGATCGCTCCGCCGCGTTCACGACATTTTCCTCGCTCGACCAGGACGGCCGCGACGCCGCGCTCGCCGTCTGCCGTGAAATTGCGGGGGCCATTCTCGACGGCCTCGATCTGTCGGTTGAGATTTCCGCGGTCCAGGCGCAATCGCTCGGCGACACCGTGCTGCTCGACGCGGATGGTTTCGCCGTTTGCCACTGCGGCGCGGGAACCGAGGCGGGCAGCGGATCGTGCTATGTGAAATTCGCCGCGGTTCGGCCCGGCGCGCATGCGGAAAAAAATTTGGAGCGCCTGCTGGCCGCCTGCGAGACGTTCGCGGCGCGGCGCGGGATGGGACGAGTGGACGCCGGAGTCAATCTCGCCCGCCATCAGGCGTACCGCGCGATGCTGCGCGCCGGTTATCGGACGGCCTTTCAGGGCGTCGCGATGCAGCGTCCGGACGGCCCCGGCTACAATCATCGGGAAGCTTTCGTCATCGACGATTGGCGGTGAGGGCCCCATATTGGGGGGGTTTAATGGTTCCATCAACTTTGTGAAGCGCCGCAGTCGAGCTTGTTTTTACTTCTCTTTCGTCCCGACGATGCGGGCGGCGAAATAATTCACCACTTTCGCTTCGTTGCGCGCGACCTCGTAGTATGCCGCCTTGAGCAACTGATCCTTGCGATTGATCAGCGTCTCGCGGATGGTCTGCTGCACTTTGGGATCGGTCAGATCGCGCTGGCCGGCAGGCTCGCGGGTAATCAGCTTGAGAATGCGATACCCCTCCGCCGTCTTTTGCACCGGAGTAATTTCGCCGGGACGCAGCGCCATCACCGCGCGCCGCAGATCGGCGTTGGCCTTATCCAGCGCCGATTCGGCGATAAAGCCCAGATCCCCGCCGTTGGGCGAGGAATTCGGATCTTCGGAATAATTCTGCGCGAGCTGCGCGAAATCCTCGCCCTGCTTCAGGCGCGCGTAGAGATTCTCGATTTTTTTACGCGCCTGATCGTCGTTCTGCGCCTTGTCGTTCTTGAGATTCCGCACGTTGCCGTCGGGAACCGGCGTCACCAGGATCTGCGCCAGATGGATCTGCGGCTCGGCCAGATTGAAGCTGGCTTTATTGGCGGCGTAAAAATCGGTGATGTCTTTATCGGTGATTGTAATTCGGGAAGTGATTTCCTTGTTGAAAAGCTTGGCCACGCTGAGATCGCGGCGAAGCTGCGTGCGCAAATCCTCGGCGGTCATTTTGCGCGCGTTCAACTGTTTTTGAAATTCTTCCTGGGTATAGGGCGCCTTGAGCTCGGTGAATTTCGCCTCGACGTCGGCGTCGGTGGCCATCAGGCCCTGGCGCTCGGCGCGCTGCAGCATGATCTCGCCGTCGATCAGGGTCCGCAGCACTTCGAGTTTTTGAATTTCGCTCTGATCGTCGCTTGCGCCCTCGCCCGGCGTGGCAAACTGCGATTCGTACTGCTTTTCGAGCTCGGCGTAGGTGATGGCATGGCCGTTCACCAGGGCCGCGACGTTGGCCGGCGCGGGCCGGTTGCACGCAGCCAGGCCGGCGAAGACGACAAGAACCAGGAGCAACGTTGGCCGCATGGGGTAGAAGTTTTCATTCTACACCGCCGCGGATTCGCGGCCCTGCGTTAAAGCTAACGCCGCGCGGCCGCCGCCGTGTCCGTTCGCGACGCGATTCTATCCAGCAACTGCTTCACATCCTCGCCCTGGAACGGACGGGCCAGCAGAAACGTGCCGCCCGGTTCGAGATTGCGCGCCAGCTCGGCGTCGTAGCCGTCGGTGATCAACACCAGCGCTTGCGCCAGCGGGCCCATCCGTTCCTCGATATCGGCGTAGCGTCCGATTTCCGAGCGCATGGCCCAGAAGATCACGTCGAATCGCAGCCGCTGCGCCAGATCTGCGGCCTGCTCCGGCGGCGCCGGCACGGCGCGATGCCCGCCCGCGCTCAGCAGCATCAGCAGGTGACGCCGCACGTCGGGATCGGGCTCCACCAGCATGGCGGTGAGCCGCGCGCCGCCTGCAACCGATGCGGAAGCGGCTTCCTTCGACGCGGGCAAGGTCAGAGGAAGGTCCAGCTCGAAGCGCGCCGTCCCGGGGCGCGTGCGAAAGCGAATTTCGCCGCCGTGGGTTTGAATGATCCCTTTACATACCGCCAGACCGAGGCCGCCGGTATCGAAGGGCGGCGCGTCGGCGAAGGGATCACGCGGCGCTGCTTCTTTCACGGAATATTCGACCTCGATCACCGCGCGATGAGCCAGCACGCCGCTTTCGATGGTGATCGTCTTGCCGGGGGCGTCGGCGGCGCACTGCTCGGCGTGCACCAGCAAGCTGAGCAGAACCTGCTCGATCTGCCCCTGCGCGCCCAGCACAAAGACCTCCTGCGGCGATAAGCGCTGCTGCACGCGCAGCCCCAGCGATTTCCATTCCGGATCGCGGAAGCGGATCAATCCCGCCAGCAGCGCGTTCACATCCACCGATCGTGCTCCGGCGTGTTCCGGACGCGCAAAGGAAACCAGACGGTCGACGATCTCCGAGGCGCGCCGCGATTCCGCCGCCAGAAAACGCAGATCGCTCTCCTCCACCGGCCGACCCGGCGATTCGGCGAGCGCCGCCGCCATCTTCAAAATCCCCTCCAGCGGCGCGCGCAGGTCGCTGGCGATGCCGGAAATAAGCTGCCCGGTGGCAGCCAGCTTTTCGCTGCGGAAAAGCTGCTCGCGCATGGTCTGCTGCTCCTGAAGTTTCAGCGACGCGGCCACCTGATTGGCCAGGTGCTGCGCCGCGCCCTGCTCCTCGGCGCTGAAATATCCGAGGCGCCGGGCATTGTCCATTTCGAGCACGCCCAGTATGTCGTCTTTGGAAAGCAGCGGAACGAACATCGCCGAGCGCGGCAGATGCGCGCGCCCGCCGATGGTCAGAAACGGGCTGCGCCGCACGTCCGGCACATTGAGCAGCGTGCGATTCAGAAAACAGGACACCGCGCCCGAGACCAGCCCCTCCGGCGGCGCATCCACCGGAACGGCCATCGGCTCCGGATCGATCGAGGTGGGCACCCGCTCCAGCGCTTTCCTCCGCCGGTTATAAAGATAGAGCCGCACCGCGGTGGCCTGCGTCACCGCGGGAAGCACCGCGATCAGCTTCGCCGCGATCTCGACCGGCGACGCCGCGGAAATAATCTCCTCACTCAAGGCATAAAACGCGCGCATCGATTGCCGCGCCGCGCCCTGCCTCCGCTCCCGCAGCCACCATAGCACCGCCAGCAGGGCGGTCACCGAAGATCCGCCGAAAAAAATCAATGGCAGCGTCATAGATTCCAGCGCGCCGATTCTTTGCACGTCTGCGGCGGAGGCGAGCATCAATTGAAAACCGCCGTTATGCGGCGCCTCCAGCGAATATTGCGTGACCAATCCGGTGAGCCGCACCCGGTCGCCGGCATGGATTAACCGCAAATCGCCCGCGGCGGCGCCGCTCGAGCGCGGCAGAAACACCGAGAGCGACGAGCCGTGGTCGGTCACGACGAAGCTCTTTCCGCCGAGGTTTTCCCCGGCGCTGGCGATGGTGGCCGTGGTTCGCGCCACCACTCCCAGATAGCGGAAGCCGGCGATTTCCGCCAGGCTCAGATCTTTCGGCTCCGGTGGCGCGTCGTGCCGCAAGATTTTCATCGATGACGGGGCCAGCAGCGGAAGTCCGGCGCGGCTTTGAATCGTGCCGGAAACCTCTACCCAGTCGCCGGGAGCAACGCTTGAAAAATCATTGCGCTCGCCGCGCAGCACAAGACCGTGATCGGCCGCATCGCGTAGCGGAAGATAATAGGTCCCCAGCGCCCACACCGGAGCCGAAGCGACCTGCCCCCGCGCGCGGACCGCCCGCCCTTCATATACAGCCGTGAATTCCGGGCCGGAACGGGAGCCGGCTTGCTCGATGGTGACCAATTCCTGCGCCGAGGCAATGGCGGCCGCAGCCGCGAGAATCCCATAGGCGACCGCTGTCACGACGCTCCCCAAACGTCCATTACGCATGGAATCATAACATGAGAAACCGCTTGCGAAACCCGTTAAAGTATGTTTCGAGGCAGATCTTCAGGGGAATCGCCGGGGGGAACCAGGGAAGTTACTCATATGAATCGGTTAATGGCGCGGAGATACGTCATTTCAGGGCGGGTGCAAGGAGTTGGATTCCGTTATTTTGCCGAACGCGCGGCGCGCGCAGCGGGGGTGACCGGCTGGGTTCGAAATCTAGACGACGGCCGCGTCGAAGTCTACGCCAACGGAACGCCGCCGCAGTTGGATGAATTCGAATCAAGGCTCCGCTCCGGCCCTCCGCGCGCCGACATTCGCGGATTCGAGGCCTCCGACGTTGCCCCCTCGGATGCGAAAAGCTTCTCCATTCGCTAGAATTAAACGTTTCCAATGAATCATTTAAAAGCTCTGATCCGGGAAGTGCCGGACTTCCCCAAGCCCGGCATTCTGTTCTACGACATCACCACGCTGCTTAAAGACGCCGAGGGCCTGCATCTCCTGATCGATGAATTAGGCGCGGCTTACGCGGGAAAAGGCATCGATAAAGTTGTAGGCATCGAAGCGCGGGGCTTTATTTTCGCGCCCGCCGTAGCTTACGCCTTGAACGCCGGATTCGTGCCGGTGCGCAAGCCGAAAAAACTGCCGGCGGTGACCGAGCGTGTCGAATATCAGCTCGAATACGGAACCGACGCGCTCGAAATTCATCGCGACGCGGTGGATGCGGGGGAAAACGTTTTAATCGTCGATGATGTTTTAGCCACGGGCGGCACGGCTCGCGCGGTGACGCAGTTGGTCGAAAAGCTGGGCGGAAAAGTGGCCGGATTGGGATTCGTGATCGAGCTCGATTTCCTCAAGGGCCGCGAAAAGTTGTCGGGCTATGATATTCGCGCGATGCTGCATTATTAGCGGCCCTCCCCGTTTCCCGGCGAAGTGGAGCGTCAAAGGATGCCCTTTCCCTCCTGAGCTTCACACCGATTTTGCCGCGGGCGTACAAGATCTGAATGCATAGATCCACCAAAATAAGCGCCCTGGCTAAGATCAATCTGGATCTGCGTGTGCTCCAGAAGCGCCCGGACGGATTCCATGAGCTTCGCACCGTCTTTCAAACCATTTCGCTTGCCGATTCAATCGAAATTGATTACGAGCCGGCGCGGCGGACCGAGCTAACCCTCGACGGCAACGTCGAGATTGCCGATAATTTAGTCCTGCGAGCGGCGCGGGCGGTGCTGGAGTCAATGAAAACCCACGCGCGCGTCCGATTTCGGCTTACAAAACGCATCCCGATGGGCGCGGGATTGGGTGGCGGATCGAGCGACGCGGCGGCGGTCCTTCTGGCGCTGCCGGTGCTCGCCGGAAAAACCGCGGAGATTCATGAAATTGCCGCCGGTCTGGGCAGTGACGTGCCTTTTTTTCTGGAGGGCGGCACCGCGGTCGCGGTTGGGCGCGGAACGGAGTTTTACAGCCTGCCCGACGTCGCTGAGCAGCCCGTTTTCATCGCCGCCGGCGGGGTTCATGTGTCCACAGCGGAAGCGTACCGGGCCCTGGATCGAAGTTTGACATTCACCGGATCGTTATATAAGATTAATGGTTTCCAGTCGTTCGTGCGGGCGCTGGACGATTCGCGCCGCGCGGATCTGGCGAGTGCGTCGAGCGAAAACGACTTCGAGGCGGTCGTCTTTCGGCAGTTTCCCAACCTAAAAACAATTCGGGAAAAATTGTCGAAATGCGGCGCCGTCGCGAGAATGACCGGTAGCGGATCGGCCATTTTTGCAATCTATGCTTCGGAACGCGACCGCGAGCGCGCGCGAGAAAGTTTCAACCGGGAGCGAGTCGTTGAACAATGCGAGTTGTTGTCAGCTCGCCTGGTGAGCCGGCGGAGTTATCAGCGGATGTGGCGACGCCAGCTCGCCCCGCACCTTGCTCCGGAGAGCAGAATATGGCCGCCGCGAAGCCGGTACGCGCGATGAGGTTCAATCACTTCAAGGTGTTCACGGGTAGCGCCAACCCGGCGCTGGCCGCCGAGATTTGTTATGAGCTTGGCTGCTCGCTGGCCGCCGCCACCGTGAGGCAATTCTCCGACGGCGAAGTTCACTTGCAGATCCAGGAAAACGTGCGCGGCGCCGATGTTTTCGTGGTGCAGCCGACCTGCACGCCGGTGGACCGCCATCTGATGGAGCTGCTGCTCATGATGGACGCTCTCAAGCGGGCGTCAGCAGAGCGCATCACCGCGGTGTTACCCTATTATGGGTATGCGCGGCAGGACCGCAAGGACCGGCCGCGAATGCCGATTTCGGCGCGCCTGGTGGCCAATCTGCTGGAACGCGCCGGAGCCAATCGAATTTTAGCGCTCGATCTGCACGCTGCGCAGATTCAGGGTTTTTTCGACGTCCCGGTGGACCATCTGTTCGCCGCGCCGGTGATGGTGGAGTATTTCGATGAGTATCGCGGCGCGGGCTTGACGGTCGTTTCGCCCGATGCCGGCGGCGTCGAGCGGGCGCGTGCGTTTGCCAAGCGGCTGGATTCGCCGCTGGCGATCATCGACAAGCGGCGCACGGAGGTGAACGTCGCCGAGGTGATGCACATCATCGGCGATGTGGAAGGACAGGATTGCCTGATCGTGGACGACCTGATCGACACGGCAGGGACGCTGGTGAAGGCCGCCGAGGCGCTGCTCAAGCGGGGCGCCAAAAGCGTGCGGGCCTGCGCGACGCACGCGGTGCTGTCGGGACCGGCGGTGGAGCGGATTGAAAGTTCGGAGATTGAAGAAGTGGTGGTCACCAATTCGATTCCGTTGAACGAGGAGGCCGATAACTGCTCGCGGATCAAGCAGCTTTCGGTGGCGCCGCTGCTGGCGAAGGCGATCCAGTCGATTCACGAGGATGGATCGGTGAGTACGTTGTTTGTTTAACGGATTAGGAAAGCGAGCATGAGAAGAGATATTACGATTCAAGCGCGGCCGCGGAATCAGCGCGGCAAGAATGAAGCGCGCCGGCTGCGCGCCACCGGCGCGGCTCCGGCGGTGCTGTACGGCGCCGGCGGCGACAGCGTGCCTGTGGCGGTCAGCCCCAAGGAGTTGACGAAAATCCTCAACTCCTCGACCGGGCACAACACGATTTTTAATCTGGCCGTCGAGGGCGGCGAGAACGTTCCCGTCATGATCGTCGACTGGCAGAATGACCCCATCAAGGAAACCCTGCTGCACATCGATCTGAAGCGGATCGATTTGAACCGCCGCCTGCGCGTCAAAGTGCCGATTCATCATACCGGCGAGCCGAAAGGCGTGAAGCTGCAAGGCGGATTGCACGAGCTGATCACGCGCGAGGTGGAGATCGAGTGCCTGCCAGATCAGATCCCGGAAGAGTTCACCGTGGACGTGAGCGAGCTGATGATCGGCCAGAGCATTCGCGCCGGCGATCTGAAGCTCGAAGAGGGCGTGCGGCTGGTGAGCGCTCCGGATTCGGTGATTTCGCACGTCGTGGCGCTGAAGGCGGAAGAGGCGGCGGCGCCGGCCGCCGAGGGAGCGGCGCCGGCGGCTCCGGCGGAACCGGAAGTGATCAAGAAAGGCAAGAAGGAAGAGGAGGGCGCGGCTCCGGCGGAAGAAAAGAAGGGAAAGAAATAAGTGGCCGGCGGCCAGTGCGCAGTGGCCAGCAAGCGGCCGTCGAAAACTGGCCGCCGGCCACGCCACTGATCACCGATGGATTTTCTCATCGTGGGCCTCGGCAACCCCGGCGAGCAGTATGCCAACACGCCGCATAACCTGGGCTTCATGGTGATCGACCGGTTGGCCGGATCGCACGCAATTCGCGTGAGCCGGAAGGAGAATATGGCGCTGGTCGGGTTGGGGACGATCGGGGAAAAACAGGTGGCCCTCGCCAAGCCGCAAACGTTTATGAATCTGAGCGGCCCCTCCGTACGCGGGCTGCTCGAGCGGTACGAATTGCAGCCGGACCGCCTGATTGTGGTTTATGACGAGCTGGATCTCGCCTGGGGCACAATGAAGATCAAGCCCAAGGGATCGGCCGCCGGGCATAAGGGCGCGCAAAGCGTGATCGGCGCGCTCGGGACCAGCAATTTCACCCGGGTCCGCCTGGGCATTCATCCGGATCATCCGGTGAATGGAGAAGAGTTTGTTCTGCGGCCGTTTGCCAAGTCGCGGATGCGGGAAGTGGAGGAGGTGGTCGGACGCGGATGCGCCGCCGTCGAATCCATAATTGCCGAGGGCGTCGAAAAGTCCATGACGGTTTTTAATCGCCGCGCCCAAGGCTCAAATGAAGAGGAAGAATGAGAGTCTACGAAGAGCTGTTCATAGTAAAGCCGGACGCGCCGGAAGAGGAGGTCGAGGCGTTCATCGAACAGATCCGCCAGGTGATCACCAACGGCAAGGGCACGGTGGACAAAGTCGATAACTGGGGCGTGCGCAAGCTGGCCTATCGTGTTTCGAAATACAACGAGGGGCGCTATGTGCTGTTCGTTTTTTCGAGCTCGCCCGAGCTGGTGCGCGAGGTCGAGCGCCGCATGCGCGTGGCCGACCTGGTGATCAAATTCCTCACCGTGCGCGTCGACGAGAAGCAGAAGAAGATTGAAAAGCGCAAAAAACAGCGCGAAAAACGCGCCGCGCGGCGTCCGGCTCCGCAAGTTGCCGCACCTGCCGCCCCCGCGGCTCCGGCGGCGGCCGCGTCCGAACACGCGGTGCCTGGCGTTCCCGTCGCCGCAGCCAATCCGGGAGAAAAGGAGTAAATCATGGCGGACGAACGAAAAGGCGGAAGACCGATCAGCGGTTCCATGCGTCCCACCGGGGGCGATAAAGCGATCGCCGGCAAGAAGCAATATTTCCGGCGCAAGAAAGTGTGCCGCTTCTGCGTGGATCGAATCGACGATATCAACTACAAGGACGTCCGGCTGCTTTCCAGCTTTATCAGCGAGCGCGGAAAAATCACGCCGCGGCGTATCTCCGGCGTATGCACCCCGCACCAGAGGCGGCTGGCGGAAGCAATCAAGCAGGCGCGCAATATCGCGCTAATGCCGTTTGCCACTTCGATTTAAGAGGAAACCATGGAAGTCATACTTCGGGAAGATATCGAGAAATTAGGCTCGCGCGGCCAGGTGGTCAAAGTCGCGCCGGGCTTTGCGCGCAATTTCCTTCTGCCGCGCCGCCTGGCGGTGGCGGCCACCGACGCCAACAAAAAAATCGTCGAGCAGGAACGTCAGGCGCATCTTCGCAAGGAAGCCAAGCTCCAGGCCGACGCCTCCGATCTGGCCAGGCTGATGGGATCGGTGGAGCTGACCATCCGGCAAAAGGCCGGGGAGAACGATCAGTTGTTCGGATCGGTCACGGCCAACGACATCGCGGTGGCGCTCGAAAAACTGGGCTACTCGATCGACCGGAAAAAAGTGCATCTGGAGGAGCCGATCAAAACGCTGGGCGATTTTACCGTGAGCATCCGGCTGCACAAGGAAGTGTCCGTCGATTTGCCGGTCCACGTGGTCCGGGAAGATTGAGGAGACAGGAGACGGGCCAACCGGCTTCTGGATTCCGGCGCCTGGCTTCCTCTGCTCATGTCCGTTGAAGAACTGCTTCATTCCGCGGCGATGGGCCGGACCGGTGTAGACCGGCGCCTGCTCCGGCGTATTCTCGACGATCCGGACGCGGTGCGCGGCCTGGTTCGATTCGCGCAAGCCTCGCGCCAGGGCGAACGGCTTGATCTCGATCCGCTGCTGGTGGATCTGTTCCGGCACTTTCAGCCGGAAGAGGCGCTCGGCTTTTATATGGACGCGATCCGCCGGTCCCCGGAGGAGGTTTCCGATCAACTGGTGGAAGCGATTCTTTCCTACGGCGAGAAAGCGATCGATCCCCTCATCGCGCTTTATCACGAATTAGGCGAGGAGCGCGGCGGCGACGTCGCCTTTCTGCTGGCCGGATTGCATGTCCGCGATCCGCGGATCCTGGAGCTGCTGCTGGAGCGTTTGGAATACGACGCGGCCGATGGCGCCTTCACGCTGGGCGTTTACGGCGATCCCGCGGCTCGCCCGGCGCTCGAAAGGATGCTGGCCGAAATTCCTGAGGAAGACGTCGAGCTCCGGCGCGAGTTGAACCACGCCTTGGAGTCGCTGAGCGAAACGCCGCCGCGCTACGAAGGCGAGCCGTTCGATATTTTGAAGGAATATCCCGAGCACGATCTTCCCGCGTTCGATGTTCTGCCGGAAGCGGAACGGCTGGAACTGCTCCGGTCCGATGATGCGGCGGCGCGAGCCGGCGCGGCGCACAGTTTTTTCAATACGACTCTAAACGCGAAGTCGCGCGAGGCTCTGCTGGAGACCGCGCGGCGGGACGCGGAGCCCGCGGTTCGGGCGCGCGCCTGGGAATCGCTGGCGGACGCGACCGACGACCAGGCGGTTCGCGATGAGATGATCGCGGTGCTCAACGACGAATCGCGTCCGATGGAGGAACGCGGCGGCGCGGCGGTGGGCTTATACGGCATCGCCGATGACGCCAAGGTCAGGCCAGGGATCGAACAACTGTACGAGATCCCGGAAGCGCGCGCCAAGGCGTTGGAGGCGATGTGGCGGTCGCTGTGGGGAGGATTCGCGAAATTTTTCCCGGCGCATCTGGAGGATCGCGATCCGAAAATCGTGCGCGAGGCGCTGCGCGGCGCGGGCTATTTCGAGCTCAGCAGCTACGTGGACAAGATCGCCAAATATTTCGACGCCGAGCCGCCGTTTCACCGCCTGCGCGACGACGCGCTGTTCGCCTACGCGCTGGCGATGCCCGGCGAAACCACGCGCGGCCGCGTTCGCGGGATGCTGCGCAAGCTGGATTCGATCACGCCGCTCAACAGCGACGAAACGATCTTGGTGGAATTCGCCCTCGATGAGCGG
Organism: Terriglobia bacterium; assembly: GCA_021325175.1. Classification (GTDB taxonomy): domain Bacteria; phylum Acidobacteriota; class Terriglobia; order Bryobacterales; family Bryobacteraceae; genus Palsa-187. The sequence goes on from JAJPHS010000101.1 coordinate 22,446, forward strand.
CTGCGCCTGCATGGCCTCGCGCCGGTGTTCAGCGAGGAAGAAGAGCAAATCGAAGCCGAGCCCGAGCCCGCGGCGCCGCCCCAAAAAATCGGCCGCAACGACCCCTGTCCCTGCGGCAGCGGCAAGAAGTACAAGAAGTGCTGCGGAGCCCACTCCTGAACCTCCTGCGATCCGTTCCCGTGAGCTCCCGGAGCAGACCGGGGATGGGCGCCGGCGGGCGCGCTGCCCGCCGGCAAAATTTGGTGCGTGCTGCTGAGTGACGCCGCGGTACTCGCGCGGAAGCACGATTAGATTGCGGTTTCCGCAATCGCCTCCGGCAGCCCGCACGCTCGCCAGGCGTCAAAGCCGCCGATTACGTTCCACACCTTTTCGAACCCGGCGCGCTGGATCAGACTGCACCCGATTGCGCTGCGATAGCCGCTCTTGCAATGCACCGCGATCGGCAAATCGCGCCGCAATTCGCCGAGCATCGATTCAAGCTGGCCGAGCGGCATCAGTTTCGCGCCCTCGATATGCCCCTCATCCCACTCCGCCCGGCGGCGAACATCGACCACCTGGATATCCCGCCGTTCCCGCGCCAGATCGCTGACGGTAATCTGCGGAATTTCCACGACGGGTCCGCGCCAGGCCTGCATTCCGCCCTTTAGCGTACCGATCACGCGCTCGATTCCCACGCGCGCCAGCCGCACCCGCGATTCTTCCAGCCGCTCCTCATCTTCGGCGATGAGAATGATGTCGCGATCGAGCCCCACCAGCGTCGCTGCCATCGAGGCGTACTGCCCGGCAAGCGGAATGTTCACCGCCCCCGGAATGTGTCCCGCCCCGAACTGCTGCGGCGGCCGCGTATCCAGCATGATCGCGTTCCTGCTCGCCAGGATCTGTTCGCAAGAAAGCCGCGCGACCGGCGGAAGATCCGTCAACGCCGGCGCGCCGCTGCGATTGATCTCGGCGTCAAGTGCGAAATATCCCGGCCGGTCCGGCAGCTCCGCCGTCAGCAGGCGCACAAACTCCTCCTTGGTTTGCGCCCGCAGCGCGTAGTTCATGGCGCGCTCCTTACCGATGGTCGATTGCCGCTCGGGTCGCATCTGCTTGCCGCAAAGCGATCCCGCCCCATGCGCCGGATAGACCTCGACCTCATCCCCCAATGGGAGAATTTTTTGATGCAGGCTGTCGAACAGCATCGCGGCGAGCTCGCGCGGGCTCAAATCGGGCGACAGATCCGGCCGCCCGACGTCGCCGATAAACAGGGTGTCGCCGGTAAGCACGGCGAAAGGTTTTTCGCCGCGATCGAGATCGGTGATCGCGACGCATACGCTTTCGATCGTATGGCCGGGCGTTTCGAGGAAGCGCAGAATCAGCCGGCCGAAGCGAATCTCATCGCCGTCATGGACCGCGACGTGCGGAAATTTCGCGCCGGCGCGCCATCCCAGATAAACCTTCGCGCCGGTGCGATCGGCCAGCTCGCGATGCCCGCTGACGAAATCGGCGTGCAGATGGGTCTCGATCACGTGCTCGATTCGAAGATTTTCTTTGGCGGCTTCGTCCAGGTACAGGGAAACGTCGCGCCGCGGATCGACCACGCAGGCCACGCCTTCCGATCCGATCATATAGGAGGCGTGGGAAAGACAAGCGAGATAGAACTGCTGAAAGTACATCGGTCCTGCTCCCGAACGTATTGTCTCATTGCGCCGGGCGGCGCGGTTCACGCCCAGTACGGATCAGGCTCCGGAACGGCCGCCCCGTCCTTTCTTGGAGACGACGCGCCGTAATTCACGCGCGCTTCCGAATCGTGCAGGATCGCCTGGCCGCCGCCCATGAATCCGGAATATTCGCCGACCACTTCCACGTCGTGCCCGCGCGCCCGCAGCTCATCGATCACGCGCAGAGGCACGCGGCTTTCCACGCGAACGTCGTTTCCGCCGATGGTCATTTTCGAAAATCGCGGCGCTTCGAGCGCGGCCTGAATATTCATCCCGTGATCGACGACGTTGGAAACAAACTGCGCCTGCGCCTGCGCCTGATTCATGCCGCGCATGATGCCGAAAGCGATGTGGCGATGGCCGCGCTCCATAAAGCCGGGAATGATCGTGTGAAACGGCCGCTTGCGCGGCGCAAGCGCGTTGGGATGCGACGGATCGGAGGAAAACGCAGCGCCTCGATTGTGCAGATGAAAACCGAAGCCGTCCACCAGCACGCCCGATCCCCACCAGTCGGAAATGCTCTCGATCCAGGAAACGGTGTTGCCCTCCCGGTCGGCCGCCGCGAGATAAATCGTATGGCCGATGGTGGCCGCTTTCGATTTCGCGTAGTCCTTGGAAAGCATCTTTTCGACCGGCACATGGCTGAACCGCGGATCTCCGATGTAGCGCTTCTGATCGGCCGCCGCGAGCTTCTGCGCCTCCATTTTGATGTGCCAGGCATCGGCGCTCAGAAAATCGAGCTGTGGCAGCGGGAACTGCTCCATGATGTTCAGCATTTCCAGCATGCCAATGCCCTGCCCGTTGGGCGGAAGCTGATAGACGCTCCAGCCGCGATAATCGATCTCCAGCGGATCCACCCACTCCGCTGAAAAATCGCCCAGATCCTCGGCCGCCATCACGCCGCCGTGCGCGCGCGATGTTTTGAGGATCGCCGCCGCCAGTTCGCCGCGATAAAACGCGTCCGGCCCTTGCGAGGCGAGAATGCGGTAGGCCGCCGCCAGATCCGGATTGCGGAAAATCCCGCCCAGCGCGGGAGCGCGGCCGTCCTTCAGAAAAAATGTCCCGCGAATCTTTTCGCTTTCCTGCTGCCACTCGTATTGAATAATCTCGGTCAGCGGAAAGCCGCGCTCGGCGTAATAAATCGCCGGCGCAAACAGATCCGCCCATGGCAGGCGGCCGAAGCGGGCGTGCATCTTCGCCCATCCATCCACCGCGCCGGGGACCGTCACGGCGTGAATCCCTGCTTCCGGCACTTCGAAATTCAATTTTTCCAGCGATAGCGCCCGCGGAGCATAACCGCTGGCGTTGATGCCGGTCAATTCGCCGGTCTTGCCGTCGCGATGAATGGCAAACAGATCGCCGCCGATGCCGCACATCATCGGCTCCACTACGCCCAAAACCAGATTGGCCGCGATCGCCGCATCCACCGCCGATCCGCCGCGCGCCAGCGTCTGCGCGCCCGCCACCGAGGCCAGCGTCTGGCTCGCCGCCACCATGCCGCTTTGCGAAATCACCATCGATCGCGCCTGCGACCGGTTCGCCGCCGGTGGGTTGTGGATCATATTCCCGGATGCAGATACTTCGCCAAAAATTGATAAATTTCCTGCCGTGATTCACGCGCAAGCTTCGTATCCAGCCGGTTGAACATGTGGCCGCCGGGCGCGTTGTCGTAAATTTTGTACTCGAACTTCTTGCCTTCGGCCTTCAGCGCCGAGATCAGCCGCTCGACTTCAAGCACATTCACGTCTTCATCGTTGGTGTTGGTATGAATCAGCAGCGGCGTCTGGAGCTTGGAAACATAGCTGATCGGCGACCGCCGCTCGTATTCCCTGATGTCCTCCCGAACCGTTTTGCCGATGTGATACGGCGCGGAGTATTCGGCGCGATACGCATCGGTCTGATAGCCCAGACGAAACACCAGATCGCTCACCGGAACGCCCGCGTACGCCGCCGCGAACGATTCAGGATGCTCGAAAATGTTCATCAGCGTGATCAGCCCGCCGTGGCTCCAACCGATGATACCCACGCGCTTGGAATCAAGAAACGGATAATGTTCGAGCATCCACTGCATGCCCAGGTAAACGTCGTCCACCTCGCGCCCGCCGTAGTCGATCTGGCGATAATAGCCCTCGCCGTATCCGGTTGAGCCGCGATAATCCGTCGCAATGATCGAATAGCCCTGATTGAGAAGCTCGCGCACAATGTGCTCGGATTCGGAAGTGAAATTCGAATGGATGCCGCCGTGAACCATCACGATCAGCGGCTGCTTCCTGGAGCGGTCCAGCTTCTTCGGAATAAACGTGTACCCGTGAACGATCAGCGGATTGCCCGCGCCCGGCCCGGTGGGATTGGGATTGTGCGCCGGCGGAAGGCTGGTGTAGGCGATCTTATCGAAATCGGCGATGTCGCTGATTTCGAGCCGCCATTGCAAATCGTCGATCGCCTTCAGGACCTGGTCGCTGGACGGCCCCGGCGCCGGTTGTACCGTGTTCGAGGCTTGCGCCAAACCCGTTTGCACCGGCGCCGGACCGCGCCCGCCCGGCTGCTGCGCCAACAAAGGCAATACGAAAAATATCGCGGCGATTCTCATTGGAGTAAATACTTCGCCAAAAACTGATAAATCTCCCGCCGCGACTGTCGCGCCAGATCCGTATCCAGACGATTGAACATGTGCCCGCCCGGAGCGTTCTCATAAACCTTGTACTCGAACTGTTTTCCTTCGGCCTTCAATGCCGTGATCAGCCGCTCGACTTCAACCACGTTCACGTCTTCATCGTTCGTATTCGTGTGGATCAGAAGCGGCGTTTGCAAGCGGGAAACCCAGGTGATCGGCGAGCGCCGCTCGTATTCCTTGATGTCGTCGCGGACCGTTTTTCCGATGTGGTAGGGCGCCGAATACAGCGCGCGATACTGCTCATTTTCGTAGCCGAGCCGCAGCACCAGATCGCTTACCGGCACGCCCGCGTAGGCCACGGCGTATGCGTCCGGATGCTCCAGAACATTCATCAGCGTGATGAATCCGCCGTGACTCCAGCCGATCATGCCGACGCGTTTCGCATCCAGAAAGCCGTACCGGTCCAGCATCCACTGGCGCGCGGCGAACACGTCGTCGATCTCGCGCCCTCCGTAATCGATCTGCGAATAGAAACCAGCGCCGTATCCGCTGGAGCCGCGATAATCCGGCGCGATGACGGCGTAGCCTTGCTCCATCAATTCGCGCATGATGTGGCCCAGTTCGTCCGACGATACGTTGCCGTGAATGCCCTGATGCGCGAGCACCAGCAGCGGCTGCTTTTTGCTCCGGTCCAGCTTCTTCGGGATAAAGGTGTAGGCTCGGATGATCAGCGGATTGCCCGCGCCGGGTCCGGTCGGGTTGGGATTGTGCGCCGGCGGAAGACTCGTATAGGCGATTTTATCGACGTCGGCGACATCGCCCAGCTTCAAACGCCATTCGACGTCGTCGAGAGCTTTCAAAACCGGATCGTTCGGATTCACCTGCGGAGCCGCCGCAGGCGCCTGCCCGAAAATCACCGCGCCGGAAAGAAACAACGCGAGTGCTCGCATTCAAGCAACAGTCTAGCCGAATCGGATGCCGGCATTCATCCGGCGCCGCGCTAG
>JAJPHS010000107.1 GCA_021325175.1 Terriglobia bacterium
TATTGGATCATGATGACGCCGAAGATCGCGCAGATCGCCCAGCGCTTCGGCTCCGACGATATCGACGGCACGGTGGTGGAGGAAAAAATCTATCACGACGCCGGCGCGACCACATCGCAAAATCTGCGGCGAGGGGAGCTTTTGCGCCTGATCCGCGAAGCGGGACGCGAGCCGGTGGAACGGGACACGCTCTATCGTCCAGTGCAGCGCGTCGAAAACGCATTCACCGTCCTGGTCTGAGCGGAAGGGCCGGTGTGCGAACCGCGCTGTTCTCAAAATTCTCCTCAAGAATTTCGCCGAGAACGGACGCGAAGAATTCCGCGTCTTCCTCCGAAAAAATTAACGGCGGCCGGATTTTGATCACGTTGTGCAGCGGACCGTCGGTCCCCGCCAGAATCCCGCGCTCGCGCAGGCGATTCACAACATAAGCGGCGTGTTCGCCGGTTGAAAGCTCAATGCCGAGAAATAATCCGCGGCCGCGAACATCGGCGACATTCAGTTTTCTCAGCAACTCCATGAGATACCGGCCAACGCGCGCGGCATTTTCCGGCAGCCGCTCCTGGCGCAGCACATCGAGCACCGCCAGACCCGCCGCGCAGGCCACCGGATTCCCGCCATAAGTGCTAAAAAACTCCATTCCGTTATCGAACGCCTCCGCGATCTCGGGCGTGGTCACTACGCCCGCCAGCGGAAATGCGTTGCCCATTGGTTTGCCCAGCACCACGATATCCGGCACAACGTCTTGCATCTGGAATCCCCAAAAATAATCGCCCAGTCGCCCGAAGCCGGTTTGCACTTCATCGGCGATACAAACTCCGCCGGCCGCGCGCACCGCGCCATAAACTTCCCGCAAATAGCCGGGCGGAAAAACAACCTGGCCGCCGACGCTCGGCAGACTTTCGGCGATAAAGGCCGCGGGGCCATCGATCTGCCCGGCCGCGGCGCGCGCGTATTCGAGCCCCGCGGCGGGATCGTCGCGCTTCCGCGGATCGGGCAAAGGCGCGACCCGCACCCACGGCTTGCGGCCGCGCCCGCCCGGCCCATCGAACTTATACGGGCTGATATCGATCAGCGTATTGGTATGGCCGTGATACGCGTGTTCGAGCACGAGGGTTTCCTCGCGGCCCAGGCGCGCGCGGGCCAGGCGCAGCGCCAGCTCATTGGCCTCGCTCGCCGAATTGAGGAAATAGCAAACGCGCAGGGGCTCCGGCAGCAACTGCGTCAATTTTGACGCATATTCGACGATTTTGTCGTGCAAATAACGCGTATTTGTATTCAAAACCGAAATTTGCCGCGCGACGGCCTCCGCCACTCGCGGATGGCTGTGCCCTACCAGCGGGACGTTGTTGTAGACATCCAGATAGGCGCGGCCGTTTTCGTCGTACAGATACTGGCGCCAGCCGCGCACGATCTTCAGCGGTCTTTCGTAGCTGACGCTCAGATTGCGCCCCAGCAAAACCCGTCTGGCTTCAAGCGTTTCGCTGATTGAAGGCTCGCGAAAATCGGGACCGTCGGCGATCAGCCGCGGGTCGGGCGAAAGGCTTTTCCAAACCTCGCGCTGGGCGGCGAAAGCGACGCCCGGAAAATCCGTTCCCAGATCGAGGTCATCGACGATGATTTGAAAATGCAGGTGCGGCGGCCAGCCGCCATTTTCCGGCGGCGCGCCGATTTTCGCGAACGCCTGACCGGCCTCGACCGGCTGGCCCACGCGCAAATTTTCGAGCGAATCGCGCGTCAAATGGCCGTACAAGGTGAAAAAACCCGCATCGTGCCGCAACAGAATCACGGGGCCGTAATCGAGCCTGCGGTCACGATTGGCGAACGCGTGAACCTTACCCGCGAGGGGCGCGAAGACCGGCGTGCCCGGTTCGCAAAAAAGATCCAGTCCGATGTGAATCGTCCGGTGCTCGTCGGTTTCGCGCGGGCCCGCGGCAAACTCCGGCGCGGTATAAATCGGACGCGCTTCATCGTAGCGGCCGATGCCGATGGTTGCGCCGGCACGGCGCATCTCTTGCCACAGCGTTTCCGCCAGCGGCGCGGTCTCGTACGATTTCGGATCGGCCGCAAGAAGCGTGCTCGAAAAACTCAAGTCGAATACGATCGATTTTCCCGGCGGCACCAGCGGCATCGATTTGAGATCGCGCACGGCGGCGATGACGGAGGGGGTGCGGGGCGACGGCTCCAGCCGGCACGCCCCGCGCAGGCGATAGTGCGCCAGCCGGGGATGGATCGCGCTCAGCTTTTCGATCGCTCGCCAGGCATGCTGCTCGCTCACGGTGACGTAAGGATCGGGGCGAATTGTGCTCAAATAGCTCGAATTGGTTACGCTGACGGCGAGCCGCGCCAGAAGCAACGGAAACAGCAGCTCAATTTCACGTTCCTCCAGCGGAAAAACACGGGAATATCCGCGCAGCACGGCTAGGATCGAGTCCATCGGATCGCCGCGCCAGCACGCGGCGTAGGCGCAGGCGATCGCAATTTCCGCAACCGTGACGGTGTAATGGACGTCGCCAAAATCGATCAGACGAATTTTGCCGCGATCGACCAGTATATTGTGATCGTTGGCGTCGCCATGAATCACGCCGTGCCGCAGTTTGCTCAATTCCGGCACGATTTCGGCATCGTAACGCGCGAGAATTTTTTCGACCAGCGCACGCCGCGCCGGGTCGGCGATGAAGGACAGATAATCGCGAATCCAACCGGCCCGCTTGAGATCCCACTTAAATTCGCGGAGCGCGGCGGGATGCGAAAAACCGGACAGGCGCGAATCGATTTCTCCGAGCAGGCGGCCAAGCTGTTCGAGCATTTCCGGAGTTGGGGGATGGATGCGCGCGAGCAGCTCGCCCGGCAGCCAATCGAGCAGCCAGACGAAATGTCCATCGCTCGCCGAAACCGCGCCGGCGGCTCGCGGGACGGGAAGACCTTCGAGGCGGGCGAGAACCTGCTCCTGCAAATCGAGGAAGGCGCGCTCGCAGCCGGGGCGCAGGATCTTCAGGAGGTACTCGCCGCGGCCGGCAACCAGATGAAAGTTATCGTCGAACTCGCCGGGAACCGGGCTGGCGCAAGCTTCGATCCCGTAGAGTTCCCTGGCGATTCGAACCGCGTCTTCGGAAGAAAATTTCGGCTGCCCGCGCGCTTCAATGAGCAAGATCCATTTTAGATAAGATCCGCTCCATTTCGGCGATCCGCCGGGTGCGGATCGCGGCGACCGTTTTGAGATCGCGCGTTTCGGCGTCGAGCTCGGCCACCTGCTCGCGCAGACGGTCGAGAGGCGGGACGGGCGGATCCGCGCCGGTGAAGCGCGCGGTTTCTCCCGCCAGGCGCACGGTGACCTGGCCCGAGCGGCGGGCGTAGGTGAGGCCGTTTAATCCCGCGATGTCGATGGATTGTTGCACTCCGCCGTCCACGATTTCGAGCGTCGCGGGCGCGGGAATCGCCGCCGGGTTCCAGGCGATGCGCAGCGCGAGGTTTTCATCGTGAAGAGTCAGGGCGACGGGGGGCCGCGCTTGAGGTTTGACGCGCGAAGACGCGATCCAGAGCGAAATTGCGATCGCGATCAAGGCGGACACGGCAAATGGTTTCCAATTCCAGCCTGTCGGAGCAACGGCTGGCGCGGGCCGCTCCAGCTCCGGCGGCGGTTCGTCCAGCGAAAATTCCAGATGACTCTTGATCGATTGCAATGATCCGTCCGGTTCATGAACGAAGAAGCCGGCGCGCGATCCGGCGATGACGAGGGCGACCACCGCGCCGCTTTCAATTTTCTCGAAGCGCTCCAGATCGCGTTCGGTGAGAAAAACCTCGCCACGAAGGCGGGCGGCGAAGATTCCAATTGGATCGAGCCCGCTCAGCCGTGGATCGGCGGCGTCGGGGGCGGGCCGGGCGGCGACGACGCGAATCGAACCGTTCTCACACCGGCCGTACAGAACGCCCTCGGCGTTTTCGCGCGCGGACTGAAGGCGCGCCTGGCGAAGCACCGCAGTCGAGTATTCGATCCGGCAGGGGGCGCCCTCGGGGGCCCAAACGCGAAACGAGTTTCCGTTCAGCTTATGGAAATGGCTCACTCCGATCAGATCGGCAGCGTCGCGGTGGATACTGGCGCGGCGGGGCTTCGTCATACCGGTCGCAAAATCCTTATCACCAATGGGAGTAGTGTGCGGCGCACGCCGATCCTCTCACGGATTGCGTCACGGGCGCCCACGCCCGCTAAGTTTCGCGGTTTCTCCGCCCTAGAGCTTCAGGCAAGCCGCATTTTGCGCGCGGGCGGATAAGTTTCAGGCATGAGACATAAAATCGGCCGCTACGGATGGATTCCGGATCTTCCCGACGCTCGCGACCGTTTCTTCCGGGCGCCGCGGAAAGCCGTGGCGCTGCCCAAATCCATCGATCTGCGCGCCGGCTGCCCGCCGGTTTACGATCAGGGCGAGCTGGGAAGCTGCACCGCGAACGCCATCGCGGCGGCGATCGAGTTCGACCAGAAAAAACAAAAAATGGCGCAGCCGTTCACGCCGTCGCGCCTGTTTATTTATTACAACGAGCGCGCGATGGAAGGCACGATCGCGACCGATAGCGGCGCCATGCTGCGCGACGGCATCAAGAGCATCGCCTCGCAGGGCGCTTGTCCGGAGGTGATGTGGCCCTATGTCGAGCAGCATTTCTCCGAGCGGCCGCCGGCGCCGTGCTACAAAGCGGGAAAGGCGCATCCGGCGGTCGCCTACAGCCGACTGGCGCAGGATTTGATGCGGATGAAAACGTGCCTGGCGCAGGGCTATCCGTTCGTATTCGGATTCACGGTGTATGAAAGCTTTGAATGCGATCAGGTGGCGCACACGGGGATCGCGACGCTGCCGTCGGCGTCGGAAACCGCGCTGGGCGGGCATGCGGTGATGGCGGTGGGCTATAACGACGCGTCCTCGACGGTGCTGGTTCGCAATTCCTGGGGAAGCGGCTGGGGGATGGGTGGATACTTCACGCTGCCTTACGACTACATTACCGACGCCAATCTGGCGGCGGATTTCTGGACAGTCCGGCTGGTGAAGTGACTACCAGGGCAGGGCGCCGATGAGTTTCAGGCCCAATTCGGTGAGAACCGCGGGCGGTCCGGGTTCGGGATCGAGCTGGCCGGGCAGGCCTCGCCATTCTTCGGGGGCTCGCTTGGCCAGCCACAGGGCTCGCATCGTTTCCGCGGCGCTTGGATCATCGGGCGGAGGCTGCATGGAGACGAAGGCCGCGATTCTGGGGCGGCTGGATCGATTGGTCGCGGTTCCGTGCGGCAGCCTGGTGGACCACAGAATGACGTCGCCGGCGCTGCCGGGTACCTGGGTGCTCTTTACGCGATTCAGGCCGGGATTGAAGAAATCGAAATCCGCGCCGCGCGCGTGAATTTCGAGCCACGATTCCAGATTTTGATAGATGCCGGGCAGGCATTGAAATCCGCCGCCGTCGCGAGCCACGTCCGTCAGCAGCACCACGCCCTGCAACGAGCTTGGCTCGCTGCTTCGCGGATCGGTATCCCAGTGGATCGTGCCGTGGCTGATGGTGGGATATTTGGGATCGACGGGCGGCCGGAAGATGCAGCGATTCATATCCACCATAAGCCGCGGCGTTTCGAAAAACTCCGCGAAGACCTGGTGCAGATTGGGACACTGGCGGATGTCCCACAGGGATTGCGCATGATGCAGCGGCACGATGCCGTCGAGCTCCGGCGCGCCGCCATACCAGGTGGACCTGTCGTTCAAATCGGCGGCGAGGAACGCCGCGATTTCGCGAACCGCGTTTTCGGTGATGGCTCGGGGCACCACGCCGCGGATGACCATGTATCCTTCGGAGTAAAACCGAAGGCGGTCCTGCTCGCGGATCCAATGGTTGGGCGGCGCCGCTTCTGGTGGAGGGTCAACGATGAGCTTCGATCCGAACATGCGGCCGGGCGTGGGCGCGCTGACTAAAGAGGTATTTTACATTACATAAGCTCCGTCGTGAAATGATTGTTCGCGCGGCAGCGCGAAGATGGACGCGCATCGCATCGCAACATACACGGGATTAATGAATTTCGCCGGCGAGATGCATTTCTGCAAGTCCGCGCCTTATCGCCTGAGCCATCGCTTGCTGAATTCGCGGAGCCGGGTGGTCCAGCTCATCTTTGTTTCCGTGTCGGGCGGGGCGACGGGATCGAAGTTGTGTTCGGCGTGGACCTCGGGCAGAGGCGGTCCGGGCTGATAGGGGGTTTTGGAGACCATCCTGACGCGATAGCCGTTGAAGGCGTAGGTTTTCTGATAAAGCCGGCCGTCTTTGTCGCGCAGCACCAGCGAGAATGCTTTGTCGTCGGCGCCGGGAATCGCTTTGGTGACGACGGGATAGTAGCCCTGGACGTTGCGCTCGATGTAGGCGGTTTCGTAGCGATGGCGCTTGATGCTCCAGACGAAGACGCGGAAGCTGTCGAACTCGTAGGGCGCCGCGTTGGTGGAAGCGGTGGTCCAAAGCCAGTTGGGCTTCACCTGATTTTTTTCTTTATCGAACACTTCGCCGAGGGGCATATAAGAGGTGATGCGATGGCCTTCGGCGTACTGGGCGACCTCGTCGGGGATCGACATGACCAGCATTCGCGAGAGCACCCATCCGACCTTGCCGTCCTTATCGCGGACCAGGCTCCAATCGTCGATGGAGACCGGCTTGGAGAGGGGCGGTTCGTATCCGGGCAGATCGGTGAGGCGGGGGCGCGAGAGCAGCTCCCAATTGGCGGGCAGGGGCGGCGGCTTCGGCGGATCGAGCACGAGGGGCGGCGGGCGCTTGGATGTTTTCGTTTTTTTCCTGGAGGCGCTCGCGCGGTGCACGGGCGCGGGCGGGGGAGCGACGGCGCGCGGCGCGACTTTGTGGCCGATCACGTCGACGCTGCCCGATTCGGGGATTTGGAAAAAGCTGGGCGACTGGCGGCTCGGCTCGGCGTGCATGTTGAGCGCGTCGAAAACGGTGGCTTTGCCTTCGGAGGGAAGCTTGGCCGCGAAGGCCGCCAGGCGGCGGAGATCGTCCATCTGGCGGGGGGTGAGGAGGACGTTGGCGTCGGTCCAGCCTTCGACGGGAGGCGTAGTCGTGGTGCGCACCAGCACGAAACGGCGGCGCGTTTCGAGAACCTCCAGCTTATCGCCATGCTTCACGGCGCCGACCACGGCGGAGCGCAGGGTCAGGTCCTTGCGAAGATTGAGGGTCGGGGGTCCGACGTAAGCTACGCCGGTGGATGGAGGTTGGGGCGCGGGCCTGCCGCAGCAAGCAAGCAGAAAGGTCAGCAGGACGAGGAGCAGCGCGGCGCGGTGGGGTCCGGGCGGATGGGGTGGGGTCAGCCGATGCCCAGTTCGTCGATTTGTTCGAGCGGCGTTCCGCAGCGGCGGCAGATCAGCGCGGCGCAATCGCCGCACACCAGCGGATCGGCGACCGCCTGGCGGCAGCGGGGACAATAAAACTCGATGGTGGCCTGTTCCGGCATGAAGTCCGATGGAGCTCACTTACGGCTTCGGCACCTCACTGCTTTACCGGGGCGGCCGCGTCCGCGACCGAATCGGCGCGGGCTTTCACGAACAGGTCGTACTGGCTCATCAGATCGCGAAAGACGGCGTCGCCCAAAAGATGATAGCCGGGGGCGGTGAAATGGACGTGATCGTTCTGCGCCATTCCGGCCAGCACCCATTGCCGCATCGATCCCTTGCCGCCCATTTTCGCGCGGAGATCCCAAAACGCGCAGCCGGTGGCGGCGGCGGCCTGGCGCTGCGCTTCGATGATCATGTCGATCTGGTCCATGGCGACCCAGCCCTTGCGGGTGTGGATGTAGCGATCCGGCGGGCCGACGACGAAAATGGTCGCGGTGGGGGCGGCGTCGCGAATGCGGCCGATCAGCTCCTCGAACATCCGGCGATAGGATTCAAGCGTCCAGGCCCTCTGTCCCGCTTCATTGGTGCCGTAGGCGAGGACGATGAGAGAAGGATTGCGGCGCGCGATATTTGATTTGAGCACCGGCTCATTCCAATCGAGCTGGATGGACGCTTGCGCGCCGTTGATGCCGAGGGTCTCATAGGTCACGCCGGTGGAATTTTCGGCGACCCATCCGAACAATCGTACGGGGGCGCGGTCGAGCGTCTCCACTTCGAGTTTGTGGGCGCCGGGCGCGGTGTCGTAATGAAAATATCCGGGCTCCTCCTCGCCGCTGGTGGAGATTCGTTCGACCAGCGCGCCGTTATCGTAGATCTGAATCGTGCCGCCGCCGGGCTGCTGAAGATAGAAAAGTTCGAAGGACTGGCCCTCGGCCTGAAGATAGACGGCCTCGCGCGGCGCTTTGGTGGTCATGCTGACGCCGCCGAGCCCGTAAATGCCGTCGCCGGCGCGGCCGACCAATCCATCGGTATGCCAGCCCTTGGTGGATCCCGTGCGCACATCCTCACGCCTGTAACCGTTCCACGGGCGTCCGGCGAAGGAGTATCCGCTGCCGCCATCGCCGAATTTTTCCTGGAAGCGGGTGCGGAGGTCGCCGGTCCACTCGTCGGCGGCGGTGTGCGAATCGCCGTAATGAAGGATGCGCACCGGCCCGGGGAGCTCGCCCTTCTGATGACGATAGAGCAGTTCGAAGAACGGCACCAGCGCGGCGGAGTTTTCGACCGGAATTTCGGCGCCATTGGCGATGTTCGCAAATACGCCCTCGTGCGCTTCCGCGCGGATTTTCGCGCTGACAAGCGGTCCCTTAGGGATTACGCGGCGAACTCTTCTGAGGGAGGGCTTGCCCGCTGCCGCCGAAGTCCTGGCCGCGCTCGATCGATATTTCTTTTTGCGGGCCACTTTCGATTTGGAATCGGCGGGGACGGCTGCGAAGACGGCGGGGCAGGCGAACGAGGTTAGAACGGTGAGCGCGATCGCGAGTTGGAGCGAAGTCCGCTTCATCTACTCACACCAGTTTTTAATTGTCGCAATTTATAGTCGTTATATCCATCGCGTAGTCCGCGGTAGAGGAGCTCGCCGACGATTTTGGCGCCGGCGGGCATGGGATGGATGAAATCGGCGCTGACCAGGCGCGGCTCGGCCGCGTACCAGCGGCTCATGGTACCCTGGCCGCCCATGGCCTGGAAGGTGTTGAAAAAGGCGGCGCCGGTTTGGCGCGCGACTTCGGCTTCGAGCTGGACTAATCGGGGCAGAACGGGGGTGGTTTCGATTTCGCCGCTCAATTTTGCGCTCGCCGCGATCCATGGGGCTCATCAGAAGAACAGACGATTCCGGCAGCGCCGCGTGCAGGCGCCGCACGGCCTCGCGCACTTCCTTGGGCCAGGTGGTATCGACGAAGCTGGCATAGCCGCTTTCGTTGGTGCCGTAGTTGACGATCACCAGATCGGGGTGGTAGTGGCGAAGCTCGGCGGTCCAGTGGCGCTGGTTGAAGGAATGAGAGAGAAGCGTGATATTGGCGCCGTTGATGCCGAGGCTGGAATAGATGACGCCGGTATTTTTGCGGCTGAACTCGGCTCCATACAGGCGGACGACGCCTTTGGTCACGCGCACGGAAAACTTCCGCGCATCGGCGGGGATGTCGAAGGATGCGTAGCCGGGCGCTTTGGCTTCGCCGGCGGTGGATACGTTTCCAAGCGTCTGATCGCCGGCATCGACCTGGAATTGTCCGCCATCGGGCTGGGCGAGATAGGCGATCTCGATCCTTTCCTGCGGACCGTTGCGCAGGCGCCACTCCGCCGTTGCGCCCTCGGAACCGATGAAGCTGACTCCGCCGAGCCCGTGCATTCCGTCTTTTGCCTGCGCGATGCCGGCGATGTCGATTTTCCAGCCGGATGCGTCCATATCGACGCCGCGGTGGTTGTACCATGCCCAGGGCCGCGCGATCAGCACGAAGCCGACGCCGGCGTCGCCGAAATCGTGCTGAAACATTTGGCGCGCGTCGGCGGTGATCAGGTCGCCGGTGGTGGGCGAATCGCCGTAATGAAGGATGCGCACCGGCCCGCCCCTGAGGAGCGCGGCGTAGAAATGATCGAGCTCGTGTTGAGGATCGATGAGATGCGAGGGGGCTCGCGCCGGAGCTGGCCGGGCGATGGCGGCTTCGGGCGGGGCTTTGGTTTTCGGCACCGGCAGATCGAAAACCTTGGCGATCGTGTCCCGGTCCACCGACTGGTAATTTCTGAGCGCCGGCGCGACTTCGGGCAGAAACAGAAGCGCGACGAAGGTGAACACCGTCAATGTCGTCTTAATCGGCATACGTCAGTCTTGCGCGGCTATCGGTTCCTCAAAACCGGTTATAAATAAACGGCGTCGCGCCGGTTTGCGCCACATATTGTAATCCGACCACGAGCAGCGCCAGCGCGGCGGCCTGCGCATAAAACGGCGCGCGCACGAACAACGCGAGCCCGTAATCGTACCAGCGCTTGGGAACGTAGTGCGCCAGAATCGCGATGGCGAGAATCAAACCGATGGATGCCGTCACGTTGGGCGCGGCCCAGGTGAGCGAGGCGATGCGCGCCAGCACATCCCAGGCGGTCTGCAAATCCGGCGCGCGGAAAAAGATCCAGGTGAAGGCGACGAAATGGAACGTGGCGAAGATGCTCACATAGCGCGCCCAGGGCGACGGCTTGGCTTTTTTTCGATAAACCTGCCAGGCGCGAACCACGGCCAGGCCGGCGCCGTGCAGCGCGCCCCAGATGGCGAAATTCCAGCTCGCGCCGTGCCACAATCCGCCGATCACCATGGTGATGATCAGGTTGAGGTACGGCATAAATTTGGATCGCTTGCCGGGGAGGGAAAAATATAGATAATCGCGCAGCCAGTTCGATAAAGTGATGTGCCAGCGCCGCCAGAAATCGGCAACGTTCACGGCCGCGTAGGGCCGATTGAAATTCACCGGCAGGCGGATGCCCAGCAGCAGCGCGGAGCCGATCGCGATATCGGTATAGCCGGAGAAATCGTAGTAAATTTGCAGGGCGTAGGCGTAGACGGCAATCAGCGTTTCGGCGCCGCTGTAGAGCTTGGGAAAATCGAAGACGCGGTTCACCAGATTCGCGCCGAGAAAATCGGCGATCAGCAGCTTCTTCATCAATCCCAGGGCGATGAGGTACAGCGCGCGGCCGCCGTCGGCCGGATCGAGCTTTCCCGGTTTTTCAAACTGCTCGAGCAGCGTGGAAACACGGGTGATCGGCCCGGCGAGCGTGGTCGGGAAAAAAGAGACGGCGGAAAGATAGGCGAGATAGCTTTTGGCGCCCTTGGCGTCGCGGCGATAAAGGTCGATGGTGTAGGTGAGGGCCTGAAAAACGTAAAACGAGAGGCTCACCGGTAGGGTCCAGTTCCAGGCCGGCGCGGTCCGGCCCGTTACCGCCGACCAGTTTTCGAGGAAAAACGGAACATATTTGATCGAGGCGAGCAGGCCGACGTTCATCAGGATGCTCGCGCCGGCCAGGAGGCGCCGCACAAGTGGATTTTTCGAATACTGCAAGCCGAGTCCCAGGACGTAATCGCAGCTTGAAACCGCGGGGATCAGCGCGAGATAGAAGAGATCCCACTTGGCGTAGAAAAAATAGTTCGCAAACAGGATAAGGCTGAGCGCCAGCAATCGGATGCGCGACACCGGCCAGTACAGCGCGAAGACCGCGATGAGAAAAACGAAATACGTCGGTGAGGAAAGCAGCAACCTTCAGGATAAAAAATAAATCGCTGTCCTGATTGCTTACCCCCGGCACGAATGCCGGGTTTGGAATGATACATTACCAGAGATGAAAAAAACGGCACTCTTGCTCGTTATGGCCGCGTTTGCGCTTGCCCAGGACGATATGGTCAACGACCCGGAAGGGCGCGATCAAGCGCGATCGATGGTGATCACCAAATTCGGAATCGTCGCCACCAGCCAGACACTGGCGTCGCAGGCGGGCGCGAGGGTGCTCGAAGACGGCGGCAACGCGATTGATGCGGCGATTGCGGCCAATGCGACGCTCGGCGTGGTCGAGCCGGCGATGAATGGAATGGGCGGCGACCTGTTCGCGATCATCTACGAAGCCAAAAGCGGCAAGCTTTACGCGCTCAATTCCAGCGGCTGGGCTCCGGCGGGATTGACGGCGGAAATGCTTCGAGCCAAGGGCATCACCGATATGAACAGAGCCGGCGCGTATCGCGTGACGGTGCCGGGAGCGGTGGCCGGTTGGCAGGCGCTGCATGACAAGTTCGGCACGAAGAGTTTCGAGCGGCTGCTGGCGCCGGCGATCTACTACGCCGAAAACGGCTTTCCCGTGACGGAGATTATTGCCTGGCAATCATCGGAAAAAGCCCACGCCAAGACGCCGGGGTTCGCCGAGACGTACATGCCGGGCGGCCACGCGCCGAAGGTAGGCGAGATGTTTCGCAATCCGGCGCTGGCCGGATCGTTGAAGCTGGTCGCCGAAAAAGGACGCGACGGTTTCTATCACGGCGCGACGGCGGAAAAAATCGTCAAATTTCTAAATGAGCACGGCAATCCGATGACGCTCGCCGATCTGGCGGAATTTCAGCCGGAGTGGGTCGAGCCGATCTCGACCACCTATCGCGGCTGGACCGTTTATGAAATCCCGCCGAACACGCAGGGTATCGCCGCGCTGGAAATGCTGAACATCATGGAGAAGTATCCGATCGGGGAGTACGGGCACAACAGCGCCAAGGCGCTGCACGTGATGATTGAGGCGAAAAAATTAGCATATGCCGACATGCTGCGCTACGTCGGCGATCCGCGCAGCGCGAAGATTCCGGTCGAGCAGCTCAAATCGAAAAGCTTCGCGGCGGAGCGCGCCGCGCGGATCGATCCGGCGCGCGCCAACTGCGATCCGCTGCCGGCGGAGCTGGCGGATCGGGCGCGGGCGGGCAACGATACGATTTATCTTTCGACGATCGATAAAGACGGCAACATTGTTTCGCTGATTCAGAGCAACTACAGCTCGTTTGGAACGGGGATGGTCGCGCCGGGCACCGGGTTTGCCCTGCAAAATCGCGGGGGGCTGTTTTCGCTGAAGCCGGACGAGCCGAATACGCTTGCGCCGCGCAAGCGCCCGCTGCATACGATCATCCCGGCATTTTTGCAGCGCGGCGAAACCCGGATCGGCTTCGGGATCATGGGCGGATTCAATCAGGCTCAGGCGCACGCCCAGTATGTCGCCAATATCGTCGACTTCGGAATGAATATTCAGGCGGCGCTCGAAGCGGCGCGCTTCACCAAGGGAAGCTTCGGCGGATGCGACGTGCAGATGGAATCGCGAATCCCGGAAAATGTTCGAAGCGAGTTGACATCGCTGGGGCACAAAATCACGGTCCGCGGCGCATATTCGGGGACCATGGGGCGCGGGGAAGCGGTGGAGCGGATCGAAACCGGGGTGAATTTCGGCGCGTCTGATCCGCGCGGCGACGGCGAAGCGATTCCGCAGGGTCCGCCGCTGCGGATGCGAGCGCCCGGGCAGCGATAGATCCGGAAACGGGCCGCATACTCCGGGCCATGAACGCCGGGGCGCGTCATGTTACGCTGAGGGCGCGCATGCTCGTTCGGTTTTTTGCCGCGGTGATGCTCGCCGCCGCGGCCGCCGCTCAAACCCCAGTCTCCTTGTTTGCACAGGTCGACGAAGTGGCCGGCGAATTGTCGAAAATCACCGGCTGGAGCGTCAAGCGGCGCGTCCCCTCGGAGATGCTCAGCAAGGAAAAATTTCGCAAATACGTCGATTCGCGGATGAAGGAAAACGCGAGCCAGCAGGAGATTCACGCCGAGGAGACGGTCCTCAAGATGTTCGGCTTCGTTCCGCAGGATTTCGATCTGGCGAAGGAAACGGTCGATCTGGTGAGCGAGCAGGCGGCGGCGTATTACGATTATTCGAAAAAGCGCCTGTTCATTCTCGATTCGACGCAGCAAGGCGCCGAGCAGCGGGTGGCGCTGGTGCACGAGCTGGCCCACGCGCTCGCCGATCAGCATCATCCGCTGGGGAAATTCTTGAAGAAGGGATCTCCCGACGACGATGCGGCGATGGCTCGGCAGGCGGTGATGGAGGGCCAGGCGACGTGGCTCACCTGGGCCTATATGTCGGAGCACAACGGCGGCAAGGCGGAGGTCGCCCCCGAGCTGATCGCGGAGTTGACCAGATCGGCCGGGGCGGATGGCGCGGATTATCCGGTGTTCAGCAACGCGCCGCTGTACATGAAAGAATCGCTGGTTTTTCCCTATAACGAAGGCTTGAAATTTCAGGATGCGATTTATCGCAAGCTGGGCCGCGCGGGCTTCGATCAGGTGTTCAGGCGCGCTCCGTCGAGCACGCAGCAGATTCTGCATCCGCGGGCGTATTTAGAGGACGAAAAGCCGCTCGATCCCGATCCGCCGGAGATTCGCGATTTTATCGGGAAAACAGAGGCCGGGCGATTTCGCGTTTTGATGGAAGGAAGCATGGGCGAGTTCGATCATTCGGTTCTGCTGCGGCAATACATTGACGGCGAGCAGGGCGCGCGCGCGGCGAGCCACTGGCGCGGCGGCTCGTTCCGGCTTTATGAACATAAGCGCGAAAAATTTCCGGTGCTCACCTACGTTTCCGAATGGGATTCGCCGGAGTCGGCGCGGCGCTTTTTCGATCTGTACCAGCGGGTGATGAAGGGGCGCTGGAAAAAGATGGAAATGGAGCATCGGGACGAAGGGAAGATCACCGGGTCCGGCGATGACGGCCGGTTTCAGCTTTGGGTGAGCGGGACGAAGGTACAGTCGATCGAAGGAATGCGTGCCGATTTCCACTTGCCGCCGCCCTTGTTACACTGAATTTATGCGAATTCTAGCCGCTTTGCTTTCGCTCAGCGCCGTGGCGCTGGCCGGAAACGTGCCTCCGGTAATCAAGGCGTCGCCCGATTTCACGGTGACGGAGCCTTCAGGGAAACAGATCACGCTGGCCAGCCAGCGCGGCAAAGTGGTGGTGCTGACTTTTATGTTCACCACCTGCCCGCACTGCCAGGCGGAAGCGCAGATGCTGACGCGCATCCTGAAGGAGATGGGACCGCGCGGGCTGTAGGTGCTGGGCGTGGCGTTCAATGATAACGCTTCGGTTCTGGTGCCCGGGTTCGTGCAGCAGTACAACGTAGGTTTTCCGGTGGGGGCGGCGGAACGCCAGACGGTGTTGAATTACCTAGGCATAAGCGAAATGGTGCGGTGGGTGGTGCCGCAAGTGGTGGTGATCGACCGCAAAGGAAACATTCGCGCGCAGAGCCCGCCGCAGGGCGATCCGAACTTGCAGACCGAATCCTACATGCGCGATCTTCTGGATACGTTGTTGAAGGAGCCGGCCGGCGCCGCCGCGCGAAAAACTTCGCACCGCTGATGCGATTCGCCATAGGATTCGCGCTGGTCTGGTCAAGCGCCGCGGCGCTGGCGATGCCGCCGCTGCCGCGCAAAGCGCCAGAGTTCACGATCACCGAGCCTTCCGGCAAGGAGACGCTGCTTTCGAGCTATCGTGGCAAAGTGGTGGTGCTGGCGTTCGTGCACACCACCTGCCCGCATTGCCAGGCGTTCTCGATGATTCTGGAGAACCTGTACAAGGAACTGGGGCCCAAGGGATTTCAGCCGATCGATGTAGCCTGGAATCCGAACGCGCAGCAACTGGCGCCGATGTTTGCCAAGGCGCTGAATCTGACCTTCCCGGTGGGCTACAGCAGCTATGATCCGATCATGGACTTCATGGGGTTTTCGCTCATGGACCGTCCGGTGGTGCCGCTCGAAGTGGTCATCGACAGGCAAGGCATGATTCGAGCGGAAAGCCCGCCGGGCGGGGATCCGAATTTACAGGATCAGGGCAAGCTGCGCGCGCTGATCGAGAGCCTGCTGAGCGCCAAAACCAGCGCAAAACGCTAAATCCTCACTCCAGCGCGGATTTGCAATAGGCGTAGGATTTTTTCATTTCGGCGATGGTGTCCGCGCCGTTGTATTCGTACTCGATCATGGCCGGAATCTGGAGGTGTTTGTTTTTTAGCACCTGAAGGACGCCTCTGATGTTGGTGTCGCCCTGGCCGAATGGCGTGAAGGCGGGCGGATTTCTTCGAACATCCTTGATGTGCAGCGTGATGATGCGCTCGTGATGCTCCTCAAGGAACGTCACCGGATCGTAGCCCGCCATGGTGAAATGCCCGATATCCAGGTTGATCGCCAGATAACGCGACCGGCCGGCGAGGGCCTCCTCAAAATCCTCGGGTCGGGCGAATTCATTCGGCTTCAGCAGCGAATGATTGTGAAACGCGACGTAAATCCTGTTCTGTTCCGCGAGCGGGCTGAGGCGCTTGGCGGTGGAGACATTCGACGATGCGGTGATGTATTTCACGCCGAGCGCCCGGGCGATCTCGAAGCCGCGCGCTAGCTCTTCGTCGCTCCAATCCTCGCGAAAACTGTAGTTGAAGGCGTACAGCTCGATTCCGGCGGCGTCGAATTTTTTACGAACGCCGCGCAGCTCCTCGAGCGGCGGATTCCTGCGCCACGATGGAAGCTTTGACGCGTCCTTGGGCTCGACGTGGCCTTGAAACAGCTCGGCCGCTCCGAGCCCGATCTGTTTCATGGCGGCGATGCAGGCGTCCAGATCGCGATCGCGGAAGCTGTACGTCTGCGCGCCGATTTTCACGCCGTGGATCGTGGAGTTGATTTTCGCGAAGGCGGCGATGGCGAGCTTATGGAAGGTTCTGCGGGTGAACATGTTTTTTCTACAGTATTCTGGCGATCGCCTCGGCGATGATCCGGCCATGAAAACGGCCGTTTTCGATGAAAATTTCGTTGGTGTGCATTCCGGCGACCAGTACGCCAGCCAGATACATTCCGGCGCGGTCGCTTTCGAGCGTATCGGGATTGGTATACGGCCGCATCGTTTCCGGATCGAAGCGGATGCCGTGCTGCTCCAGGAATTCGGTATCGGGGCGATACCCGGTCATGGCGAAAACGAAGTCGTTCCGGATGATGATTTCGCCGTCGGGAGTGCGGAGGGTCACCGAAGCCGGGTCGATGCGAACGACGCTGGTGCGGAACAAGCCGCGAATTTCGCCGCTCTTGATTCGATTTTCGATGTTCGGCTTGATCCAATATTTGACGCGATCGGAAATGCCCTCGCCGCGATGCGCCAGGGTGACGCGAGCGCCGGTCCAGAACAGCTCCAGCGCGGCGATGGCCGCGGAGTTTTTCGCGCCCACCACCAGCACGTCGTGATTGTAGTAAGGATGCGCTTCCTTGTAATAATGAATGACCTTGGGCAGATCCTCGCCGGGAACATTTAGAAGATTAGGCACATCGTAGTAGCCGGTCGCGAGAATCACTTTCTTCGATGCGTACTCGCGCGGGCATCCGAGCGCATCGGTGGCGTGGGTGACGAACGCGCCGTCATTGCCGGAGATGTGGCTGACGCGCTGGTACTGGCGAATATCGAGCGCGTAATGATCGCTGACGCGGCGGTAATACTTGAGCGCCTCCGCGCGCACCGGTTTTTCGTTCAGCGAGGTCATCGGAATATCGCCGATTTCGAGCAGCTCCGGCGTGGTGAAAAAGACCATGTTGGTGGGGTAGTGGTAAAGAGAATTGACCACGCAGCCCTTGTCGATGAGCACGGCACGGATGCCGCGGCGCTTCAACTCGATTCCGCAGGCGAGCCCGGTGGGTCCCGCGCCGACGATCACCACATCAAACGATTCCACCGCATCTCCCGCGCCGCGCCGAACCGGATCCGTTCCGCCCTCCAACGTATTTGGAAATCGGGACACTAAAGCATTCCCTCGACGCTCAAATAAACGCGGGCCAGCGCGCCGGCCAGCTTCGACGGATCTTTTCCGCCCGCCTCGGCCATATCCGGCCGCCCGCCGCCTTTTCCGCCGACCGCCTCGGCCACCTCGCCCGCTAATTTTCCGGCATGGACCTTCGACGTTAAATCCTTGGTGACGCCGCTGACGATCGCCACGTTTGAATCCCGCGCCGTGGCGAGCACGATGACCGCGGTTTTGAATTTATTGCGCAGCGAATCGACCAAGGCGCGAAGCTGTTCGCGATCCAGGCCCTCCACCTCGGTTGCCAGGACTTTCACCCCCTTCAACTCGCGCGCCTTCGATTCGAGCGGGCCCGCCTGCGCCTGCGCGAGCTGCATTTTGGCGGCGCGCAGCTCCTGCTCAAGCGACTTCTCGCGCGCCAGGACTTTTTCAAGCTGCTCGACCAGCTCTGACTCCGGCACGCGGATCGCGGTGGCGGCGCGCGAAAGCTCCCTTTGCGCTTCCTGGAATCGCCGCAGCGCGCCTTCGCCGGTGATGGCTTCGATGCGCCGCACGCCGGCGGAAATGGAGCCTTCATAGACGATCTTGCAGATCCCGATATCGCCGGTGCGCGCCACGTGGGTGCCGCCGCACAGCTCCTTGCTGAAGGACTCGATCGAAACGACCCGCACCTTGTCACCGTATTTTTCGCCGAACAGCGCCATGGCGCCGGTTTCGAGAGCGCGATCGAGGTCCATGATCTCGGTGTGGACCTCGACGTTTTTCAAAATTTCCATATTCACCAACCGCTCCACTTCGGCGAGTTCATCGGGGTCGAGGGCGGCGTAATGAGTGAAGTCGAAGCGCAGGCGCGCCGGCTCGACCACGCTTCCGGCCTGTTTGACGTGGGTTCCGAGCACGGTTCGCAGCGCGGCGTGCAGCAGGTGGGTGCCGGTGTGATTGCGCATCGTCGCCTGACGAGCCTCCGGGTTGACGCGCGCGAGAACACGATCACCCGCGCGGATCGGGCGAAGCGTTTTTACGCGATGCAGCGTTTTTCCCGGAGCGCCGGAAATGGCCGATTCCACCTGGGCCAGAACCTCGCCCGTGTCCGGCGATATGAGCCATCCCTGGTCGCCAACCTGGCCGCCGGCTTCGGCGTAAAAAGGCGTCTGATCGAGAATGATTTCGGTGTCCGAGGCAAACTGAACCGTGGCGCGCGCCTCCAGCGTTTCGCGGCCGACGAATCTGGTTTGCGGAATGGTTTCGAACTCCGGGCGCAGCACCTTTTTTTCCGCGCCCTTCCAGCTTGCCCGGGCGCGCACGCGCTGCTTCTCCATTTCCGCCTCGAAGCCGGCGCGGTCGATAGTCAAGCCGGATTCGCGAGCCATCTCCTCCTGCTCATCGAGCGCGAGCCCGTAGGTATCGTAGAGCTTGAACGCGGCTGCGCCGGGCAATACGCCATCGACGGCCGATTTGGCTTCGTCGTGAAAAAATTTTTCGGCGACCTGAAACGTCGTCGCATAGCGGTGCTCTTCGTCCTTGACCACGCGCGCCACGCGCTGGATGCTTTCCATCATCTCCGGATAAGCGCCGCGCATCAGCTCGGCGACGAAGCCGGTGAGCTTGTACAGATACGGCTCATGGACGCCAATCATGCGGGCGTTGCGCATGGCGCGGCGCATGATTTTTCGGAGCACGTAACCGCGGCCTTCATTAGAAGGCAGCACGCCGTCGTGGATCAGAAACGCGGTGGAGCGGGCATGATCGGCGTTGATGCGCAGGACCACGTCGGTTCGCTCCTGCTCGCCGTAGGATTTCTGAAACAACTCGCCGGCGCGATCGAGGATCGGGCGGATCAGGTCGGTTTCGTAGACGGAGAGCTTGCCTTGCAGCACCGCGCAAAGCCGGTCGAGGCCCATGCCGGTGTCGATCGACGGCCGCGGCAGCGGCGTGAGCTTGCCGGATGCGTCGCGATCGAACTGCATGAAAACGAGATTCCAGATTTCCACGAAGCGCTCGCCCGGATCGTCGGGGAATTTTCCCTCGCCGGCCTCGGGGCCGAGGTCGTAGTGAATTTCCGAGCATGGCCCGCACGGTCCGGTCTCGCCCATCTGCCAGAAATTATCTTTTTCGCCGCAGCGGAAGATGCGCGATTTGGAAACGCCGGTGACTTCCTGCCACAGCCGCTCGGCATCATCGTCCTCGCGAAAAACGGTGAAGTAAAGCTTTTCTTCCGGCAGGTGGTAGTGATTGATCATCAGGTCCCAGGCATAGGCGATCGCTTCTTTCTTGAAATAATCGCCGAAAGAAAAATTGCCGAGCATCTCAAAAAAAGTCAGGTGGCGGCGCGTGTAGCCGACGTTTTCAAGATCATTGTGTTTGCCGCCGGCGCGGACGCACTTCTGCACCGTGGCGGCGCGGTTATAATCGCGCTTTTCGAAGCCGAGAAATACGTCCTTGAACTGATTCATTCCGGCGTTGGTGAACAGCAGGGTGGGATCGTTCGCCGGGACGAGCGAAGAGCTTCGCACCACGCGATGCCCGCGTTCGGCGAAGAAGTCGAGAAATTTCTGGCGGGTCTGAGGGCCTGTCATGCGTAACTTTTATTGTGGCATGAGCGGCGCGAACGCCTTGGCCGCCGAACAAAAATGCGAGCCGCAAGCTGTGCGCTACTGCTGTTTCGGAGTGTCGGCGATGGTGCCGCCCAGGCCGGCGTAGGTTTCTTTCACCTTGACGACCTTCGCGCCTTGAAACGTGACGAACATCACCTTGCCGGGAGGCGTGCCATAGATCCAATCTTCAGTTTCAACGCCGTCTATGGTCTCGCGATCTTTGCGCAGGGGCTTGCCGACGGCGAGGATGACCTGGTCTCGATCCATGCCGGTGATGACTCGCTTTTCGGCTACGGCTTTCTTCACCTCGGGAGGAAGCGTTTCGGCATACTGCTCGATGGCGCTCTGCTGGTTGAAATCGAGCACGGGTTTGAGCATCTTCTTGACGTCGGCCGAGGTAATTTCGCCGATCGGTTCATTGAAGCGCAGCGCGAGGGTGGTGCCGCCGGGGGCGTTGGTGGGATTGCCGCCGTTGATCGGGTTCATGGCGCCCGGCCCTCCCATGCCGATCGAAATGTGATCCTTCCAGGCGCCCTTTGCGCGCATTCCGCCGTTAATTTCAAGGATAATGGCGTCTTTTTGAATCTCGACTTTGGTCACCTGCACCAGATCGCCGAGGCGGGCGGCCAGGCCGTACTGCTTGTTGGCGGCGGTCCATTCCTGGGTGTCGAAGGCGCCGTTGGTTTGCAGATTGAGCGCCTTTTTCGAGCGCGGCAGCGGGACTTTCGCCGTGGCGTATTCGGCGGTGAGGCCCCGCAAAAGTTCCCTATGCTCGTCGTTGGTGAGTTTCTTCTGGTCGCCGTAAACCGGCGCGATGACCGAAGCGGCCGCCACGCACGCCAGGATCATCCTTGAAGTTTGCGACATGATCCTACCTCAATCAAGTCAGACGCTCAACGCCTTCGTTCCTTTCCGGGAACAGACGATGAACCGCGATGAACAGCGCCACGATGATCACGGTCGCCAGCACGCTGCCCTCCGGTCCATACGCGCCGCCGCTCAACCACGGTCCAACCCTCCATTCGAGCGTATACCCGGTCACGCCCATTGTAAAGCCGGAGAGATTCACGCCGAACATCGGAATGGTGACGTTCCAGCCGAAGTGCAACCCGATGGGCAGCCATAGCGCGCTGGTGCGATAGTACGCGTAGCCGAGCAGAATTCCCCAGAGCATGGTATTGCCGATGCCGATGTAAGTCGCGTTCTGATTGTTCACGTGGGCGAGGCCGAATACGATTCCGGCCGGGAGAATGGTGGCGAATGCGCCGAGCTTCCGGATCAGCAACTGGAACGCGTAACCGTGAAACAGCATCTCCTCGCCGACCGCGCCGAACAGCAGGACGATGGCGACGAAAGCCGCGCTGGCGGCCGGGTGCTCGGAGCGGGTGGTGCGCTGAAAATGAGCCGCGCCGGCCGAAATCGCTCCGACCAGAATCACCATCACCGCCAGGGCGGCGATGCCGGTTCCGACCAGGAACTCGCCGGTCGAGGTGGGACTGGAGCCTAGCCCGACATCCGACAGCCGCCCGCGCTCATAGATTCGCACGGTGATCGCGTTGGCGAGCGCGGCGGCGGTGAAGGTGGTCAGCGCGGCGACCACGAAGTAGGTATCGCGCGTGCCGAGAATCCAGAACATCAGCGGCGCGATGAACAGCAGCGAAAGCCATCCGATAAGGATGTACAGGCTGACGCGAAGAATCACGCCGAGATTGTTGGGGGCGGGCGCGGGCGTCATTGGCGGCGGCCATGCTGCTCACAGGCCACGGGCTGTGCTGCCCTGGTGCGCAAATCCGCTCGGTTTCGCATTTTTCAGCCCGGAAGCCTCAGTATACTTAAGTCGATGAACCCCCAACCCTCCGCACCGAAGATCCACCTTTCCAACACGGCCGAATTTCGCGAGAGCTATGCCAACAGCGTACAGGTGCGCGTAAGCTTGTGGGATTTTTACCTGATGTTCGGGCGCATTACGCAATCCTCGCCGGACGCGGTGGCGATTCAGAATTTCCAGGGAATTTTTTTGAGCCCGCAGCAGGCCAAGGCGCTGTCGAACGTGCTCAATCAGAACATCCAGCAGTATGAGGCCGCCTTCGGAGAGATCAAGCTGGAGCCGCATCCGGCCGGCCCGGTGATCCAATGACCGGTGTTCGCTGAAGTGAAATCGCGGGCGAAGGCGATTGCGATTTTTTTTGCGGCGTTCGCCACGCTGCTGATTTTCGATCATTGGCCCTATCTGAAGCTGCCGTTTTTCTGGGATGAACTGGGGCAGTTCGTTCCGGCCTCGCTCGATTTGTATCAATCCGGCGCGTGGGTGGCAAAATCGACGCTGCCGAATGTGCATCCTCCGGGAGTGATGGCGTATCTGGCGCTGGTCTGGAGAATTTTCGGATTTTCGATTCCGGCGACGCGCGTGGCGATGCTAATTTTCGCGTCGTGCGGCGTGCTGTTTTCCTTTCTGCTGGCGATTCGGTTGTGCCGGAAAACGGCGGGGGCGCCGGCGTTCGCGGCGGTGATTTTTCTGCTCGCCACGCCGATGTTTTACACCCAATCGATGATGGCGCAGCTCGATATGCCGGCGATGACGCTGACGGCGCTGGCGCTGCTGCTGTTCTTGGACGATCGCTTCGCCTGGTGCGCCGTCGCGTGCTCGGCGCTGGTGCTGGTGAAGGAGACCGGAATTTCGACGCCGTTTGTTTTCGCTGCGTGGTTGTGGCTGCGCGAGAAAAAGAGGCGCGAGGCGCTGTATTTTCTGGCTCCGGCGATCGCGCTGGCGGCGTGGCTGCTCGTGCTGCGCCATGCGACGGGGCACTGGCTGGGCAATGAGGAGTTCGCGAAATATAACGTCGGCGATTCGCTCAAGCCGGCGCATATTCTCGGGACGCTCGAGCGAAGATTCTATTTTTTATTTATTTCCGACGGCCTGTGGATCGGGGCGATCACGCTGTTTATCGGAGCGCGCCTGCTGCGCGGGCGGGAATGGTCGATCGCGTTTTTAACCGGCGGCGCGCAGATTCTGCTGGTGAGCGTGTTTGGCGGCGCTTCGCTGGACCGCTATGCGACGCCGGTGTTTCCGATTCTCTACGCGGCGATCGCGGCGGCCGGATCGGTTTATCCGCGAAGCTGGCGATGGGCCACGCAGGGAGCGATGACGTTCGGGCTGCTGCTTGGCTTGTTCTGGAATCCGCCGTATCCGTTTTCCTATGAAAACAACCTGGCAATGACCGATTTCGTCGCGCTGCAGCGGGACGCGGCGAGCTGGCTGGAGGCGTGGGCGCCGGGCAAGCGCGTGGCGAGCTCCTGGCCGTTCACGGATGCCGTTCAGCGGCCGGAGATGGGCTATATTCATCGCCCCATGAATGTGCAAGCGGCGCCCGATTTCCGGCTCGAGAGTCTGGCGGGTCTGAATCTTCGGCGCGTGGACGTGCTGGTGGTTTTTTCGAAAACCTGGGAGCCGGAGGGATTTCTCGATTGGGATTGGTTTCACCGGTATTTGCGGCGCAACTGGGGCTTTCACCGGCAAGCGACATCGGAGGAGATCCGGCGTGGATTAGGATTTCATCCGGTGATGAAGATTACGCGTCGAGGGCAGTGGATCGAGATTTATTTGCCGGACCGAAGGAGAGAATTGTAGGATGCCATCCATGGACTCGCGGCGCGAATTATTAAGCGGCGCCGCAACCGGCCGTCCGCGTGTCGAGCGTCTTTCCGGCGGCCGCGGGCGGCCCGCCGGCCAAAAAATGGAACGAGTCTAATGCGACCGCGACAATGCGATATTCGAGAGTTGATCCGGGAAGCGCCCGGCTTCAAACGGCGTCTTGAGAGGATAAGGACCGATCAAACCACGGAATTCGACTGGTACCCATACGATTCGCTGGCCGTACTGCCAGTATGGGACCGAATGCTCGCCGGGGATCGGCGAAACCTTTTCCGCCTGGCGGGCGCTGCCCCGGTCCTCGACATCGGGTGCGGAGACGGTGAGCTTTCTTTTCTGCTCGAGTCCCTCGGGTTCGATGTGCTCGCGATTGATAATCCGCCGACGAACTACAACGGGACCCGCGGCTTTCGACGCCTCCAATCCGCGCTCCGCTCCTCGACCGAGCTCAGGACATACGACCTTGATGACGGACTTCAACTCGAAGGCCGCACGTTTGGACTCGCACTCTGCCTCGGGCTCCTCTACCATGTTAAAAATCCATTGCTGTTGCTGGAGCGGCTCGCTAAACACGCGAGATTTTGTCTCATCAGTACGCGGATAGCTCATACCACTCCCAGCGGCGTGCAAATCGCTGAAGAGCCGGTTGCGTATCTGGCCGGCCCGGCCGAAACCAACGCGGACCCAACCAACTTCTGGATCTTTTCGGAGTGCGGGCTGCGGCGCGCCCTGGAGCGAACTGGATGGGAAATTCTAGATCACGTTTCGACCGGCTGCCTCTCGGGCTCTAATCCGGTGGATGCCAGCCGTGACTGCCGGTTCCACTGCATCGCTCGCAGCAGAATGCCCGACCCATGGCTCGGAACGCAGTGTGTCGATCTGGATCGTGGTTGGCATTCAATGGAGCACCGAAGTTGGCGTTGGACGGAGCGTGCCTTTTCGCTGCGCGTCGCGACGGTATCGGGAGGCGCGCGGTTAAGGCTCCGCTTCCACATCCCTGAGGTTGTTCATGCGGCGCTCGGACCAATCACCCTTCAGGCTGGCATTGCCGGGCAGGCGATCGGCGCGCGCGATTACACTTTTGCCGGCGAGCACATTTTTGAGCAGGCGCTTCCCGCCAGCCCCTCCCGGACGATTCGCATCGAATTCGCGCTGAATAAGGCTCTTGGCCCGACTGCTGCCGACGCTCGAGAGTTGGGCATCCAGGTGGAATTCTGGAAATATCCGGAGAAAGGGGCTCCGATACCCGCATTTCCGATCCTAATCGAAAAAATCGAATAATGCGATAGAGAGGCCTGGCGGACGGCCCCCCCTATCGATCGAGAGCGCACCGGGATCACCATCCCCAGGCGTGGTAGTTCGAATACAGGAGTGGTGGCGCATAGTAAGTTTGTGTGTCGTTCGGGTTTACGTCGGGCCATTGCTGAAGAAAGAACACCACGTTGCCCGCGGTTTCGTGCGCGGCATAGAGCTGCTCGGAGGTGTTGAGATCGTTGTAACACGTCTCTCCGATAATCCATCCTTGCGTCTCCCCGTGTTGTTGAAGATAGTTCCAGCCATTTAGGTATGCATCATGCGCATTAAGTTGATTCGGGTCCAAACAATTCCCGTAAATGTGCAATTCGAAAACTGGCGGAAAGGTGGTTCCGTATACCTGCGGCATCATTGAAAGGTTTGCAACGCAGTTGTTATCGCAGCTAGCTGAGAATCCAACCGTGTCGCTATTACCGTACTTGAGCGTGTACTGTCCCCAGAGCCAGGATGTGTACTGAGTGATGTAGGGGAAATTAGCGACCATCATTTCGTTGCTTAGGTCGTATTTGTCCAGGTACAGCCCATTGGATGTCATCGCGTCATGGACGCTGTAGATGAAGTTAAGATTTTGGATGGCATGCGTCCAGTCCACGCCTGTGGTCCATTTTTGCGGATTGTTTGGCCCCTGGGGAAAGAATCGCAACCTGACTCCCAGGCCGTGGCTGTATGCATCCTGAATGATTGAGATCAGCGCAGATAGACAGTTCGGCGGAATTGCGCCTGAGGAAGAATCAATTAGCGCGCCATATCCCGGTCCGGGAGTCCCCGAATAAGGGCACTGCCCGTTAGCGGAACCACCGTCAATGAAAATGAGCGGCAGCGAGATTCGCTGCTGGCCGTTTGCCGCCATCGTCGCAAGCTGGCTATCGACGATCGAGCTAACCGCCTGGCCGTTGTATTGCAGGTAGAAGTCCGTAATCGGCGAGTATCCGGGACCGCCATCGCTTGGCGGCTCGGCTGCGTACGAGA
>JAJPHS010000061.1 GCA_021325175.1 Terriglobia bacterium
GGGGAGGAACGATTTCGCACGCGCCAGCCGCCCAGCGCACCAGATCTCATCCATGAAAATCACCCGCGTTGACGTCTATCGCGTCGAGCTTCCTCTTCATGAGGGCAGTTACAAATGGTCCGGCGGAAACGCCGTTACCGTCTTCGACTCGACCATTGTCGCGATCCGCACCGATGCCGGCATCACCGGGTTTGGCGAAGTTTGCCCGCTCGGGGCTGCGTATTTGCCCGCTTATGCGGCGGGCGCGCGAGCGGGAATCGCCGAGCTGGCGCCGCAGTTGATCGGACTCGACCCGGCGCAAACCGGCGCCATCCATCGTTTCATGAATCAGCGGATGCGCGGGCATGCCTATGTCAAGTCCGCGATCGACGTCGCCTGCTGGGACCTGCTGGGCAAAGCGGCGAATCTGCCGGTGGCGATCCTGCTCGGCGGGCGTTATGGCGCCGATTTCCCGCTGTATCGCGCAATTTCTCAAGAATCTCCGGAGAAGATGGCGGAAATGGTCGGAGTTTATCGCGCCCAGGGGTACACCAAATTTCAATTGAAAGTGGGAAGCGACGCCGAAACCGATATCGCGCGCATCTTCGCCGCCGCCGGAAAGCTTCAACCGGGTGATGTCCTGATCGCCGACGCCAACACCGGATGGACGCAGCATCAGGCCTTGCGCGTCGCCGACGCGGTGCGTCACGCCGACGTTTACATCGAGCAGCCCTGCAAAACATACGAAGAGTGTCTCGCCATTCGCCGGCACACCAACCGCCCGTTTATTCTCGATGAGGTGATCGACGATATCGGCATGCTCGTGCGCGGCGCAAATGATCACGCCATGGACGTGATCAATCTGAAAATTTCCAAGGTGGGCGGACTTACTCCGGCGCGCCAGATCCGCGACCTCTGTGTTTCGCTCGGCATCGCGCTGACGATCGAAGATACGTGGGGAGGCGACATCGCCACGGCGGCGATTGCGCACCTCGCCCACAGCACTCCCCCGGAGTTTCTGTTCACCACCACCGATTTCAACAGCTACGTCAGCGTGAGCACGGCCGAAGGCGCTCCGCGGCGCGAAAACGGGCGTCTCACCACCTCGCTGCGAGCCGGCCTGGGCATCGAACCGCGGCTCGAAGTGCTCGGCAACCCGGTGTTTTCCACCGGTGACTTGTAACTGCACGTAATTCGACCGCTGCCCGCTCAATTTCCGTTGAAGTATGCCGTTATGTCACTTAGGGCAACATGGTCAGTAACGCGGAAAATTGGGAGTCGCTACTGGCGATGGCTCTCCGGCGGCGCGCGTGGCCGTGGAGAAAGCTTTCGGGCCGGAGCTTCCTCCGCTGTTTGAATGTTTGCGGAGGGCGTCTCGCGGCCCGGCCCCGTGGCGGCCGCGCTCCTTCAGAACGGCTTAGTGGTAAGCGCAATTTCGAATCCCGGCGTGCTCTCTTTGAATCAGGCGATTGAGCTCGCCCAGGCCGCCTCGCGCCTCGAAACCGGACTCGATTACAAAATTCTGTCGAACACCACCAATTCCTCTCGCAACTGGCCCTACGATATTCCGCGCCGGGAGATGATGCGCGTCCTGCAAGTGATCGACGCGACCTCCGATTGCCAGCGCCTGATCATTCTGCTGATGAAATTTGTGAGACTCGGCCAGCCGCATCTGCGCTCGAAAGCGGTGAAGCTTCTGGCGCGCGCCAGCCGCAATCCCGTTTGGGCCGATTCGATTCTGAGCGATCCCGATCCGCGCGTCCGCTCCAACCTGATCGAGAGACTCGCCGAGCATCTTGGAACAACCGCAATGTCCATGCTGCGAAGCGCGGCCCAGGATCCGCATCATCGGGTTGCCGCGACGGCTCTGCTGCAACTGGCGCGATCAGGCGATTCCCCCAGCCATGAACGTCTTCAGGCGATGTCTGCCGATGGCGATGATTTGCAGAAACGCGCCGCGGCCTGGGCGTTGGCAAAGCTCGCGCAGAGCGCCCAAGCCGCGACCGACGGGCCTGAAATCAATCCTGCCATCGCAGCTCGGCATCCGAGCGCCTGACGTAGTTCGCATCGATCTCCGCCGGGTCGCGCGCCGCTTCGATTCGCAATGCCGCGATCGCGGCCACGGCTCCGGCAATTTTCCGCGGCGCCTGCCGCACCGGAGCGGAAACCGGAATCGCCACGCCCGCGCTAATGAATTCGATCTCGCCGGGAGGCAGCGCCGCCAGCCATCGATCGAGGGGCATCACCACCTCCTCGCCGATGATTTGCAAACGGTCGTCGTAGACCGCGCCGAACACGTCTCCGCGCCTGGCGTCGATCACCACGCCGCGCAGCGACTTTGTTCCAAACCAGGCCAGCGCTTGCAAATTCGAAACCGCGATCACCTTGCGCCCCGCCGCTTCCGCCAAACCCTTCACGGCGGCAAGTCCGACGCGAACACCGGTGAACGCGCCCGGTCCGGCCGCCGCCGCGAAGACGTCGATCGATCTCCAATCAAGCCCGCGCCGCGCCAGCATTCTTTCCATTTCCCCGAACAGCACGTGTGCGAATCCGTCCGCCGATTCGAGGGCGGCCTCTTCCACCACATTCGCGTCTTCGGCCAGCGCGATACTCCCGTGATCCGCCGTCGTGTCCACCGCAAGAATGCGGGTCACGGGATCAGCCTGTAGACTTTATCGATCACGTAAGCCTTGCCGTACGCATTCAGCAGCGCGACGCGCACGCTTAGCATCGCCGGATAGTGATTGGCGATGGAAGGCGGAACCCGCATCGTGCCTTCGCGGCCGGTGCCGATCACGCGATCGCCTTCGCCGTCGGTTGGAACCTCGCCGGTCCATTCCACCAGCAGCGAACGCGTCGCGCGCGATTCGCGCTTCACTTTGAGCGAATAGAACGGCGGCTTTGAAATCGAGATCGGCTCATCGCCCGGGGAGGCGACCTCGAACGGAATCTTCGAATCGTCGCGCTCGATCTCCTGCACGGGCGTCTGGCGCGATTCGAACTTATACGACTTGAGCATTCCTTGCTTGGTCCGCTCGCGGGAAATGTGCAGCACCCAGGGATGCGAGGAATCCGGCGGCTCGCCGGTGAAATGCTCGCCGCTGTATCCCTTTTTTTCTTTAATTCGCTCGCCCGTGAGCGGATTGATCCAGGCGACATCGTAGCCGTGTTTCTCCACGGTGACCTCGACCGGTCCTGGCTTTTCGACGTAAACGATGTACTCCACGCCTTCGAGCGCGATCGCGCGCCCGCCGTCCACATCGAAATACGGCTCCAGTTCCCAATACCGGTTCCCCGCCATGAAATCGAACCACGCGGTCATATACGGGCCCGATCCGGAAGCGGGATATTGCCCGTTCATCGTCGCGTTCCACAGATCGTTCGCGTTCCGGATGCCGGAATTGATTGCGGGGATCTGATAAAGCTGATGCTCCACCGCGCCGACGTTTGGATCCGGCGTGCCGTAATCGATCAGCGTCATCCAGTCGTCGCCCGCGAGCGGCGCCGAGGTGATCTCCGCCATCGTGGTGCGTGGATGCTGATAAGTATCGAGCGTTTTCAGCAGCGCACCCGCCTCTTTCAGCACGTCTTTTGCGTGCTCCACATTTTCAAACGACGGAACGCCCATCCAGGTGATATTCATCGCGCCGAACCGCGCGACGATATCGCCGATATAGCTTTCCCGCGCCTGCCGGTCCGCCGGAATCGCCGCGAGCACCAGATCCGCCACCAGGCCATGCGCCGTGATCGCCTTGACCCGATCCGCCGCTTGGCGAAGATCCGCGTCTTTCTCGATCGTCACGCGCGCGTGCGTGAACTTATCCCGCGTCAATTCGGCGATCCTGGCGTCGAACTCCGCGCGCGGCATCGCGGTGAAATGATCGATCGCCGCCGCCATCCAGAGATGCGGCTTGTTGTTCGCCGTCGTTTGAAAATGGTGGACATTGGCGGCGCGCACAAATCCCGGCGAATCCGATTCGGCCGCCACCAGGCTCGATTCGCGCCCATCGAACCGCGCAAGATTGCTGCTGATTCGATACATCCATGTTCCCGGCTCGGTCGGCGAAAAACGCACGGTCAATTGATGGTCGTTGTCGTGAAAAGCCACGATCTTGTACGTCGTGTGGCGCGGCGAGCGAAACTCGATCTCCAGCCGCGCCGCCGCCGGATTCTCGTTGGCTTGCAAATCGAACGTCAGATCGCAGGGCGACCACTGCACTGCCGAATCGCAGCCGGATTGCGCCAAAAGCCGTACCGCAAACAGCGCGGCAGCCAGCCATCGGACCATCTCCCTCAATATACGCAATTCGCGCCCGTCGATAATAGAAGTAGCCGTGATCCCCCGCGTGATTGTCGCGCTGATGGCGACCGCCGCCGCCTTGCTGGCGCAAACGGTCACCATCGTCAATACCGGATCTACCAACACTTCGGGATTTCAAATCGCCGTCGAGAAATCCGGCAAAGCGCAATACAGGCAGCGCCGCGGCGCGCCGCAAAAGCTCGAAAAGAAAATCCCGGCCGCGCTCGCCAAACGGCTTTATAAAGATGTCAAGGCGGCGCGGCCGCTTCCGGCGCTTCCGGCGCCGTATTGCGTCAAAAGCGCCTCATTCGGAACACGGACCTACATCGATTTCGGCAGCGAAGAATCCCCCGACCTGAGCTGCGGCGACGCGGGCGACGCGAGGCTGCGCGATCTGATCCGCGACGTCGACGAAATCGTCGCGCTTTTCCGCAACGGCAGTTTGCCGGGCGAATGATTTGGGGGGAGCCTCGACGAAGCGTTCCGCCGCACGGCGACGCGTGCGCGCCGTCTCCGCCGAGCTCCCCTTGGAATTCGTGATTCTCAGCCGCCGATCGTTACTGCCGCTGTCACGGTTGAAGGGCGAACGCGAAAATCGAATTGCCCGCCGCGATCGCCACCTGCTGCTTGCCGTTGCTCAGATAACTGATCGGGTTGGCGAAAATCCCCGCGCCGGTCTGATAATGCCACAGCGGCCGCCCGGTTTGCGCATCGAGGGCGAAAAAATCTCCTTCATTGCTGCCCGCAAATAGCAGATTCCCCGCCGTCGTCAGTACGCCCGCCTGCGCCTCCGAGGCGAGCTGAAATTCCCACTTCATCTCGCCCGTGCCCGGATTCAGCGCGCGGATGAAGCCCTTCGATTCCTCTCCATCGATCGGACGCAAGCCGCCGCCGTTGAACTGCGCCCCGGGCTTATACTCGGCGTCGCCTTTGAGGAAAATTCCGCCGACCTCGCGCACCGGAACATAAAACAAATTCGTCGCCGGGCTGTAGGAGGGGCTGAACCAGTTCGTCCCGCCGCCGACGTCCGGATAAACTTTATTTCCCTCCGTGGTCGGCGCGGTGTTGGGGATCACGATCGGCCGTCCGGAATCGTCCAGTCCCTTGGCCCAGGTTTGTTTGGCGTAATCGCGGCCGGCGAGAAATTTCCCGGTGGTCCGGTCGAGCACGTAGTAAAACGCGTTGCGATTCCCGAACAGCACCGCCTTGTGCTTTTCGCCGCGCACCACGGCGTCGGCGAGCACGGGAACCTCCGTCGAGTCCCAGTCGTGCGTATCGTGCGGGGTGAACTGGAAATACCACTTCAGCTTTCCCGTATCGGCGTCGAGCGCCAGCAGGCAATCCGAATAAAGATTGTCGCCGGCGCGCACGTCGCCATTCCAATCCGGACCCGGATTCCCCGTACCCCACAAGACCAGATTCAGCTCGGGATCATAAGATCCGGTGACCCAGGTGGTGGCCGCGCCGGTTTTCGCGCTGTCGCCCTTCCACGTTTCGCTGCCCGGCTCGCCCGCGGCGGGAACCGTCCAGAAGCGCCAGGCGCGCCGTCCGGTTTTCGCGTCGTAGGCATCGACGAAACCGCGAATGCCGTACTCGCCTCCCGCGATTCCCACCACGATCTTGTCGCGGATCGCCAGCGGCGCGGCGGTGATCGAATGACCCAGCTTCGGATCGGCCACCACTGCGTCCCAGCGCACAATCCCCGATTTCATGTCGAGCGCCACCAGATGCGCATCGAAGGTGCCGACGTAAACCATGTCATTCAGCAGCGCCACGCCGCGATTCACTTCGCCGCAGCACCCTCGCACGCCTCTGGGCATTTCGCGCCGGTACTTCCACAGCACTCTTCCGGTGACCACGTCGAGCGCGGTGACGCTCCCGCCCGGCTCGGAAACGTACATCACTCCGTCGGCCACCAGCGGCGATGCTTCGATCCGCTCCGTCGTGCGGACCTGATAAGTCCAAACCGGACGCAGACCGCCGGCGTTCTCCGCCGTGATCTGATCAAGCGCGGAATATCGCTGCGAGCTGTAATTTCCCGAATACATCAGCCAGTTGCCCGGCTCCGAATCCGCCTGGCGAAGCCGGTCGAAGGGGACCTGCGCGGCCAGCGGCAGCGCAATCGCGAAAATCAAAAAACGCTTCATTGAGCACCTCGCAATGACGCTAAATACGCCACCAGATCGTCGGTTTCCGCCGCAGACAAAACCGCGCGAAAACTCGGCATCGGCGTTTTTCCGGTCTCTTTTTCGAGCTCCGCCAGATCCGCCTTGATGAAGGAATGAAGTCCCCCGTTCAGGTCGCGAATCTGAATGGTAAAAATATCTTCGTTCAGGCGTACGCCGGTAATCGCGCGGCCGTCCTTGGTCCGAATCCGGACCAGCAGAAATCCTTCGGGCAGGGTCCGTTCCGGATCGAGCACGGCAGCGCGCAGGTGCGCCGCGCTGCGCCGCGCGCCGATGTCGGTCAACTCCGGTCCCAGCACTCCGCCTTCTCCGCGCACCGTATGGCATTGCGCGCAATTGCCCTTGCCGCGATAGATTTCTTCGCCGCGTTTGGGATCGCCCGGCACCACTTCGGCCGGCGCGCGTCCAAGGCTGCGGACATACGCCGCAAGCTGCCAGGTTTCCTTGGTGTCGACGGCGTATCCCGCAGGCATTTCCGTTCCTTTAATGCCATCGCGAATCACCCTGAACAGGGATTCATCGTCGGGGGCGCGCCGCAGCCTGGGCTGCGCCAGCACCGCGCCTTTGC
Source organism: Terriglobia bacterium (assembly GCA_021325175.1). Taxonomy (GTDB): domain Bacteria; phylum Acidobacteriota; class Terriglobia; order Bryobacterales; family Bryobacteraceae; genus Palsa-187. The sequence continues at coordinate 7,034 of JAJPHS010000061.1, forward strand.
CGCCTTCGCCCTTGGGCCCGTGGCAGCCGGCGCACTGCGCCATGAATAATCGCGCGCCGGCTTGCACGTCGGCCGGCGTCGAGTGCGGATTCTTCTTGGGGATGACGTACTCCGGATCCACTCCATCCTGCGCCATCGCCGAAATACTCAACCAGCACAAAATCCCCAAAACACGCATGGTGAACCTCGCGGCGAGTATATCATTCCAGCCCCGGCTGTATAATGCTAAGGTCGGTTTCGGGGACCACGAAGAAACCAAGGAGACATTATGATCGAGAACATCATCGCGAAGCTGCTCGGCGATTTCGAGCGAGGATTTATGAACCGGCGCCAGCTCATTCAAAGCTTGGCCCTCGCCGCCACCGCCGCCGGATCGGGAGCCGCTTACGCGCAGGAAGCCAGCGGCCAAAAGAAAGGGGCTTTCGACGTGGGCCATTTCAAAGCTTTTAAAACCGCGGAGCTGGATCACATTTCCTTCCAGGTGAAGGATTATCGCGTCACGCGCGACTTCTACGCGGACCTGATGGGCATGGAAGTGGCCAGCGACGACGGCCAGCGCCAGTGCGAGCTGAAATTCGGCAACTCCGTTCTGCTGGCCCGCAATCATTTTCGTCCGCGGGGCGGGGAAGCGCAAGCGGCCGCGGCGGCTCCTCCGGCCGGCGCGCAAGGAGGGCGCGGCAATCGTCCTCCGACCACTGCGCTGGTGGACCACATCGCCTATCGCGTCTACGACTGGGACACCGATCAGGCGAAAGCCGAGTTGATCAAGCGCGGTCTGCTGAAGGAAGACGCCAAGCCTGACACCGGCAACGGAATCCCCGGCTATTCGAGCTTTCACGTTTTTGATCCGGACGGCTTCAATCTTCAGATCAGCGGCGTGGCCGGTCCGAACGATTCGGTCAATCGCAAGAAGTAGTCGCGTTGGGGAAAAACGGCTCCCTGCTGCCGCGGCTCAAAACATGGGACGCGGCAGCGCTTCGACCGCAAGCGCCCCGATGACGAGATGACAGACGCGGAAATTATCGCGGTCGGCAGCGAACTTCTCACCCACGACCGTCTGGATACCAACTCGCTCTTCCTCACCGAGCAGCTCAACGCTCTCGGGATCGAGGTTCGCCGCAAACTGATTGTCGGCGACGACCGCGCACGGCTGGAAGCCGCCGTGCGCCAGGCGGTTGGTGAGATGCAGGTCGTCATTCTGACCGGCGGCCTCGGACCCACCGAAGACGACGTGACGCGCGAAGCCGTCGCCGCCGCGCTCGGCCGCCGGCTCATTTTCGACCCGGAGATTTTCGGCTGGATTCAGGAACGTTTTCGCCGCATCCAACGTCCCATGGCCGAAAACAATCGCCAGCAGGCGTACCGGATCGACGGCGCCCAGCCTCTGCCGAATCCGCGCGGCACCGCCTGCGGTCAATGGATCGAGCATCAGGGCCGCGCCGTCATTCTTCTCCCCGGCCCGCCGGGCGAACTGAAGCCGCTGTTTATCGCCGAATGCATCCCGCGCCTCGAAAAACTCGTTCCGCCGCAGGTGATTCGCACGCGCTATTATCGCGTCGCGGGAATGGGCGAATCCGACCTCGATCAGCTCATCGCGCCCGTTTACAAAAAAGTAACCAATCCCGCGACCACGATTCTTGCGGGCGCCGGCGATATTCAGGTTCATCTTCGCGCCCGCGCCGCCAGCGCCGAGGAGGCCGAATCTCTTCTTCTTCAGGTCGCGCCGGAGATCGAGGCGCTGCTCGGCGATCGGATTTACTCGCGCAGCGGCGATGTTCTCGAAGCGGTGATCGGCCGAAGACTGCGCGAGCTTCGGGCGACGCTCGCTGTCGCGGAAAGCATCACCGGGGGTCTGATTGCGCAGCGGATCACCAGCGTGCCCGGCGCGTCCGATTATTTTTTGGGCGGCTTTCTGGTTTACAACGATCGGGTGAAAACGGCGCTGCTCGGCGTCGATCCGGATCTGCTCGCCGCGCACAGCGCCGTCAGCGAAGCCGCCGCCAAGGCAATGGCGGAAGGCGCGCGCGCCCGCACCGGCGCGACATACGCTCTTTCGATCACCGGTGAAGCCGGCCCGGAAAGCTCCACCGGAGCCCCGCCCGGAACCGTTTTCGCCGGTCTCGCCTCGCCCGAGGGAACGGAGGCGCGCAAATTTCAGTTTGGCGGCGACCGCAACCGCATCCGCGCGCTCGCCGCCCAAACCGCTCTCGATCTGCTCCGCCGCCGCATCGGCGCGTGAAGCAATCTTTGGCGGATCTCAAGGCCGCCCGCGCAGTCAAGGTACACTGAAAAACAAGGGGACCATCCACACACCGTGAGCACGGCTACGGCAAGCAAAGCCGCGGAATCCACCGCATTCCGCATTCTCGCCTCGCTCAGCGTGTGTCATCTGCTAAACGATCTGCTGCAAAGCCTTCTGCCGGCCGTCTACCCGATTCTGAAAAGCAGCTATCATCTCGATTTCGTCCAGGTCGGCCTCATCACCGCGACCTCGCAGCTTACCGCCTCCCTGCTTCAGCCCGTCGTCGGCATGTACACCGACCGGCGCCCGATGCCCTATTCGCTTGCCAGCGGGATGGCGTTCACGCTTACGGGACTCATCGTGCTGGCGATGGCTCCTAACTTCCAGACCATTCTCGTCGCTGTCGGCCTGGTTGGCGTCGGATCGTCGGTTTTTCATCCGGAGTCGTCGCGCGTGGCGCGCATGGCTTCGGGCGGCCAGCACGGACTGGCGCAGTCGCTTTTTCAAGTCGGCGGGAACGCGGGCAGCGCGCTCGGCCCGCTGCTTGCCGCCTTTATCGTTGTTCCCTACGGCCAGGCGAGCATCGCCTGGTTCTCGGCCATCGCCCTGATCGCCATTTTTCTGCTCACCCGCATCGGCCACTGGTATAAAGCGAACCGCGGCATTTTGCGAAAGTCGTACGGATCGCGATCCGCATCGGCCGCCGGAAATCGCAAAATCGCCTTCGCGGTTGCCATCCTGATCGCGCTCGTGTTTTCGAAATTCTTCTATCTGGTCAGCCTGACCAGCTACTACACCTTCTACCTGATCAGCAAATTCGGCGTCTCCGTCCGCGACGCGCAAATTTATCTGTTCATTTTTTTGGGCGCCGTCGCCGCCGGAACCATCATCGGCGGACCTGTAGGCGACCGCATCGGCCGCAAGCACGTCATCTGGTGGTCGATCCTCGGCCCGCTGCCGTTCACGCTCGCCTTGCCCTATTCCAATCTCTTCTGGACCGCGATTCTGACGGTCCCCATCGGCCTGCTGCTCGCCTCGGCGTTTCCGGCCATCATTGTCTACGCGCAGGACCTCGTTCCGGGACGCGTCGGCGCCATCTCCGGACTCTTCTTCGGCCTGGCCTTCGGCATGGGCGGAATCGGCGCGGCGCTGCTCGGCAAATTAGCCGACGCGACCAGCATCGAATTCGTCTACCGCGTCTGCGCCTTTCTTCCCGCGATTGGATTGCTGACCGCGTTCCTTCCCAATCTCAACCGCCCGCGCGCCGCGTAAGCGGCAGGATCGCGCAATCAGAAACGTGAATTGGCTGCACGAATGCTGCTTGCTTGCGGGAGGCGCGCATGATTCGAGACTTTCTGTTCCTGATTCTTTTCGTTGTGCTGCTGGTCGCCTGGCTGATCGTGTGGGCGGCTCTGCACCTCGCCGGCGGATTCATTCATCTGTTATTGATTTTCGCCGTGATCGCATTGTTGATTCATCTTTTGCGAGGCGCCCGCCGCCGCGCGTGACGGTAAAATCTTCCATTCAATCATGCAGCCGCGGACCGGTTTTGACACTTTATCGCGATAGATCCAAGGCCAACGCCGCGGCCCTCGAATTGCCGAATCCAGGCGTGGCGATCGATCACCATCCTCCCCAACCCGCCGAAACGCAGGAAGAACCGGAAAACATTCCTTCCTTAAACGAGCGCCAGCTTGAGGAAGCCGAGCGCCGCACGTCCGTTCCGGCCTCGGTGGTTCATGAAGCGATCCGCAAGGACGGCGAGGAGGAATTGCGCCGTCCCGTTTCCGCTCTGGCCTGGTCTGGTTTAGCCGCCGGTCTGGCGATGGGGTTTTCCTTTGTCGTGCAGTCCCTGCTTTATCACTATGTTCCCGACGCTCCCTGGAAGCCGTTGATCGCCAGCCTCGGATATCCGGTCGGATTTCTGATCGTCATCATAGGCCGGCAGCAGCTTTATACGGAAAATACGCTGACCGCGATCATTCCGCTGCTTGCGCGGCGAAACGTCACGACGCTGGTTCACGTTTTGCGGTTATGGGCGGTGGTCTTCGCCGCCAATATCGCTGGAGCGCACGCCTTTGCCTGGGTCGTCGCCGATACTGCCGTGCTGAAGCCGGAGATTCATCAAGCGATGAAAGCAGTGGCGCTCAAAGCGGCCGATGTTAACTTTGGCGACGCCTTGCTGCGCGGGATTTTCGCCGGCTGGCTGATCGCGATGGTGGTGTGGATGATCGCCGCCAGCGATACCGGCCGCATCTGGATCATCGTGATTCTCACCTATATCGTGAATCTGGCGGCATTTACACATGTGATCGCCGGATCGATCGAGGTTCTTTACCTGGTCGCGACCGGCGTCAAGTCGTGGTGGTCCTTTTGCGGCGGTTATCTGATCCCGTCATTAATCGGCAATACTTTAGGCGGCGTGGCCCTGGTGTCGGCCTTGAATCACGCGCAGGTGATCGCGGGCATGCAGGCCCAGAAAGAAGAACCGCGCCGGCGTTAGTACGGGCCCGAATAATGTTTTAAACTATTGGTTTGACAGAAATCGAACAGCGCCGCCAGACTGCCGCGGCTCGTCTGGCGGATCTTAAGATCGACGCTCTGCTCGTTTCTTCCCCGGCCAGCGTTCGTTATCTCACCGATTATTCGGGCTCGAACGGCCTGGTGTTGCTGTCGCGCGGCGAATCGCATTTTTTTACGGATCCCCGCTATGGCCTGGAAGCTTCCCAAAAAATCACCTGCCGGGTGCATGTCGCAAAAAAGCCGCTCATCGATGCTGTAATCGCTGTTTTGAAGCGAAAAAAGCTCAAAAAAACCGGTTTTGAATCGGCCTGGATGCGTTTTGAGGACTACTCCAAGCTCAAGCAGGGTCTGCCGTCCGGCTTTTCGCTCCACCCCATCGGATCCGTTCTGGAAGAGCAGCGAATGATCAAGTCCGCCGCGGAAATCGAGCGCATCCGCAACAGCGTCAACACAAATTCCCGCGCATTTTCCGCGGTTTTGCGGCAAATCAAACCCGGCGCGCGGGAACAGGAGATCGCCGCCGCGCTCGATTTCGAGATGCGGCGCCTGGGAGCCGAAAAGCCATCCTTCGAAACGATCGTAGCGGCGGGGGATCGCTCCGCGCTGCCGCACGCGCATCCCAGCGCGCGACCGCTCGGCGGAAATGAACTATTATTAATTGACATGGGCGCGACCCTCGACGGTTATTCGAGCGATATGACGCGCGTCGCCTTTACCGGCGCGCCGCCCAAGCGCATCCGCGATTTGTACCGGGCGGTGCTTGAAGCGCAACTGGCTGCTATGGATTCGGTTCGCGCCGGCGCGGTGGCCGGCGGAGTGGATGCGGCCGCGCGAAAGGTCCTGAAGCGCCATGGGCTTGACCGGGAATTCATCCATTCCACCGGACATGGCCTGGGCCTGGAGATTCATGAGCCGCCCCGGATCGGAAAACGGAGTAAAACGAAGTTGCAGGCCGGAATGGCGATCACCATCGAGCCGGGAGCCTATGTCGCCGGCCTGGGCGGAGTTCGTATCGAAGATACTATTTTGGTAACGCAAAACGGGTGTGAAGTCCTGACGCCCACGCCGAAAGAACTCGTTCAAATTTAAATGACCATCGAAGAGATAAAAGAGCTGCTGGATATTTTTACGGCAAGCGGTATCGCCGAAATGGAGTTGCAGCGCGGCGAGGACCGGCTACGGCTTCGCCGCGCGCCGAATAGCCAGGAGATCGTCGTTCCGGCCGCGATGCCCATGATGCCGGCTGCGGCGGCCGCGCCTGCTCCTGCTCCTTTGCCGGCTGTATCCCCGGCGCCCGCGCACACCGCTCCCGCGGCGCCCAAGGCTTCCGAACCCGACTCCGGAGACGTCCTGGTAAAATCGCCGATCGTGGGGACTTATTATGAGTGTCCCGCGCCGGGCGCCGCGCCGTTTGTGAAGGTCGGCGATTCGGTCGAGCCCGGGCAGGTGCTGTGCATCATCGAATCGATGAAGCTGATGAATGAGATTGA
>JAJPHS010000105.1 GCA_021325175.1 Terriglobia bacterium
CATCGCAACTCCGCAAGAATCCCGGCAGGACCCGCGGATCGTAAAACCGCAGGAGATATTTTTTCCCGTCCGTTCCCTTCACCGTCAAAAAATGCCGGAAATGCGTCCGCAATTCTTCAAGCGTCGCGGCGGATGAAATCAAGATACCCCAGGGTTTCCGCCATAATTCCTTTTCAATCCACTCAAACAGCGCGGCGTCCACCTGGAAGAGATACGGCGCAATCAGCTCGTACTGTTCCTCGGCCGATCCGCGGTAGAGCGACACGGCGCGGGCCGGTCCTAACCCGGCGGCTTTTTTCGGAACGCACGGCTCATCGCAGGAATCGATGATGGCGTACAGCGTGCCTTCAGACGACTCCCGCTTCCAGTCGTCTTTCGCGGCCGCGATCGTTTCCAGGCGCGCCTTATCCACCGCCACAAATCTGGCACAGCGCCTTGGCGTTTTGCTTAGCCTGGCTCATCCCGGATTCGGTTCCGTCGCCGACGTACACATCGGGGCTGCCTTCGATCATGAAGCCCATGCCGCCGCAGTGTTGATCCAGATCGAAGCGGCGATGCGCGGGCAGATTGTTGATCAGCACCTGCTCGCAGCCCTCGATCGCGATCCAGGTGTTGGGACCGCAGCAGGCCGAATGAATCCCCGGATCGAATTGCCGGAGCGCCGGCTGATTGTTCACCAGAACGTCCGGCGATCCCTGAATGCCCGGACCGGTCGCGTTGTGCGGGCAGCAGATCTTACCGTGGGCATCCGCCGGAACCTGGGAGCGGTCTCCAACTCTGGTTTGCGGCTGCATGGCGAACGGTTTATCCTGAGTAGGATACCACATAAAGCAGAATAAAAGTGGCCGCCAAACGCACCAACCTTCAGGACCGCTACGAGCTTCGGGAAATTTTGGGCCGAGGCGGCATGGGCATCGTCTATAAAGCCTGGGACCGGCTGATGAGCCGCGAAGTCGCGCTCAAAACCATCCTGGATATCGACAACCCCGACACTCTGAACCTCTTCTATAAAGAGTGGAACACGCTGGTGACGATGGTCCATCCCAACGTCATCAACATCTATGATATCGGCGAATTCGAGCAGGATGGCGCGAAAAAACCGTTTTTCGTCATGCCGTTGCTGCCCGGCGTCACGCTCGACAAGCTGATCAAGGACGGCAGCCCGCGGCTTACCGTCGCCAACGTGATCAACATGATGGAGCAGGCCGCGCGCGGGCTACAGGCGGCGCACGAAATGGGCCTGATCCATCGCGACGTCAAGCCGAGCAACATCTTCGTCATGGACGACGGCTATGTCAAAATCATCGATTTCGGCATCGCCCGCGAAGCCTCCGCGCACTCGCGCACCACGTTAAAGGGCACCATCTATTATCTGGCGCCGGAACAGCTCGAAATGAAGCCTCCGTCGCCGCTATCCGATCTGTTCGCGCTGGCCGTGGTGACCTATGAAACCCTCACGCGCCGCCGTCCGTTTCAAGGCGCCAATGAAACCGAGATCGCCGAGGCGATCCAGCGCCACACGCCGCCGCCGATCTCCGAGCTGAATCACGAAGTTCCCTACGCGATCAGCCAGGTGGTCCACAAGGCGATGGCCAAGCAGCCATGGCATCGCTTCTTCAACGTGAAGGAGTACGGCGAAGCGCTGGCCAAGGCGATCCGCGGCGAGAAGCTCGAATATTTCGACAGCGAAAAAATCAAGCCGCGGCTCGAACGGGCGCAGCAAAGCTACGAAAGAGGCGATTACGAATTCGCCTCGGAAATTCTGGCCGAGCTTGAAGCGGAAGGCCATCTCGATCAGGGCATCGGGCTGTTGCGCCGCCAGGTGGATCAAGCGGTCCGCCAGATCCGCATCAAACAGACGCTCGAAAACGCGCGGCGTTTTTTTGAAGCCTCCGAATACCCGCTGGCGCTGCGCAAGGTGCAGGAAGCGCTGGAACTGGATCCGGCCGACGCCGGCGCGCTTTCGCTGAAGGCCCAGATCGAGAAGGACCGGCGCGAAAAAAAGATCTCGGAATGGATCACCATCGCGCGCCAGCACCTGGAAAATCACGCCTTCCGCCAGGCCCGCGAAGCGCTGGAGAACGTGCTGCAAATCAAGCCGAACGACACCGAAGCGCTGCGCCTGTCTGCCGAGGTCGGCCGCCGCGAGCAGGAAATTTCCCGCGTGCGCGAGGAAAAATCGAAGCTTTATCAGGCCGCGATGCAGGCCTGGGAAAAAGGCGACGTCACCAACGCGCTCACCAAGCTCGAAGTGCTCATCGCCATGGACCGCGATCTGCCGGAAACCGACGCGGCTCGCAGCACCACGTATCAAGGCTTTTATAACAAGGTTCAATCCGAGCACAACGCGCTCAAGAATTCCTACGAGGAAGCGCGGCGCAACCTCGCCGCCGATAATTGCGAAGCCGCGCTGGCGATCTGCAAGCAATATCTGGCGAAATATCCGAACCACGCGCTTTTTCAGGCGCTGAAATTCGACGTGGAGGAGCGGCAGCGCCAGCGCCTTTCCGCCGTGATCGCCGAAACCGACCGCCGCGCCGAAGAAGAGCCGGATCTCGACCGCCGTCTCGCCATCATCGAGGAAGCGCTCAAGACCTACCCCGGCGAGCCGCACTTCACGCGCGCCATGGAACTGGTCCGCGAGCGCCGCGACCTGGTCAACTCGATCGTCGCCAAGGCGCGATTTTTCGAGGAAAAAGGCCAATATATCGAAGCTCTGGATCAGTGGCAGATCCTGAAATCCATCCATGAAAGGCAGCCCGGCCTGGCGTTTGAAATCGAGCGCCTGGTCAAGCGCAAGGATCAGCAGACCCGGCAGGATTCGAAGGCGCGCTGGGTGCAGCAAACCGACAAATATCTGGAAGGCGGCGATTACGATCGCGCCGCCAAGACGGTGCAGAACGCTCTGGCGGAATTTCCCAACGAACCCGAACTGCTTGAGCTGGACAAGCTGGTCCGCAAAAATCAGGAGCGAGCCAAGCAGGCGCTCGACCTGCTCGACCGCGCGCGCGAGCACGCCGAAAAATCGAACGTCGATGCTTCGCTCGATTCGCTGCGCCTGGCAAGCGAGCTCGATCCCAGGAATACGGTGATCCGCACGGTGCTAATCAACACGCTTCTTGAACAGGCGCGCCGCACGATCGATTCGACTCCCGATGCCGCCGACGCCGCCGTTCAGGAGATCCTGCATCTGGATCCAAATTACGCGCCCGCGCGCAGCCTGGCCAGCCAGATCGCCGATCGCAAGCGCGAGGATTTCATCACCTGGTGTCTGACGCAGGCCCGGCGCCTGCAAACCGAGGGCGACATTCCCGGCGCGCTCGCCATCGCCGATCAGGGCCTGGCTTCTTATCCCAACGAGGCGCGGCTCCGGCAACTCAGGGCGACCCTCGAACGCGCCCAGCAGGACGCCGCGCGCCAGATCAAGGCGCGCACTATCACGGCCGAGATCCCCAAGGCTCCCAAGCCGCCGGATGCGCCCGACGCGCCCGCGCCGGTCCCGTCCGCCGTTGCTCCGCCGCCCAAACCTGTTCCGCCGCCGCAGCCGAAGGCGAAGCCGCAGTCGCAGCCCCAAGCCCAGCCGCAAAAGAGCAAGGCGATCTTTGCCGCCGCCGGAGCCGCGGCCGTCGTGGTGTTCCTGGCCGGCGCGGCGATCTATTTCCGCAAAACTGGGGCGCCCGCCGCGCCCGGATCGGCGACGGTGAAGGTCAGCATTCACGCGACGCCCGCCGCGGCGCAGATCCGCGTGAACGGCAATCCCTGCGGCGCCTCCACCTGCGAGCTCGATCTCGCTCCCGGAGATTATCGCGCTGAAGCCACGCTGGCCGATTATCAACCGGCGTCGCAAAATTTCACGATCACGAAAGATCAGGCGCCGCCGCCAATCTCGCTTGCCCTCACGCCGATTCCGCCGCTGGTCACGCTTTCCACCGATCTCAGCGAAGGGTCGGTGATGGTCGATCGCGCGCCGCTTGCGCAGATCCAGGGCGGGGATATCGAGATTGCCAAGCTCGCGCCCGGCGAGCACACCATCGCCGTCGAGAACGGCGCGTTTCGCACCTTATTGAAATTGAGCATCGACTCCGACGCCGCTCCGAAACTCGACGGACCGATCCAGACGCAAGGCATGAATGGCTTTGTCCTGGTTCATTCCGGCAAGGACGGCAAGGTCTATTCGAGCGTTCCCGGCGCGACCGCGGCGCTGGACGGCCAGCCGCTGGGCGCGATCGCCAATGACGGCCTCGATATCCACGATCTCTCGCCGGCGCCGCATCAGCTCATCATCGATTCGCCGGCCGCGCACGCCACCCTGCTCTTCAATGGCGGAGCGTTCGCCAACATCGTCGCCTCGCTCACCACCAATCAAAATCTCAGCGTGCTCGACATCATCACGCATGAGGATGACGTCCAGATTTTCCTGAACAACGAGAAGTTTCGCCGCACCACGCGCCGCGGCCGCATCCGTCTTTACCTGCCGCCCAAGAAGTACGCCGTGCGCGTCCACAAGGACGGCTTCTCTTCGCCGCCCGAGCAAATTGTCGATCTCAATAAGGGACAGACCGCGCAGCTTGAATTCAACTTTTCGGCCGCGCGAGCCACGCTCGCCATTCATCACGGCCTCGCCGGATCGGAGGTACGCGTGGATGGCAATCGCATCGGCGTGGTCGCGGCGAACGGCGAATTTTCCGCGGCGTACATTGAACCCGGCAAGCACACCGTCTCCCTGCATCACGACCGCTATAAGCCGCTCGACTCCGATCAGGTCTTCGCGGCCGGAAAAACGGTGGACCTCGACGGCACGATGCACAGTTTGTATGGCACGCTGCGCATCGATCTGAATCCCGCCGCGCCCGACGCGCGCATCCGCCTCCGCCGCCAAGGCGATTCGCAGACCATCGACGTAAAGGAGAATCCGCTTAGCGTCGCCGAGGGAAACTACACGATCCTGGTTTCCGCGCCGCACTTCCAGGACGCGACGGCGAATACTCACGTGAACGCGGAGAACACGACGGTCTCCGTCATCGCGCTTCGCGCCGTCGAGGAGAAAGCGCCGACCAAGCCTCCGGCGGCCGTGCAACCGCAAGCTCCGCTGTTCCAACTGGACGACTGGATGAAGGTCCGCGGCTGGACGCGGGAAAATGGCGGGCTGGTTCATCAGGGCGGCGATTTCGTGCTCGCGCCAATCGAGCTCTCAACGGGAAACATCCAGTTCACGATTCGGTTGCGGCGTGGAAAGCGCATCGAATGGGTCCTGGGCTATCGTGATCCAAAGAACTACTATCTGTTCCAGATCGATGAAACCAATCTCACGCGCACCGAAGTTATTGACGGCAAACATTCCAAAGCGTTCAAGATCGCGCACGGTCTGAAGCGGGACGGCCCCAATACCTTCGGCATCGACCTGTATGGCAAAGGGATCGGTACCGGCGTTCTGCGCGCCGGGCAATGGATCCAGCTCGACAATTTCCAGCCCGACGGCGGCCCCGCGGCCGGACAGTTTGGCTTCCACATCCCGGGCCGCGATCAAATCCAGCTAGACGAATTCCGCATTCTCGCGAAATAGATCCTGTGATCTCAATCCAGCCGGGCGCGCACAACAACTCTGGCCTGCTCGCGTTGTTTGAAACAGCGGCTTTGCCGTTTGGTCCAATCGGCAGGGAGGCAACATGGCCGAAAATACGATCATCGGAGTCTTCGATAATCAGAAAGAAGCGGAAGAAGTCGCCGAGGATTTGAAGCGCGAAGGATTTTCCGGAAACGATATTCACATCATCGATGAGCATGGCAAGGAGCATCTGGGCTGGTTCAGCCGGTTGTTCGGCCACAAGGAAGAAAAGGACACGCTGGCCTATCGTGAAGCGCTACGCAAGGGCAAGGCGGTGGTCGCGGTGGACACCGATGAGGAGCAGGTGGAGCGCGCCGCCGACATCATGGAACGCCACGGCGCCATCGACATCGAGGACAGCGAGGGCGAGCCCATTGAGCCGATGAAGACCCATCCGATGCGCGGTGAGTCGCGTTCCACAATGTCTGGCGGCGCGCAGTCCATCCCCGCGGTGGAAGAGGACGTGGGCAGCGGCAAGTCCCGCGTGCTTCACGGCGGCGTTCGCGTCTATGGGCATGTTTCGGAAACGCGCGAAGAGCCGCTGGGGAATCGGATGAAGGTGGAGCCGGCGGCGCAGGATGCTTCGATGCCGGCGGATGTCGCCGCGGATTTTAGCAAAAACTTCCGGACCCAGTACGCCGGCCGCAACTACTCCGAATACGAAGCCGCCTACAATGCCGGTAATCGCGCCGCCAACCGGATCGAAAACCGCTCCAAAAATTTCGACGAGATCGAGGATCAGATCCGCGCCGAGTTCGAGCATTCCTATCCGAAATGCGACTGGCCGCAGATGCGTCACGCGGTTCGCTACGGCTGGGATCGCGCCCGCGGGAGGTTTCGCGAAAAATAAAGATCAGTGGCGATGCTTGACCTGCGTGCAGGATTCATCGGCCAGCGCACAGCGGACGTGCTCGAACTGGATCGTGGTGTGGTGAATATCGAAGCGCTCGCAAAGAACCGAATTGATGCAGCGCAGAATCGAATCGCTCGCCGATGGAGGCATGTCCTCGATCAGCACGTGGCAGCTCAGCGCGTGCGCTTCCGACCCCAGGCTCCAGATGTGCAAATCGTGAACGTCGATGACGCCCGCAACCCCGCCAAGCTCGCGCAGGACGTCGGAAAATCGCAATCCCTTCGGCAGCCCTTCCAGAAGAATGTTCAACGAATCCTGAATAATTCCCCACGCCGACCATAAAATCCCGCAGGCGATGAGAATCGACAGCAGCGGATCGATCGCCACCCGGCCGGTGAAATGAATCGCGACCGCGCCGGCGATGATTCCGGCCGAGCTCGCCGCGTCGCCCAGCATGTGCAGCCATGCGGCGCGAAGATTCAAGTCGCGGCCGTGGCCGATGCCCCAGGCAATCGCAAGATTCACGGCGAGCCCGACTGCCGCGACGATCATCATGATCTGTTCGGAAACCGGTTCGGGATGGCGCAGCCGCTGCCAGCTTTCGTAGAACAAAACTCCGGCGAGCGCCACCAGCATCAGCGCGTTGACAAAAGCGGCCAGCACTCCCGCGCGCTGGTAGCCATAGGTCTTGATCTGATCGGCCGGGCGTGATTGGAAAAACACGCCGATGGCCGCCAGTAAGAGCGCGAACGCGTCGGTGAAATTGTGCCCGGCGTCGGAGAGAAGCGCGAGGCTCGACGCCCGGAATCCGGCAATCGCCTCCACGGCGACGAACGCCAGCGTCAGGGCGAGGGCCACAAACAGGACTCGTCCTTTTCCGTGTGAATGTGAGTGGGAATGGTGCGGAGCCATCCAACTTTTATACTAGCGTGGAGCAGCCAGCGGCGTTGCAGCGGCG
>JAJPHS010000160.1 GCA_021325175.1 Terriglobia bacterium
ATTTCCGCGGCCTCACGGTCGCGGCCTCATTGAAGCGAGCGTGAAGGTCTCGTTTTCGTTCGTCAATATGACATTTCCGCGGCCTCACGGTCGCGGCCTCATTGAAGCTTCGTCTCTGCGCGACCAGCAGTACAGCCTGCGCTTGCATTTCCGCGGCCTCACGGTCGCGGCCTCATTCGCGACGGCGCCGCGGGCATCCGGAAACGTGAGGCGCCGAAATTATTCTATATTTCCGCCGCGGACTGGATGGCGGCGAAAGAGCCAAAATGGTCGCCCAGCATGGTCGCGATCGCTACCGGTGCCTTGAAACATCTCGCGCCGTTCGCCAGGAGGCTTACGGTGGATATCGAAGCGCGCGACATCGCGGCGTATCAGAAGGCGCGCTTGGCCGAGAAAGCCAGCAACCGCACGGTCAATATCGAGGTCGGCGTCCTCCGCTCTGTCCTCAAGCGGTTGGGTCTATGGGCTCGGATTCAGCCGCACGTGGAAATGCTTCCCGAACGCGAGGATGCCGGCCATGCGCTCACCGCCGCGGAAGAAAGCATCCTTCTAGCTGAGTGCGCGAATTCCCGCTCACGCATCTTGCGCCCCTTCGTTGTGGTCGCAATCGAGACAGCCGCGCGCTACGGGACGATCCGCCGTTTGCAGTGGCGGAATGTCGATTTCGCAAACCGCTGTTTGACCTTTGGCCGGGACAAGACGCGCGCCGGTACCGGCCGGACGATCCCGCTCACATCTCGCGCTCTCGAGACACTCCGTTTTTGGGCGGACGTTTTTTCCGATCGTCAGCCAGATCATTTCGTCTTCCCGCACGAACGCTACGGCGGATCTGGAACAGATGAGGAATCCGGATTTACGGCGCCGGCCGTTTATCAGACGGACGTCACCCGGCCGATCGGGTCCTTGAAAATCGGGTGGGAGCAGGCGCGCGAGCGGACCCGCTATCGCTCCCCGCAATGCAGCGACGGCCGCCTTGAAAAAGCATCAATGAAATACCGTTGCTCCGTCTGCCAGTGGGGGACGGACGACCTTCCGCCAGGTCTTTGCCGTATCCGCTTTCATGATTTGCGCCACACCGGTGTTTCGCGAATGATCACCGCGCGCGTCCCCTTACCCATCATCGCCAAGATCGTCGGATGGAGCACCAGCACGACCGCCAAGATGGCTTCGAGGTACGGCCACTTTTACCTTGAAGACATGCGCGCGGCGCTGGAGTCGATCAGCCGGCCAGAGCAGGTTTTCGCCGGGGTACTCCAAAAAGTCCCCATAGTAAGTGCCGAGCGCGAGGGTAAAATAAACTAAGTCTTTGTTTTGTGGTGGGCTCGACAGAACTCGAATCTGTGACCTCCTGCGTGTCAAGCAGGCGCTCTAACCAACTGAGCTACGAGCCCGGTACGACAACCGTCACTGGACATTCTAGCATTCCGCTACAACTGGTTCAGCGCGGATTTTTGCCGTTCCAGGCGCCGCGCGCGGTCCCGGGCGAAACGCTCGATGCCGGCGAAAATCGAGGCGCCGTCCAGGTGGGCTTCGGCGATCACGTCCGCTTCCAGGCCGCCGGTCAGCCAGTTGTCGTGAAAATCGGCGGTCATCGAGTATTCGTCGGTCAACGGACCCACATTGCGCAGCGGCCAAACTCGCCGCGTGCCGGTGCTGACAATCATCAGATCGTAATAAGCCTCCGGGGGCAGAATCGAATGGCGGTATGCCGCGGGCTGGCGATCGAACAGTTCTTCGCTCACCGCCGCGATCACCCTTACGTTGATGCCCGCTTTCTCCAGAGCGGGAAGCTGCTTCACCAGATTCACCGTGGAGCTTGCGCCTTGCGCCACGACGTAGCCATGCTTCGGCTTGCCCGGCGCGAAATCGCGGATCAAGTAGAAGCCTTTCGCCGCCGCCTTCAGATCCGGATCGGCGAAGCCGCTGCGATCGGCGACCGCGAAATCCGGGCGCGCGACCTCAATGACGATGATGCTGACTTTCTGCTCGCGCGCGGCGATCTCGGCCGCGGCGAAGTAGCCCGGGGCCACATCGTTGTAATCCCAGAAGCTCAGGTGAATGGTGTGGCCGCGCGGGAAAAGCTTCCAGACCTGCGGTGAAAAAATTCCGAAGTGCGTGCGCGCGTCGGCCGCGGTTTCGGGTCCGGAATGCGCCGCCAGAATATGCAGCACGCCGGTGCGGAACGGGCTGTCCTGGCTCTGCTGGCTCCAGACGCGGGCCGGCAGATACATCAGCGGCGTGAACGCGCCGTAAGTTCCGCTGAGCGCCCACACGCCCGCGAAATTCTTGGGATCGGGCGAGGCGTTCTGGCTGATCATGCCGATGGCGGTGGAGACGTTGCCGGCCTCCTGGATCGGCGCCTTCAGGCGCGTGCCCAAAGGATTCGTTTCCGGATTGTAATGGCCCCACAGGCTGCCGTGTTCGACGTTGATCGACTCGGAGAGATCGGCCGCGATGGTGAAAAACCGATTCTCCGTCACGTAATTCATCCACTTGAGGATTTCCGAGACGGCGCGGCGCGCGCCGGCGGCCTCGCCCGGCTGTTTAAACAAATTGATGCTGACCTGTTTTTCTTCTCCGGAGATCGCGTTGCGAACCGTCACCTTCTGCGGCTCCACTGGAATGTTGGCGGCCTTCAGGCGCTCGTCCAAAAACGGATTGGCGTGAACATCGATGCGCAGCGGCTGTTTTTTCGGCACCTGATCGCCGATCGCGACCAGACGATCCGCCAGCCAATCGCCCAGGCCGCGATCGAGAACGGAAAGCGCGACGTCGATGTTGGTCTTGAACTGAATCAGGCGCTCGCGAGGGTCGGTCACCGGCCCCTTGCGTATGCCCGCGAACTCGACGCCGTATCTTTTCTCAAACGTTGCGGCCAGAGCCACGAAATACTCCGAATTCATCTTCATCGAATACGGATGGCTCTTGTAGCTGACGATCTGATCGCAGGAGCCGTCGATTTTCCCGTGCGAAGCGCAAGGCCAGTAGCCCTTCACCGTTTCACCGATGAGGATCATCGGACGCCGATCCGCGGGGTCCCAGTTCTCCATGCTTTTGAGGGCCGAGACCACCTGGCCGTAATCGTTTCCGTTGGCGAGCGAAAAAACGTTCCAGCCGTATGATGTCCATTGATCGATCAGATTATAAAGGTTGCGGTATTTTTCGCGCACCACTCCGCCGATGAGAACGTCGTCGATTCCGGCGTTGTTATAGGACAGCAGCACGCGCGCGCGCTTGCCGACTTCGAGCGCCAGCGCCTGCGTTTTCAGCTCCTGCGCGTGGCCTTCGGTCATCGCGAACTCGCCTTCGATGGCGAAAATGCGGGGACTCGCGCCGGCCCCCACGAAATCCCAGAACGCCGCCTTCCCGGCGACGGTGGCGACGCCAACGCCGGACGGTCCGCCGTTGACGTCGTTGGTCAGATCGGTCGATTCGGCGTGGCCTTGCAGCGCGCGAATGCCGCGGATTTTCGCCTGCGCAAACAGCGGATGATCGGCCAGATTGTTGTCCTGAAGCAGCGTCTTCAGCGCGCCCGCGCCGCGGCGGAAGCCGAGCGCATCCACCGCCAGCATCGCGATGTTCGGATCGACGTGATAGCGGGGATCGCCCGTCGCCTTGTGCTTCCGCGCCAGCGCCTCGCCCATGATGATCCACAACGCGTAACACGTCGGAATATTATGGCCCCCGGCCAGCAGAAATTTGTCGCAAAACGGCAGTTTGGGATGGCGATAATCATAGGTCATGCCACCGAACTCGGGTCCGGCCAGATGCAGCGCGACATTGTAAGGCGTGCAGGCGAGCGGCCCGCCGAAGTGCCCGGTCTGCGCATAATTGCCGAGCAGCACCAGCGTCATGCAGGTCAGAAACCCGACGTCTTCGATTTTTTCGCGGTCGTACAGCTCGGTCACCGGTTCAACGGTCGATAAACGGGTTGCGGTCATGGTACTCAAGCGAAATCTCCTCCATCCGGAAATCAACGGCGAAAATGGCGGTTTCTCGAATCATTCGCGCCGGACGTGTTTAGTAAAAATGCGGCTGGATATGAACATACAGCATCACCAGCAAACAAACCGCCAGCAGCAGCACAATACTGTGGCCGATGGTGAAGCGAAACAGATTCGATTCGTCCTCGCGCTTCATGCTGGTGGCCGCGGCCGCCACCGCGATGCTCCCCAGGCTGTTCATTTTTCCCATGACGCCGCCGCTTGAATTGGCGGCCGCCATTAAAACCGGGTCCAGATGCAGGCGATTCGCGGTAATTTCCTGCAAGTTCCCGAAAAGGGCGTTCGACGATGTGTCGCTTCCGGTGAGGAATACGCCGATCCATCCCAGGCATCCGCTGAAGAACGGGAACAGGGAGCCGGTAGCGGCGAAGGCCAGACCCAGCGTTCCCGTACTTCCCGAATAATTCATCAGATACGCCAGACCGAGGACGCAGGCCAGCGTCGTTTCGGCGGGCAGCAGCCGCTTGCAGGTGTGAACGAAGACTTTCCAGAACACGCGCGGGCTCATTCGCAAAACTGCCGCCGAAAGAATCGTCGCCAGAAGGCACGCTGTTCCCGAGGCGGAAAGCCAGGAGAACGTGTAGGAAGCGCCGTAGGGCGAAGGCTTGGTCACGATCGGCGGCACGCGCAGAACTTCATTGTGCAGCGCGGGCCAGTTCACGAGGACGTTCCGTGCATTGAGCCAGGCCGCCACGGGCCGCACGCCCCACAGCAGAATGATCACCACCAGCAACAAATAAGGACTCCAGGCGATCAGCAGCTCCGATGCGCTATGGCGCGGCGGCGCGATGAAGCGATGGCTTCCATGCCTGGCGTCGAGCACGAAACTGTCGGACGGCTTCCAGACCCGGAAAAGAATCACCAGCGCCAGGATGCAGGTGAGCGACGAAATAATATTGGTCACCTGCACGCCCACGGTGTTCAGAATGAAAAATTCGGTTACGCCGAACGCCAGCCCGCATAGAATCGCCGCCGGCAGAACGCCTTTCAGCCCTTTCCATCCGCACATCACCAGCAGCAGATAAGACGGGACGATCACGGAGAGGGGAGCGAGAATCCACGCCGTGGCGGCGCTTAAATGGTCCAGCGGAAGGCCGGTGGTCGCCGCCAGCGTGATCATCGGAATGCCGAGCGAGCCGAACGCCACCGGAGCGGTGTTGGCGATGAGCGCCATGGCCGCGGCCGAAAACGGCGAAAATCCCAGTCCGGCCAGCATCGCCGCGGCGATCGCGATCGGCGTTCCGAAACCGGCGGCGCCTTCGATGAAAGCGCCAAAAGCGAAGGCGATCAAAATGGCTTGCAATCTCCGGTCTTCGGTCAAATGGCCGACCGAGTCCTTAATAATTTCAAACTTGCCGCTTTCAACGATCACGTAATACATGAGCATCGCGGTGAACACGACCCACCCGATCGGAAACAGCCCGAAGGCCGCGCCGAACGTCACGGCTCCGAAAAGATTGCGGAGCGGCATTCCATAGCCCGCCACGGCCACCACCGCCCCCGTGGCCAGTCCGCAAAGCGCGGAGATCCAGGCGGGCATTCGCAGCACTCCGAGCATTAACAGCAGCACGAAGATCGGAGCCGCGGC
>JAJPHS010000148.1 GCA_021325175.1 Terriglobia bacterium
CGGTGATATGCTAAGGACCTGATGAGGTGAAACCGTGACCCGTTTCTCTTATCTCCTTTTCCTGTTTTCCAGCGCGGCGATGGTCCATGCCCAGCACGGCAGCATTGCGGACGCGCCGTTTTCCACGCCCAGAGACGTCGCGGCCGGCAGACAGTCGTTCCGCTCGCAGTGCGCGGCCTGCCACGGGCTGGACGCTTCCGGCGGTACGGTGGCGCCGAGCCTGGTAAGCGGAACATTCAAGCACGGCGGATCGGACGAGGCGCTGTTCACGGTAATCACCAAGGGCGTCCCCGGCACGGCGATGACGGGATTCGCGCTGGATGGCCGCGAGGTGTGGCAGTTGATTGCGTTTCTGCGTTCGATGAACGTCGCCAGATCGGCGGCGAAAGCGCCGGGCGACGCAGGGAAGGGCGCGCAGGTTTATCAGACGAACGGGTGCGCGCGCTGCCATACCAACGGCTCGGGAAGCGGCGGATTTAGCGGTCCCGATTTGAGCGAAATCGGATCGCGGCGGACGCTGGCGCAGATCGAGCAGGCGATCGTCGATCCGAATGCTTACGTCGACCCGGCGTACTGGTCGGTCAAGGCGGAGATGAATTCGGGCCAGACGGTGAACGGCATACGGATGAACGAAGACATGGACTCGATTCAGATCCGCGAGCCGGGCGGGCGCTTGCGCACGCTGATGAAGGCCGATCTGGCGCGCTTTGAAATCGTTCGCACCTCGCCGATGCCGTCGTTCCGGGGAAAAATCTCGGGCGCCGATCTGCAAAATCTGGTCGCGTATCTGGCGAGCCTGGGTGGATCCACCGCGGAGGCCGAAAACAAATGAGAACGCTTTTGCTTTTTGGGGTTGTCGCCGGCGCGGCCCTGGCCCAGAACTGGACGACGTACAACGGCACGACGCAAAGCACGCATTACAGCGCGCTCGATCAGATCAAACCCTCGAATGTCGCGGGCCTCGATCTGAAATGGGTCTCGCAGGCCGATTCGCTGGAAAAATTCGAAGCGACGCCGCTGGTGATCGATGGCGTCATGTATGTCACCGAGCCGCCCAATACGGCGGTGGCGCTCGATACGCGCACGGGGCGGCCGTATTGGCGCTATGAGCGTCCGGTGCCGCCGGGCAATTATGTTTGCTGCGGCAACGTGAATCGCGGCCTGGCGATTCAGGGCGACACGATTTTCATGGGCACGCTGGATGCCCACCTCGTCGCGCTCGATCGCGCGACCGGGCGGAAGAAATGGGAGACGAAGGTCGCCGATTATACCCACGGCTACTCGATTACGGTCGCGCCGCTGGTGGTGAAAGATAAAGTGATCGTCGGGCCGGCCGGCGGCGAGCGCGGAATTTCCGGCTTTCTCGCCGCCTACGATACCAATACCGGCAAAGAGGTCTGGAAATTTCACACCATTCCGCAGCCGGGCGAGCCGGGCCATGAAACCTGGTCCGGCGATTCGTGGAAGACCGGCGGAGGATCGACGTGGGTTACCGGCTCCTATGATCCGGAACTGAACCTGGTTTATTGGGGCATCGGAAATCCCGGACCTGACTGGAATCCCACGGCACGGCTCGGGGATAACTTGTATACGGATAGCGTGGTCGCGCTCGATGCCGATACGGGAAAGCTGAAGTGGCATTATCAGTTCACCCCGCACGATGAGTGGGATTTCGATTCGGTGCAGGTTCCGGTACTGGTCGATTTGAACTGGCGCGGCAAGCAGCGCAAGGCGATGCTGTGGGGCAATCGCAATGGTTTCTTCTATGTGCTCGATCGCACCAGCGGCGAATTTCTTTTAGGAAAACCGTTCGTCAGGCAGACGTGGTCGAAAGGCCTGGATGACAGCGGCAAGCCGATGAAGATTTCCGGCACCAGCCCGAGCATTTCCGGAACCGACGTGTATCCCGGCGTGCAGGGCGGTACAAACTGGTACTCGCCCTCGTTCAGCCCGCGCACCGGTCTGTTTTATCTGACGGCTTGGGAGAATTATCACACCAGCTATTACACCTGGGAGCAGGAGTACGAACCCGGCAAATCCTTCACCGGCGGATCGGCGCGCAGCCCGATCCCCTCGATACGGCGCGAACCGATCATCACCTGGGGACCCGAGTGGGGATACGGCGTGATCCGCGCGATCAATCCGATGAACGGCGAAAAAGTCTGGGAGTACAAAATGCTCGACGTGAGCGACGCCGGGATTCTCACCACGGCGAGCGATCTTCTTTTTTCCGGCAATCGCGAAGGCTACTTTTTCGCGCTGGATGCGAAGACCGGCAAGGAATTGTGGAAGCGTTATCTCGGCATGCAGGTCGCCGATTCGCCGATCACTTATACGGTCGATGGCATCCAGTATATTTCCGTCGCGGCGGGGCACGCCATTTTCACCTTCGCCCTGGGCCACGGCGGATGAAAATGGATCGTTAAAGCTAACCGTTTTCATTTTAATAAGACGCTCCAACGATGATATTCTGGCCGTGGAAGGCTATGCCGATTCATTGGAGCAAGGACGTCGATTCGACCCTGGCCCAGGCAAAAGAGACTGGCCGGCCCATATTGCTTGACTTCAGCGCCGCGCCGGCTTGAGGGGCATGCGCTCGGCTGGAGGCCGAGTCTTACGGGGATGAAGGCATCGCGACTTTCATCAACGAAAATTTCCTGCCGGTTTCCGCGCACATCAAGGAACATCCGGCGTGGTTCCATCGCTTCGATGCGACGTGGACGCCGACGGTGCTCGTGCTCGATTCCAAAGGCGCGGAACGCTACCGGATCGAAGGCTACCTGCCCAAGGACGAGTTCGAAGCGCAACTCGAAATGGCGTTAGCCAGGATCGCCTTCAAGGAAAAACGATGGGCGGACGCCGAGCGCACCTACGGAGTTGTTATGAAAAAATTCCGGAACACGAGCGCGCTGCCTGAGGCGATTTACTGGCGCGGGGTGAGCAACTACAAAGGAACCGGCGACCATACCGTGCTCGGCCAGACCGCGAAGGAGTTGCAGGAAAAAGCGCCGGACAGCGTCTGGGCCAAAAGAGCGATCCCCTGGCTGGCGTGAGAGTGCGGGCGTTGGTCGGTAAAGCGCCGCTGCTCGCCGATTTCCGGCTGATTTGACCCGATCCGGTAACTTATCCTCGACTCAGAGGTAATCAAAGGCATGAGAGCGAGAAGATGGGCATACGCGGCGGCGGGGCTGATCGGATTTCTGGCGGGTTTTCTCTCGACGCTGCACGTATGAATCGGCGCCAGGTTACTTCCGCCACTCGACCGTTTCGCTGACGGCCACGCGCGGCTGGGGATAAACGGTCAGGCGGAACCGGACATCCCCGGACGCGTTGCGATAAATGACGCTTCCGTTCTTAAGCTGCGCCGTATCCAGATCGACTGATTTGGTGTAGCTTCCATCATCGATTTCCAGGACGCCATGATCGGCGGCGTGAATCGCCGAGGCGGCGCGGTCCCAGCGGACGCTCAGATTATCGTCGGAACGGGCAACCGAGAGACCGAGGGAAAAATCCTGCGCTTCGCGCGAGCTCGAAGACCACCCGCGGGCTAGCGCGGTCATCAATCCCAAAGCGACGCCGAACAGTAGAAAAACAAAGGACAACGGAATCCAGAAGCCGGTGCGAAGTCCGGATTTCCGCGGCGAGGATGACAGCCGCGCGTCCGGGGCGTAGTCACGCGTTTCGGGGCGGGGCGAAACCGCCGGCGCATCGCCGTCGCCGGCCAGCTCGCGGCGGCGAAAGGGAAATTCGAGCGCGGCGGCGCGCGGAAACACGCCGTCTTCGCGAAAGAAAAATCCGGCGAGGCTCGGCTTGTTTGCGCCGTAAGGCTTGATGAGCAGCGCCACCTGCGCCGGGGACGGGAGAAGCTCATCCATCAGCTCGATGTCTTCCGGCGCAAGCGCCAAGTTGTCGCGGGTGTGACTGCGATAGAATCCGACGGCATACATGGGGCGGGTTTCATCCGGCTGCCAGTGATCGCAGGCGGCGCGAAACCGGGCGCGATCCTCGTCGCTTAAAACATAGGAAGGACCGCTTTTGTGCTCGCACTCGACGGCTTCGAAATCCTCGATGTGAACGGTCAAAACCGCGCCGTGCTCGATGACGCCGAGAAGAATGCCTCCGACTTCGGCGCCGCGTTTGGGAACGGCGGCGAAGCCGCGCATGACGTCAGCCTGTATGCGGTCGATTGCGTCCAGGTGAAGATGAATCGAGACCGGTTTGCCGGGGACTTCGCAAACGAAGTACTCCGAGGCGTCTTGTGTCCGCGCAGCCATTTTCGCTAACGTTTCAATCGTACTACGATGCCCGGGGTCCTTTACATCGTCGCCACGCCGATCGGTAGTCTGGAAGATATTACGCTGCGCGCGCTGCGCGTGCTGCGCGAAGCCGGCGCTATCGCTTGCGAAGATACGCGGCAGACGCGCAAACTGCTAAATCATTACAAAATTTCCAAGCATCTGCTCAGTTATCACCAGTACAACGAAGCGGCGCGCGCGGCGGAACTGATCGAGCGGCTGAGCCGCGGAGAAACAATCGCGCTGGTATCGGACGCGGGGACGCCGCTCGTCTCCGATCCCGGCTATCGCCTGGTGCGGGCCGCCATCGACGCGGGAATTCCGGTGGTGCCGATTCCCGGCCCCTCGGCGCTGCTGGCCGCGCTTGCCGCCTCCGGACTCGGTGCGGACGCGTTTCGCTTCGGCGGGTTTCTTCCCGCCAAAAAAACCGCACGCAGGAAAATGCTCCAAGATCTGGCCGATCAGGATTGCACTCTGATTTTTTACGAAGCGCCGCATCGGATTTTAGAAGCCCTGGAGGATATCGATGAGCTGCTGGGAGCGCGGCCGGTGGTGATCGGCCGCGAGCTGACTAAGGTCCATGAGGAGTTCCTGCGCGGCACGGCGGCGGAGATTCGCGCGGCGCTGGCCGCGCGTCCGGCGATCAAGGGAGAAATCACTTTACTGATCGCCAAGGGCGAAGCCGCGGTGGATCCGGCGTCCCCCGGCGATGCCGTCGCTCAACTGGAGCAGCAGGGCGTTTCGAGGATGGAAGCGATCAAGCAGGTCGCCAAAAGGCGCGGGATTTCGAAACGCGATCTGTATCGCCAGCTTTTGAAATGAGCGCGTTAAAATCAGGTATGCGCGCTCGAATCGCGATGCGGGGCGGCGCGGCGCTCATCTGCCTGGCCGTAGCGTGCCTGGCGGCGGCACCGGAGTTCGCGCTTCAGGATAGCAACGGAACAGCCCACACCCAGGCCGAATTGAGCCGCCATAAGGCCACCGTTTTTATTTTCGTCGCCACCGACTGTCCCAACTCCAATACCTACGCGCCGGTGCTGGCGCGCCTGTATCGCCAATATTCCCCGCGCGGCGTCGCGTTTTTCAACGTATATTCCGACCCCCAGGAGACTGCCGCGACGGTACGCAAGCACGACTCCGATTTTCAGGTGCCGTATCCGGCGCTGCTCGATCCGCATCAAACGCTGGCGCGGGAAACCGGCGCGCGCTCCACGCCGGAGGTGGTGATTCTGGGGCCCGATGGAAAACAGCTGTACCGCGGGCGCGTGGATGATCGCTTCGTTGACTTCGGCAAGACGCGCTACCAGCCCACGCGGAATGACTTGCGGGACGCGCTGGATCAAATCTTACAGGGCAAGCCGGTCGTTCATCCGGTTACTCAAGTCCTCGGCTGCGCGATTCCTGGAATAAGCTAGAACGAGGTGAATCCCATGCGAATATTCCGGACGGCTGCCGCCGTTCTGATTTTGGACGGGCTGGCGCTTGCCGGCGGCGCGGAAAAAAACGCGGCGGCCCCGACGTTTAATCACGATATCGCGCCGATTCTTTACGCCAATTGCGCCAACTGCCATCGTCCCGGCCAGGTGGCTCCGTTCTCGCTGCTGACCTATCAGGACGCGGCGAAGCGCGCCAAACAGATCGCGGCGATTACCCAGGCGCGAGTCATGCCTCCGTGGAAAGCAACGCCGGGATACGGAAATTTTCTGGACGCGCGCCTGTTGACGGACGCGCAGATCGCGGCGATTCGCGATTGGGCAGCGCACGGCGCGCCGGAGGGCGATGCCGCGGAGAAACCCGCGCCTCCGAAATTCGCCGACGGATGGCTTGCGGGAGAACCGGATCGGGTTTTCAAGATGGAAAAGCCGTATTCGCTTCCGGCGGAGGGTCCGGATCAGTTTCGCTGTTTCGTGATTCCGCTCAACGCCGAAAAAGATGAATACGTGAAGGCGGTGGAGTTCCGGCCCGGCAATCGCCGCATCGTGCACCACGCGATTCTTTTTATGGACACGACGGGCGAAGCGCGCAAGCGCCAAACGTCGCCCGGCGAAGGATATCCGTGCGTCGGCGGGCCGGGACTCGATATCACCGGATCGCTCGGCGGATGGGCGCCGGGAGCGCAGCCGGCGGTGGCGCGCGGCGGCGTCGCGCACACCATCAGGAAGGGCGCGGATCTGGTGTTGCAGATCCACTATCATCTGGACGGCAAGCCGGAAGAGGATCAGTCCTCGGTGGGTTTGCAATTCTCCCAAACGCCGCCGGCGAAGGGACTGACGTTATACGTCCTCGGAAATGAGCACATCGACATTCCGGCCGGAGATGCGCATTATGTGGTGAAAGCCTCCGGTATTTTGCCGATGGACGTGGAGGCGATGGCGATTTTTCCGCACGCGCACTATCTGTGCAAGGAAATGAAAGTGGACGCGCATCTGCCGGACGGGTCCGTTGTGCCGATGATTTGGATCAAAGATTGGGATTTTAACTGGCAGGGCGCGTACCGTTATGCGAGTCCGGTGAAGCTGCCGAAGGGGACCCGGCTGGAGATGACCTACACCTACGACAACTCCGCCGCGAACCCGCGCAATCCCAGCAATCCTCCGCGCGAGGTGATCTTCGGCGAGGAGACAACCAACGAAATGGCCTTTGCGTTCGTATCGATGGCGCTGCCGAGCCCGGACGATGTCAGCGAATTTCGGCGCGGAACGCGCGCCGAGCTGATCGCGTCGATGCTTGAAGAGGGCGTTCCGCAAGGACTCGGACCGCGCGCCGCGCCTTTGCAGCTCCTGCTAAACGCGTTTGATACAAATCACAACGGCAAAATCGACCCCGAGGAGCGTCCCGCGCTGGTCCAATATTTGATGAAGCGCGGGGCCCAAAAATAGGCGGCCAGCCGGTTGCCGGACCGGCGCGCGGCACAGTAGACTTACCGCATGACCCCGCAAGATCAGTGGTATTACCTTGAAGGCGCCCAGACGCGCGGACCGGTTGCCGCTTCGCAAATTGTTCAAATGATCCGCGCCGGCACGCTTCCGGCCGCGACGCAAGTGGCGCAGGCGGGATGGCCGCAATGGAGCCCGGCATCGGCCGCTCTGGCGAGCCTGCTGGCGCCCGCGCCGTCGCCAACTCCGCAACCGGTTCCGGTCGATACTCCGGTATACGCGATCAAGGTTCACTGCATCTCCGGACCCGACGCCGGCAAAGCCTACATGATCGGAGCCTCGGAGGTTTCGCTGGGGCGCGTATCCGGAATCGGGCAGAACGATCCGGGCGTCGCGGAAAATCACGTGGCGCTGTCCTGGCAGAACAACGTGCTGCGGTTTCGCACCTTCGGAGCGAAGCTGATCGTCGGCGGAGCGCCGGTCACGCAGGGAAGCCTGTCCAACGGGCAGCAGTTTCAGATGGGAGCATCGACGTGGCAGGTCGGCGCGGCGCCGGTGGAGCTGACCAGCCTGCTCGGCTCGCTTGCGTC
>JAJPHS010000103.1 GCA_021325175.1 Terriglobia bacterium
ACCAGCCGTTCCGGAGAAAGATAGATCAGCCGGAAGCTGTTCCGCGACGCCTGCCGGATGATTTCGCGCTGTTCGGCGGCGTTCATCGAGCTATTCAGGAACGCCGCTGGTATTCCGGCCTGCTGCAACTGCGCCGCCTGATCCTGCATCAGCGCGATCAATGGGCTGACCACGACGCAGGTTCGCCCCATGGCGACGGCGGGAAGCTGGTAGCACAGCGATTTTCCGCCTCCGGTCGGCATCACCACCGCGACGTCGCGGCCGGAGAGAATTTCCCGCATGATCGCTTCCTGCCGCGCGCGAAACTCGGAGTATCCCCAATGCTTTTTGAGCAGGCTGATGAGATCCACTTCGCTGGGAATCAACTCACCGATTTTTTCTCGAATCGCTGGAGCCCCGCCAGCACCAGGGCTGCGTCCATCAGGGACAGCACGGCGATGATCACGCCGGTCGACATGTGCGGATACTGCGGCGCGAGCGTTCCCCGCAATCCCTCGCTCGCATAGACCAGCGGATTGATCAGCACGGCTTTTTGCAGAACGGGGAAGCTCGCCAGCGCGGCCCAAGGATAATAGACGCAGCCGAACATCATCATCGGCGCGAGAATGATGCTGAACATCAGCCCGATCTGCGTCTGCCCGACGCTACAGCCAAGCGTCAGCCCGCCGGCCGAGGAGAACAGCGCGACCAGCACGGCGATCAGCAGCACCAGGCCGAGATGCTCGGTCGAGATTCCCAAGCCGGAGCCGAGCAGCCATCGCGCCGGCAGCGCGACGACGGCTCCCGAAACCAGCGCTTGCAGCGTGCCGGAGAGAATTTTTTCGATCGCCAACCACTCGATGCGGATCGGCGCCAGGAGGCGATCCTCAATTTCGCGCGTGAACTGAAACTCCGCGATCAGGGGCATCGCCACCGCCTGCACGCCGGTCATGGTCATCGAGATCGCGATGATTCCGGGGAGCAGGATCCCTTTGTAGCTGGCCGACATCATCCCGGTGCGCGTCAGCACCTGCCCGAAGACGAAGACGAACATCAGCGGCTGGAGCATGGTTTGCAGCAGCGTCGCCACCAGGTTGCGCCGCGCGACGTGGACGTCGCGGGAAAACAGTGCGAAAAACGTCTTGCGGTTCATTGCCGAAGGCTCCTTCCGGTGTGATGCAGAAACAGATTTTCCAGGCTCGGCTCGGAGATGTGGACATCGCGCAGCTCCACCGAGGATTCCGCGGCGGCGGCGACGATCGCGGAAATGAGCGATCCGCCGCGATCGGCGTAAACGTCGATGCCCTCGCCGTTCGGGCGCACTTCCGTGATGCCGGAAATCCGCCTCAGACTCTCCATCAACTCGGGCGGCGCGGAGCTGAAGCGAAGCTGCAACAGATAGCCTCCGGGAATGGACGCTTTCAGCTCCGCCGGCGTGCCCAGCGCGATCACTTTTCCGTGATCGACGATCGCCAGGCGATTACACAGCGCGTCGGCCTCCTCCATGTTGTGCGTCGTAATGAGGATGGTCTTGCCGCGCGCATTATATTCGCGAATGATGGTCCACAGCAGCAGCCGCGTCTGCGGATCGAGCCCGGTCGAAGGCTCGTCGAGAAACAAAACCTGCGGGTCGTGCATCATGGCGCGCGCCAGCGACAGGCGCTGCATCATGCCTCCGGAAAATCCGCGGGTGAGATCGTCGGCGCGCGGCGTGAGCTGGAATCTTTCGAGCAGTTCGTTCGCCCGCTTGTGGCGCTCCTGAGAGGCCATTCCGAAATAGGCCCCGTGAAACAGCAGAATCTCGCGGGCGGTCAGCGAAAAATCCAGATTCGGCCGCTGCTGCACCACTCCGATCAGCCGCTTGGCCTGGACCTGCTGCCGCCACACGTCGAATTCGCCGATATACGCCTCGCCGCTCGACGGCCGCACGCGCGTGGTGAGAATCCCGACCGTGGTGGATTTGCCGGCGCCATTCGGCCCCAGAAGTCCGAAGATTTCTCCGCCCGCCACTTCGAGTGAAAGGCCGTCGAGCGCCACCACGTTCGGCGCCTTCGCTCCTTTCGGCTTTTTTCCGAACCCGCCCGACAGCGCGGCTCCGCGCACGGCCAGGGGCGGAGGCGACGTGTACACTTTCCGCAGATCGCGGGTGCGAATGCCGACCGCCATTTGTTTTTCCTCCGTAGTCATTCCTGGATACGCGTTCCCGAGGAATCGAAGCGATGCACCTTGCCGGGTTTGAATCGATACCACACCGGCGAATCGAACTCGAACCGCGCACCCGCCGGGCAGCGGGCGGTGATCTGAGAAGATCCGTCGCGGACGACGACGATCGTTTCGTTGCCCATTTCCTCGGTGACGTAAATCCGCCCGGGCGAGGCATCGGTCTGAGCCGAGGCGGAGAGCTGAACGTCCTCGGGCCGCACGCCCAAAATGACGCTCCCGTGCGGGATCAGGTTCATCGAAGGGCTGCCGACGAACTGCGCGACGAACGTGTTCACCGGCCGGTGATACACGTTCGCCGGCGTATCGTACTGCTGAATCTTTCCGTCGCGCATCACGGCGATGCGATGGGCCAGCGTCATCGCCTCGGCCTGATCGTGCGTGACGTAAATTGTCACGATTTTCAATTCATGCTGCAAATGTTTCAGCTCCGCGCGCATTTCCACGCGGAGCCGGGCATCGAGATTGGACAACGGCTCATCCATCAGGAACGCCTTCGGCCGGCGGATGATCGCGCGGGCCAGCGCGACGCGCTGCCGCTCGCCTCCGGAAAGCTGCCGCGGCAGATTGGCCAGCAGCCCGCTCAGTCCCAGCCGCGCCGCGACATTTTTTACCGCGGCTTCGATCTCCGCCGCCGGACGCTTGCGCACGCGCAGCGGGTAGCCGATGTTTTGATCGATGGTCATGTGAGGATAAAGCGCGTAGCTCTGGAACACCATGGCGATATCGCGCTCGCGCGGATCGCGCCGCGTGATGTCTTGCTCGCACAGCCGGATCGTGCCCTCATCCGGCGTTTCCAACCCCGCGATGATCCGCATCAGGGTGGTTTTTCCGCAGCCCGATGGCCCCAGCAAAACGACAAATTCGCCGGCGCAAGCCGAAAGAGAGACGGCGCAGACGGCTTCGCGCGCGCCGAATCGTTTCGTGATGCCGGTGAGTTCGAGCACTTATCCTTTCACCGCCCCGAGCGATAATCCCCTCACCAGGTACTTCTGCGCCGCCGCGGCGAAAACCAGCACCGGGATCATGGCGACGACTCCGGCGGCGCTCATCGCTCCCCATTTGATCTCATATTGCGTCACGCGCGAGGCGATTCCCACCGGCAGGGTCATCGCCGCTTCGGTCTGGGTGAGGATCAGCGCGAACAAAAATTCATTCCAGGCGACCACCAGGCAGAACACGGCCGTCGCCGCCAGCCCCGGCCTCACCAGCGGCAGCACGATCCGCAGCAGCGCCCCGGAGCGCGATTCGCCGTCGAGCATCGCCGCCTCTTCGATCTCTTTCGGGACTTCCTCGAAAAATCCGCGCATCATCCAAACGACAAACGGCAGATTGAAACCCGTGTAGACGATCGCCAGCCCGATCAGGGAGTTGAGCAGGCGCGCCTGGCGCAGCATCAGGAACAGCGGCACGATGGTCACGATCGGCGGCAGCATTCGCGTGGAAAGAATCCAGTCTGCGATGCGATGGTCCCATTGGCGCGGCCATTCGAAACGAGCCAAACCATAAGCCGCGGGAACGCCGATCGCCAGCGCGGCGATGGTGGAAATCGCGGCCAGCAGGACCGAATTTTCGAAATACGCCGCGAAAGATCCGCCCGCGAAGGCGTCTCGATAGTGCTCGAGCGTCGCCGTGAACCCGATCCATTGCGGCGGATACGCGAACTGATCCACCTCGCGCTTCAGCGAAATCGTGAGCAGCCAGTAAACCGGCGCCAGGGCGATGAACACCGCGGCCACCGCGGCCAGGTAAGGAAGCAGCGCGGCGGCTTTGCGAGCCGCCTCACGCCATCCGGAGCGCGCTCGCATCATCGGGCCCTCATCGCCCGCAGCAAGCCTCGCGAAAAAAGCATGGTTGCCGCCAGCAGCACGAATGACATGGCCGCCGCGTATCCGAAGTTCGAAAAGCGAAACGCGGTTCGATAAATATACAGGCTCACCGTCTCGGTGGCCGTCCCCGGCCCCCCCTGCGTCAAAATGAAAATCTGATCGAAGATCCGCACCAGGTCCATCGCGCGCAGCAGCAGAGCGAGCACGATGGTCGGCTTGAGCAAGGGAAGCGTGACGTCGCGAAAAATGCGCCAGGCGCCCGCGCCGTCCACGCGCGCCGCTTCCAAAGGCTCCGGCGGAATCGCCTGCAAGCCCGCCGAGAGCAGCAGAAACAGAAACGGCGTCCACTCCCAGACATCCACCAGAATCACCGATGCCAGAGCTGAAGACTCGCCGCTGGTCCAGGTCAAATGAGCGGTGTGGAAGCCGAGCCAACGCAGCGTTCCGTTCAAAACTCCGAACTGCGGGTTATAAATCAATCGCCAGGCGACCGCCGCCACCACCGGCGGCAGCAGCATCGGGATCAGAAGCGCGGTTCGGAAAAACATCCGGCCGCGCGCCAGCGAATCGACCAGCAGCGCCAGCGCGAGACCCAGAAAAAATTCGATCGCCAGCGCGGCAATCGTCAGCACAATGGTTTGAATCGACGCCGTCAAAAACAGCCGATCGGTGAACAGGCGGGTGAAATTTCCGCGATCGGCCGCCGCCAGCTTCACCGAATAAATCAATGGATAAATCGATAGCGCGAGCAGTACCAGAAGCGAAGGCAGAACCCACGGGAAACCTTCAGGGATGCGTCGCCGATTCATTGCGCTCTAAAATTTTCTGGATCGAATCGGCCGCGGCGTTCAAGGCGGCCCGCGGATCCATCGCGCCGTCGTTCGCCTTGGAAAGATAGATCCCGAAGCTGTTTTCGATCTCGTTCCACTCCGCCGTTCGCGGGCGCGGACGCGCCGATTCGAGCGAGGCAAGCTGCGCCGGATAAGACCGGAACTTCGCGATCAGGTCGGGCGATTGAAAGATGCTGCGCCGCGTCGGCGGATTGCCCCGCAGCGCCGCCTGTTTCATCTGCGCGGGTTCGGTCGCCCAATAAATGAATTCGAAGGCGTCGGCGGCGTGCTTGGATCCGGCGGGCACCGCCACCAGCCACGCGCCCAACTCCCCCACGCCCGGATCGCGCTCGCCCGGCATTTGGGAAAATTCGATTTTGCCAACAACTTTCGATTTGGCGGGATCGTCCATCGCCGCGATCCAGGCGGGCCAGTTGATGCTCATCGCCGCCGTGCCCTGCAAAAGGTGCGCGGAAACCTCGTCGGCGTTGAATCCGGCATATCCGGGCGGCGAATATTTTCCCAATTCGAGCATGAATCGCAGCGCCTCGACCGCGGGCGGCGAATTGCAAATCGCGCGATTTCCCTCCATCACGCCGCCGCCGAAGGCCCACAGCAGCGGCATAAAATCGGCGACCACCGCGTTGCCGGGCGCGGCCCGCATCACGTATCCGTATATTTTTTCGCCTTCGCCGATTTTCTTCGCCGCAACAAGAACGTCATCCCATGTTTTGGGCGCGCCGAGCCTGTATTTCTCGAACAGATCCTTTCGATAGAAAAAAAGCTGCGCGTTTCCGACATACGGAAGCGCCAAATACGCGCCGGTTTTATAGGGATGGCGGCATACCTCGAGACAGGTCGAAACAAAATCGGAATCCGGATCGCGCGGCAGCCTGGCCAGATCCGCGGCCATGCGCGGAAACCACGGATCGTCGAGCATGATCACGTCGTAGGCGCCGGTGCGGCTGGTTAAATCGAGCTGTTCTTTTTCAAACAGGTTGGCGTAGGGCAGCTCCACCACTTCGATGCGCGCGTGGTTGGCCTGGCCCCATTGCCTGGCGGCAGCCTTGAGCGCGGTTCCTTCCACGCCGGCGTTGACCGCGATGGTCAACGATCTTTGCGGAGTTCCCGAGCAGGAAAGCAGAAAGGCGGCGAGGAACAGCGCCAGCGCGACATTCCGCATCCGAAATGTTGAAAACGGAATTTCCGCGAAGTCCACCCCGTGAGTTTAACGCAACCGGTACAGAATCGAAAACTTGGTGCGGCCGGCTTCTTCATACTGAGCGAACCAGCCCGCCAGATAGGGCTGGCGCGCCAGCGCAAGCGGAGGATTCAAAATGCCGAGCCCATCCACCACCCAGGACGGACGCGATCGCGCAAGCTCGGCGCGATTCGGCGCCGTGAAGGAGGGAGCGATTTCCTGGGTTGAAAATAAATGCCGGTCCGCGAGCACGCCCGAGATCGGCTGGCTTTCGAGGAACCGTGTTCCGGCGGGGAGGCCCGAATCTATAAAGATGTCCGGCCGGAATCCCCAGACAAACAGCGTATCTCCCGGCCTTGCGCGACGATCCAGCTCGCGCGCCGCCTGCTTGCTGTCGCGATCGATCGCCAGATCGCGCGATCTGGCCAGCGTAAAATACGGCGGCGCAAAACGCGCCGCCGGAATCCCCAGCAACGCGATGAACAACAGCGGACGGATCGGCCCGCGAAAATCACAAGCCCAACCGCGCGCGGCGATCACCACCAGCGGCGGCAGCAGCAGGAAATAATAGCGCGGAAAAAATCGCAGGCCGAGGATCACGCTGGCGAACGAAAACGCGATCCACGCAATCAGGCGCCACTCCATTTTTTGCCGCAGCGCCAGAATTGCGCCGGCGACGAGCGCCGCCTGGAATCCGCAAAAATTCGCGGTGCGCTTCAAGCCCTCGACGACCGGATCATCGACAAACGTGTTCGCGGCATAAATCGATCCCCACTGCCACGCCTGGCGATAATAATCGCCCGCCGAGCCTTGCGTCCACATCCACAACAGCGCGATCGCGTTCGGCGCGGCGAATCCGGCGAAAAGCGTCGGCGCTGAGCGCCACTGCCAAAGCAGGCACGCCAGCAAAACGAAAATCGCCTTTGAGCTGCACAGCAATCCGATCCCGCACATTACGCCGCTCAAGAATGCGCGGCCGCGCCAGGCGAAATAGATCGCGGCGAAATGCGGCAGGATCAGAAGCAGATCCGAGGCAACCGGGATCACCGCCGACGGCAGCCCGAATGTCAGAAAAAATGCGGTGAAAATCGCGGCCAGCAGGCCTTCCCGTTCGCTCCATTTAAGGCGCGAGGCCAGATACGCCGCCGCCGCGGCCAAAATGACGTAAGCGGCGCCCATCAGCCGAAGCAAAACTCCGGCGCGCGCGCCGCACAGCAGATCGATCCAGGCCACCAGCGGCGGCTTGTCGAACCAGACTTCCTTATAGAGAATTTTCCCGCGCGCAACCTGCATTGCGGCGGCAAGCGGCAGGTTGTCGTCGGCCCACAGCACGTGGGAATGAAGCAGCCGCGCGGCAATCACCACCGCCGCGATCAGCGCGAAGACGACCCAACGGTTCACGCGCTCCATGCCGTCGCGCTTCATGA
This sequence comes from Terriglobia bacterium, assembly GCA_021325175.1. GTDB lineage: Bacteria > Acidobacteriota > Terriglobia > Bryobacterales > Bryobacteraceae > Palsa-187. The sequence continues at coordinate 7,487 of JAJPHS010000103.1, forward strand.
TAGCTGTTCATCGTCATGGAGCGCGATGGTCTACAGCAACTCCGACGTGCTGAAGAAGAACGCAATCTCCACCGCCGCCGTCTCCGGCGCGTCCGATCCGTGCACGCAATTGCGCTCGATCGACTGCGCGAACCGCTTGCGGATAGTGCCTTCGGCGGCGTTGGCCGGATTGGTCGCGCCCATCGTATCGCGCCACTTGCGGATCGCATCACGAGCTTCGAGCACCATTACGACCACCGGGCCTTCGGTCATGAACTTCACCAGCGAGGCGAAAAACGGCCGCTCGCGATGGACGGCGTAAAATCCTTCGGCCTCAATCCGGCTGAGCCGCTTCATCTTCATTCCGACCACGCGGAACCCGGCCTCCTGAATTATCGTGAGAATCTCGCCCGTCTGATTCGCGGCGACCGCGTCCGGCTTGATGATGGCAAATGTTCGTTCCATTAGATTCGGGATTTGACCTTTTCTCCAATTTCCGCCGGCGTCGCGCACACCGTCACCCCGGCCGCCTCCAGCGCGGCGATTTTATCGGCGGCCTTTCCGCTTCCGCCCGAAATGATCGCGCCGGCGTGGCCCATGCGGCGCCCCGGAGGAGCGGTTTGACCGGCGATAAACCCGATTACCGGTTTCTTCACCTGCGCCTTGATAAACGCCGCCGCAGTCTCTTCCGCGTTGCCGCCGATCTCGCCGATCATCACGATCGCGCGCGTATCGGGATCATCGTTGAACAGCCGCAGCGCATCGGTGAAGGTTGTGCCGATAATCGGATCGCCGCCGATTCCGATACAGGTCGATTGCCCGATGCCGAGCTTCGTCAACTGGCCGACCGCCTCGTAGGTCAACGTGCCGGAGCGCGAAACCACCCCCACCTGCCCCTGCAAATGAATGTGCGCCGGCATGATGCCGATCTTGCACTTGCCGGGCGAGATGATTCCCGGGCAATTCGGACCGATCAATCGCGTATTCGGCCGGGTTTTCAAATAGCTCCAGGCGCGAATCATATCCGCGGCCGGGATTCCTTCGGTGATGCAAACCACCAGTGCGATGCCGGCGTCGGCCGCTTCCATAATCGCGTCGGCGGCGAACGGCGGCGGAACGAAAATCACGCTGGCATTGGCGCCGGTCGCCTTCACGCCTTCGGCCACGGTGTTGAACACCGGCAGATCCAGATGGGTCTGCCCGCCCTTGCCCGGCGTCACGCCGCCGACGACCCGCGTCTTATAAAGAATCGATTGCTGCGCGTGAAAGCTGGCTTCTTTTCCGGTGAATCCCTGGAACAGAACGCGCGTGTTTTCGTCAACCAGGATGCTCATTTCGCCAACCTCACCACTTTTTCC
>JAJPHS010000143.1 GCA_021325175.1 Terriglobia bacterium
ATACTCGCGGCAGGAGGTGTCGCTTGCGTTCCCTCTTGAAATGGACCGGAATCGGGCTGGCGGCGGTGCTTGTGATCGCGATCAGCCTGCCGTTTTTCATCAATGTCAATCAGTTCCGGCCGGCGCTGGAGACCGATTTATCCTCGGCGCTCGGCCGGCAGGTGGAGCTCGGCAATTTGCATCTGAACATTTTCAAAGGCGAGGTGACGGCGGATGATTTGTCGGTGGCCGAGGACCCGGCGTTCGGGAAACCGGCATTTTTGCAGGCGAAATCGCTGCACGTCGGCGTCAAACTGTGGCCGTTTCTGATTTCCCGGCAACTGATCGTTACGAATCTCGATTTGGATCAGCCGGAGATCGTGCTGGCGCAGAGCCCCACCGGGAGCTGGAATTTTTCCTCGCTGGGAGGGAAATCGAGCTCGGCTCCAGCGCCGGCGGCGGGCGCGGGCGGACGGATGCCGCTGAATCTTTCGGTGAAGCTGGTGAAGATCAGCGGCGGCCGGCTGACGCTTCGAAGAACAGTAGGGCATTGGAAGCCGCTGGTGCTGGAGAACGCCGCTGTGGAACTGCGCGATTTTTCAGCGGCGTCCGTGTTTCCGTTTTCGCTTTCAACCAAGGTGCGCGGCGGCGGATCAATCCAGTTCGACGGCAAAGCGGGTCCGATCAATCCGGCGGATTCGTCGATGACGCCGGTAAGTTTCAATGTGAATGTGACCGGGCTCGATCTGGCGGGATCAGGGATGAACGATTTTGCGCCGGATGTTTCCGGCGTCGCAGCGGTGAAGGCGAGCGGAACATCGGATGGAACGAAGCTGCAAATGAACGGGACCTTTCAAGCCGAGCACGTGAAGCTGGCGAAAAACGGAAATCCGGCGAATCGTCCGATCGAGCTCGACTTTTCGGTGAATCACGATTTGCGCGCGCACTCCGGGACGCTGCTGCGGGGCGACGTGCATTTAGGCAAGGCGCTGGCGCATTTGACGGGCACGTACGCGGAGAAGGGCGAGGCGATGGTGCTGGCGTTGAAGCTCGACGCGCCGGGAATGCCCGTGCCGGAGCTGGAGGCGTTTTTGCCCGCGCTTGGCGTTGCGCTGCCGGCGGGCGCGTCGCTTCAGGGCGGCACGGCGACGGCGGAACTCACGATGACCGGACCGGCGGACCGGCTGGTGAGCAGCGGATCGTTGTCGGTGGATAATACACGTCTGGCAGGCTTCGATCTGCCGGGGAAGATGTCGTCGATCGAGAAGCTGGCCGGGATGAAAACGGGACCGGATACGGAGATTCGGACGTTGAGCGCGGATGTGAAGTCGGCGCCGGAGGGTACGGCGATTCAGAATTTGAAGCTGATGATTCCGTCGATCGGAGAGATGACCGGCGGGGGCACAGTGAGCCCGGCCAATCAACTTGACTTCAAGATGACGGCGGCGGTCCAGACATCCGGCGCGATGGCGGTGATGCGAGATAAGTCGATTCCGTTTCTGGTGGAGGGCACGTTTTCGCAGCCGGTGTTCAAGCCGGATCTGAAGGCGGTCGCGGGCGAGGAGTTGAAATCGGTGGAAGGCGATGTAGGCAAGGCGGCGGGCGGGCTGATCAAGGGATTTTTGGGAGGCGGGAAGAAAAAATAGGTTAGACGCGGCCGCGCGCTTTTGCCCCGTCCAATCAGAACGACCACAGGAGGCTGGTGTAGCCGGTGTTGGCGCGATAATTTTCAAGACTTCCGAGCAGTCCGAAATCTTCGCGATATCCGTAATACTGGTAGCCCGCGTTCCATTTGAGCTTGGACATAATCGGAACGGTGAGGCGCGCCAGAGGCGATTGGAAATTGAGCGGAAAGGTTTGCACATTGTAAAGCGCCGCCTGCACGCTTCCCGGCGCGAGGAACGAGGAGCGGCCGTCGCCGGGGTCGCGCGTGATGCTGTAGCCCAGATACAGATCCGCGCGTTTGCCGAGCGCCAGCCGCAGCCCGAAATTTCCGGCGTGAATATTGCTGATGTAAATCGATTCGCCGGTTTGCAGGCGCTGGCGCGGCAATCCCGCGAAAAATGCGATGCCGCCCGCGGTGTCCAGATGCAGATGCTGGTAACCGGCGTCGAAGGCCAGCCAATCGCGCGCCGCCCAACTGAAATTCGCGAAGTAATCGCGGGCGTGCGCGCTGTAGGCGGCGAGAGCGATGGAATTGTTGTTGTAATTTTGCCGGTATCCCGCCGATGCGGCGAGCGATTTACGGCGATATTGCAGCCGCGCGTCGATCGAGTGATAATTTTTCTCCGCGATCGGATCGAAGGGATTATCGCTTCGCCCGATTTCGGCTTCGGCGCGCAGGCGCAGCGGTCCGGCGATGATCCAGTTGAATCCGGCGGCGCCGGCGTGGACGTGATCGTACTGCGAATAGGCGGCGTTGGTGAACGGCGCGCCCGGCGTCGTAACCGATTGAATGGAGCGGATCTCGCGATCCGAGTAGCGGTATCCCGCGAAGAAATCGAATCTGGGCGAGACGCGGTAGCGCGCATCGGTCGAATTGGTGACGAGGCGAATCCCGAGGAATTGAAAATTGAGAACGTCCGCGGAGAGCGTGGCCAGATCGATCTCCTCAAAAAACGAATTGCCGGAGATGCGCGTGTTGCTGTAGGAAGTGTTGTTGGTGATCGTCAGGCGATCCCAGGGAAAATAGCTGACGTTCAGATCGCCGGTGGTCATCGGGCGCTCGGCGTTGCCGTAGGTCATTACCAGACGATTTTCCGCGCCGATCAGTCCCGATCCGGCGGCGGCTTCATCGAGCAGAAAATTGTCTTTCGCCTTGGAATAGGTGAATCGCCCGTTGACGGCGAATTTTTTGCGATCGGCGAGCAGCGTCGCCAGCCACGCGGGCGTGGTTCCATGGATCGGCTGCGCGCGATTGAAACCGCCGAGGGTGGTGACGCCGGGAATGAATCCCGCGGCGCCGCCGGGTGCGAGCGTTTGCGGCGAATCCTGCTCGGAGTAAAATTCCCAGCGCCGCATCACCGATAATTTGAATCCGGAAAATTCGGCTTCGCCGCCGATGCGGTAATCGTTGAACAGGCGATGCACGTTGCTGAAGAGCGCGAACACGTTGCCGGATTCGCCCTCGAACAGATTTTCGCTTGAAAGCGCGGGACCGGTTTCGGAGTTGCGGCCATACCCGGCGATGACGCGAAGCTTGCTTTGGGGGAACAGGACGAGATTGTGATCCTGCCAGCGGCGCGTGAAATTTTCGACGTGGTAGCCCGCCGAGGTGACCAATCCCGGGTCGAAGTAGTCATTCTGGCGCCATTGCAGGTCGTATTGATAGACGCGATTCTTGCGAATCCGCAGCACGGCCGATTCATAGGGATCGTTGCCCAGGCCGGAGGTGGTGAGGACGATTTCATCGAACCATGCTCCGCGGCCGGTTCTCGAATGGACGCTCAAAAAACCGCTGAACAGACGGACGCCATCGTGATAATTCACGTCGGCGTTGTACTTTTGAACGTCGCCGCCGATGGCCGCGAAGCGATAACCCAGTTCCCAGTTCTGAACGATGTTGTATCCGCCGGCGTTTTC
>JAJPHS010000087.1 GCA_021325175.1 Terriglobia bacterium
GGGTTGCGGAGATGAGGGTTGCGGTCAGCGGCGCCCCGTTCAGAGACGCGGCGATCTGGGCTTCCGCTCTTGCTTCAGCGGCGCGGCCCTCGGCCGACAGCACGCGCGAGAGGAGCCAATGCGGCTTATACCAGTTGGGCGCGGCGGCGATTGCGGCGCGCAGCGTTTTCTCCACGTTTGCTGCGTCGTTTTGGCCGGCATAAAACGAGGCGAGATTCACCAGCGCATTCATGCGGTCGTCGGCGGTTTCCACGGCCGATTTTGCGGCGTCGAAACCGGCTTCCCAGGAAAGAAGCCTCGCGGCCGGGTCCGCGCCGAAGGCGGCGAATCGCCGGGAAAAGTAGATATCGGCGGATGCGCGCAGGACACGGGCGCGCTTGAGCGTCGCGGCGGCGGCGGATACGTCTCCGCGGTCGATCAAGCTCGCGGCGCGGGCGAGCATGGCGTCGCCGGCGAGCAGAAAAATCGCAAAGCAGGCGAACGGGGCGGCCAGAGCCAGACGCAGCGGCGAGCGCGCCGATAACGCAAAATTCGGAGTTTGGGCGCGCATCGCCGCGAGGATCGCCAGGCAGATATAGAAATATAATTCCGTCGTGGCGGTGAACGACGTGAATTGCTGGCTGACCAGAATGGCGACGAATGCCGCGCCCATAGCGCCGCGCGCCAACATCACGCCAAAGGCCGAGATCGCCAGCAGCGCCGCCAATCCTGGCAGGCCCTTTGAAACCAGCGCCTCGATAAAAATATTGTGCGGAGATTCGTGATAAAAGTCCGGATAAGCGCGCGCGAGATCGGCCGATTCGTGTTTGGGAAACTCGCGAACGAACGTTTCCGGTCCGTAGCCGGCAAGCCAGCGCGATTCGCTCATTTTGAGCGTGTCGCGCCAGAGCAGCAGGCGCGCGCCGCCGAGACGATCCTCGCGCGACCAATGAACCCGCGCGCGGAGCCTTTCTCCGGCGGGCGAACGGTAAAATACGGTGAAAAGCGCCAGCGCGGCGGCCGCTGGCGCGATGGCTTGAAACACGCGGCGGCGCGAAAAACGCCCGCGCGCGAGGATCAGAACAGCTCCGGCGAGCGCGCCGGCCAGCGCGGCGCGAGTCCCGCTCAAGATCATCGCGGCCAGGACCAGCAGTGAAGTCGAAAGCGCGGCGATCTTCCATGCGCGCCGCGATTCGAGACGCGCCAGAAAAATTCCGGCAAAAAGCGGATAAAGCAGGAAGGTCGCGAAATAATCGGCGTGGCCGAGGGTGGACGGCGGGCGCACGATGGCGAACTGCCCTTCTCCGGCGCGATAACTGAAGGATGCAAGCAGCGGATCGATCCCGAAATACTGCGCGATCCCGTAGATCGCCGCCGGCAGCGCGCCGAAAACGGTGACGCGCAGAAATGGCCGCAGCCGCTCGGGCGCGGCGGAAAGCCAGATGTAAATCGCGGCGGCGAAGATCAGGACCGCCAACTCCACGGGCAATCCTTCTTTTCTCCATGCCGCGCCCGACCAGGAAATGACGGCATCGATGGAAAAGATGGTCGCGATCGCGGCCACTGCGGCCTGCGCCGCGAGCAATTTGAGGAAAAGCGATCCCGCCGGGATCCGGCCGCTGAACCATAGCGCCAGCGCCGCGCCGGCAAGCAGGATCACGATGCGCGGTACGACGTCGAAATAGAACGACCAGCCGGGCGCGATGGCCAGCGGCACGGCCGCGGCGGCCAGGGCCAGCAGCATCCCCATAGCGCAACGGTAACCCGGTCCGGATTTGCGCCGCTAGAAAATTCGTTACCCCGCTACAGTTTTACAAAGATATCATAATTTCGTTACGACTCCCGCCGCCACTCCCGGTAACTTGGGACAACGAGGCAAAGTCGAGCTATGATACGTCCCACATCGGCCGCGGCTCCTGTTGGTTATGCGGTTGCGGCGAGCCGCCGCGTTCTCTCGATTTCGGACCGGAGCGCGCCGCCGGCTCGCGTGGAAGATGCGATCCATCAGGAACCCGCCGCGGCGCGCGAGGTGCCCGGCTTCCGGCTTACGGAGAAGAAATACGCCGCCGGACTTTCCCTGCCGCCGCATTCGCACGACCTGGCGCACCTGATTTACGGCATCGAGGGGACCTATACGGAGGTTCACGGCCAGCAGACCGTGACCTGCGCGCCGCGAACTTTGCGCTATCTGCCCGCGGGTTGGCGGCACTCGAACGTATTTGAGAAAGAAGCCGTGGTGCTGCTGATCTCGATCCGGCCGGAAACACTCGATCGGGTGGCGCGGCACTCCAAGGGCCTGGATGCGCCGTGCGAAATCCACGGCGCCTCAAGCGCGTGGCTGGCGGAGCGTATTCGCGCCGAATTTTTGCGAGGCGATGCGCTGGCGCTGGTGTCGCTTGAAGGAATTTTGCTCGAGGTCCTGGCGGTCGCGGCGCGGCAGTCGGAGATGGCGGAGGGAGGATCGAAGGCTCCGCGATGGCTGCGGCTGGCTCGCGAGTATGCGGAGGCGAATTTCCTCCGCAGCTTGAGCCTGGCGGAGATCGCGGCGACGGCCGGCGTGCATCGCGTCCACCTGGCGCGGGAATTTCGCCGCTATTATTCGACGACGGTTGGAGATTTTCTGCGCTCCCGGCGAGTGGAGCACGCCTGTAAGCTGCTCTGCTCGACCGACGATCCGCTGGCGGATATCGCGGTCATCTGCGGATTCTCCGATCAGAGCCACTTCGGCACAACGTTTCGCCGCCATATTGGGCTGACGCCATCGCGTTTTCGCGAGATGGCGCGGCGGCCGGAGGAATAAGGACTATTCCTCGCGTAGCGCCGTCATCGGCTCCAATCGGGACGCGCGCAGCGCCGGCAGCAGCAC
>JAJPHS010000157.1 GCA_021325175.1 Terriglobia bacterium
GCTGGATGCAAGGCTCCTACAGCGTTTCCCGCTATAGGAGTCATTGGTCGCTGGCGCGACGTTAAGCGGACTCCACCGCTATTCGACCCCTAGAATACAGCATGGCCAGCACCCAGGACAAGCGCATCGGAGCTGACGATCAAGCCTCTATCGGCAAGCTCTGCGAGCTGCGGCCGATAAACCGCCGAATCGGAGCGAGGACGTGCGCCCGGTGCGCGGCGGTCGCCGCCGAATAAACTGAGGAAATGAACTTCCGCTCCGCGCTTCTCCTGGTTCCCGCCGTTCTTTTGGCCCAGCCGCAACTGGATCTGCTGTTGCGCGGCGGCCAAATTATCGACGGAACCGGAGCAGCGGCGCGAGCGGCCGATATCGGCATTCGCGGCGATCGGATCGTGTTCCTTGGGGATGGTTCGCAAGCCCACGCCCGCCGCGTTCTGGACGTACACGGGCTGGTGGTCAGCCCCGGATTCATCGATCCCCACGCCCACGTCACCGGCGATCTGTCCAATCCGTCCGCCAACGCAAACGAAGCTTACCTTTATCAGGGCGTCACCACCGTGGTGACCGGCAACGACGGTCAGGGCCCTCTCGATTCCGGAGCGACGCTCGATCGCTGGACCAAGCAAGGCGTCGGAACCAATGCCGCTCTTTATATCGGCCAGGGAACCGTGCGGCGCGAAGTGATGGGCATGAGCGACGCGGCTCCCACGGAAGAGCAGCTCGCTCGCATGAAATCGCTGGTGGCGCGCGGCGTCAGGGAGGGCGCCATCGGCATGTCCACCGGATTGTATTACGCCCCCGGAAGCTACGCCAAAACCGATGAAGTGATCGAGCTGGCCAGGGCCGCCGCCGCTCAGGGCGGCATCTACGACAGCCATCTGCGCGACGAGGATTCTTACACCATCGGGCTGCTGGGCGCGATCCGCGAGGCGATCGAGATCGCGCGGCAGGCGCGCATTCCCGTGCACATTTCCCACATCAAGGCCCTCGGATCCGAAGTGTGGGGCCAGAGCACCGAGGCGATCAGAATGATCCGGCAGGCGAGAGCCGAGGGCCTGGAGATCACCGCCGATCAGTACCCCTACGAAGCTTCCGGATCGAGTGTCACCGCATCGCTCATCCCGCGCTGGGCCGAGGCCGGCGGCAACGCGAAATTACTTGAACGAATCGACGATCCTTCGGTCCGGCCGCGGCTTATTGAAGAGATGCAGGCGAATCTCAAGCGCCGCGGCGGAGCCGATTCCCTGCTGATCATCTCCGGCCGCGATCGCTCGCTCATCGGCAAGCGGCTGGCCGCGATCGCCGCCGAACGCAACGAATCGCCGATCGAGGCCGCACTCGAAATCGTCAAAAATGGCGGCGCCGGCGTTGCTTCGTTCAACATGAGCGAGCCGGACATCGAAAATTTCATGAAGCAGGATTGGGTGATGACCGGCTCGGACGGCTCCGAAGGCCATCCGCGAAAGTACGGGACATTCCCGCGCAAGCTGCGCGTTTACGTCTACGAAAAGAAGATCATTTCCCTGCCTTACGCGATTCATTCCTCAAGCGGGCTCACCGCCCAGGCGCTGCATCTGCGCGATCGCGGGCTGCTGCGGGAAGGCTTCTACGCGGACGTCATCGCGTTCGATCCGGCAACCGTCGCCGACCGGTCCACGTATGAGCATCCCAACGTCCTCGCGGCGGGAATGCGATTTGTGATCGTCAACGGAAAGATCGCCATCGACGAGGGGAAATATACCGGAGCGCTCGCCGGGCGCGCGCTTCGCCGCCAGTAGCGCTTTCAATATCCGTCATTGGCTGTATAATTCGGTGGAATGAGGAGCCAAAACGTGGGTATATCGGTTCTGGCGAGCGCCGCGCTTTTCGCGCTGCCCATCTCCGCGTGGGCCCAGCAGGGCGCGCCGCAAGGGCATCCCGAGGATTACGCCGCCGCGGACATCGCCCACGGCGCGCGCGTCTATGCCGAAAATTGCGATCGATGCCACGGCGCCGACGGCGCCGGAGTGAGCGGCGTCGATTTTCGAACGGGCAAGTTTCGCAACGCCGATACCGACCGCCAGTTGGCGATGGTGATCGGCCGCGGCTTTCCCACCGCCGGCATGCCGGCGTTCGCGCTGGACACCGCGGATATGACCGGCGTCATCGCTTATCTGCGCAATATCAATAATCTCGATCGCGGCTCGATTCCGGCGGGGGACGCCGATCGCGGCCGTCTTGTCTTTGAAGGCAAGGGCGCTTGCCTAAGCTGCCATCGCGTGAAGGACAAAGGATCGCGCCAAGCGCCGGACCTGAGCGATATCGGCGCGACCCGCAGCGCCGGGACCCTGGAGCGATCGCTGATCAATCCGCAAGAACAGCTCTTTCCCATCAATCGCGCCGTTCACATCGTGACGCGCGAGGGCACGGCGATCAACGGACGCCGGCTCAACGAGGATACCTATACCGTCCAGCTCGCCGATGAAGACGGACGGCTGGTTTCGCTCAGCAAATCCGATTTGCGCCAATACACCATCTCCACCAAGGCCGCGATGCCGTCGTTTAAAGGCGAACTCACCCGGGACGAATTGGCCGATCTGCTTTCCTACCTGCTGACGCTTAAAGGTCAATAGAATGCCGCGACGATACCTGCTGCTCCTCACGCTTTCGCTCGTCTGCTACGGCCAAACGACGGTCGGCTACGATCGGCTGCTCAATGCCGCTAAAGAGCCGCAAAACTGGCTGACCTATGGCGGCGATTATTTCAGCCATCACTATAGCGGGTTGACGCAGATCACGCCGGCCAACGTCAAGGCGCTGAACCTTGCCTGGGTTTATCAATCTCCGCTGACCGGCAGTTGGGAATCGACCCCGCTGGTGGTCGATGGCATCATGTACGTCACGCAGCGCCCGAACGATATCGTGGCGATGGATGCCGCCACGGGCCGCGTCTTCTGGATCTATCACTACGAAAACGCGAAAACCGTGACGGTGTGCTGCGGCGCCAATAATCGCGGCCTGGCGATTCTGGGCGACACGCTGTACATGGGCACTCTGGACGCTCATCTGGTCGCGGTGAACGCCAGGAGCGGAATGCTGCTGTGGAATACCAAGGTGGCCGAGAGCAAGTCCGGATATTCGATCACGCTTGCGCCGCTGGCGTTCCGGGATCGCGTGCTGGTCGGGCTTGGCGGCGGCGAATACGGAATCCGCGGCTCCATCGCCGCCTTCAACGCCCGCACCGGAAAAGAGGTTTGGCGATTCTACACCATTCCCGCTCCGGGCGAGCCTGGTCACGAGACTTGGGAGGATTGCAAGCCCGGCGCCGGATATTGCGATCCGGAAGCGTGGAAGCACGGCGGAGGCTCGGTGTGGGTCACCGGGTCCTATGATCCCGAGCTGAACCTGACCTATTGGGGGATCGGAAACGTCGGTCCGGATTACAACGCCGATCAGCGGCCCGGCGCGAACTTGTACACAGGCTCGGCCGTCGCGCTCGACGCGGACACCGGCAAGCTGCGCTGGCATTATCAGTTCACGCCGCACGATCGCTACGATTTCGATTCGGTGCAGGTCCCCGTTCTCGCCGATCTCAACTGGAAAGGCGCTCCCGTCAAAGCGATGATGTGGGCCAATCGCAACGGCAACTTTTATGTGCTCGATCGCGCCACCGGAAAATTTCTTTTAGGCAAGCCGTTCGTCAAAGTAAATTGGATGAGCGGCTTCGACCAGAACGGCGTGCCCATTCAGACGCCGCAGCCGCCGGGAATGCCGACGTATCCGGCGGTGCAGGGCGGCTCGAACTGGTATTCGCCGTCTTTCAGCCCGCGGACCAAACTCATGTATGTTTCAAGCTGGGAGGATCAGGGCCAGTATTTCGCGGGAACGCCGGTCGAGTATAAAGAAGGACTGAGTTTCGGCGGCGGCAATCTCGCGCCCTTCGTCCCCCAGCCGGATAACCCCGCCAAAGCGATCCCTGGCGCGCCGGCCATTCCCAACCTGCGCCGCGGCCCGATCAACAACTGGACCGACGCCGGCGGCCATGGCGCCGTCCTGGCGATCGATCCCCTCACCGGCGCGCCCAGGTGGAGATTCAAAATGTACGACGTGACCGATACCGGCATCGTCACCACCGCGAGCGATCTCCTGTTTACCGGCGGCCGGGAGGGCTATCTGCAAGCGCTGGACGCGCGAACCGGCGCGCTGCTGTGGAGGCGAAATCTCGGCGCGCAGATGCTCAATAATCCGATCACCTATTCGGTGAACGGGCGCCAGTACGTCGCCGCGATGGCCGGTCTGTCGCTTTTCGCCTTCGCGCTGCCGGACAGAAGCATTTTTTTCGCGATCGCGGCGACGCCGCCGCTTGCCGCCTGGGAATAGAATGAGGGTGTGCGATCCGCCGTCTCTTTTTTGCTCGCCGCATGGGCTGCGTTTGCGCAGCAGTACAATGGCCCGCGTCCGGAAAAGCCGGACATGCTTTACCTGGTCCACGCCGATAATCTGATTCCCACGGAAATGCTCGAAGCGCGCCAGGAAAAAATGACGTTCATCGTTCCCGGCGCGAGCTCGCCCGCGCGGACGCCATTGGCCGAGCCGATTTTCCTCATCGAGTCCGATAAAATCAACCCGCAAAGTTTGGAGCTCTACAGAATGGAAGTGAAGGGCGGCAGGCGCGAGGTGACGATTTCGCAGAAACACACGCGCGGATCGAAGGTGCTGCGCCTCACCGTCACGCCGCTCGACGGCAAGCTTTACAAGGTCGAAGCCGACCAGGAGCTCGAAAATGGCCAGTACGCGATCTCACCAAACGGCTCCAACACCGTCTTTTGTTTTGAGGTTTACTGAAGCCGCCTGCTACAATCGACAGTTATGTTCGAAGGGCTGGAGCATACCGCGATCGCTTCGCCGGAGCCGCGAAAACTCGCGCAATGGTACGTCGATCATCTCGGATTTCGCATCAATCACGAGTCCGGCGGCGGATTTTTCATTCGCGCGGCCAACGGAGGATTGATCGAAATCATTCCCGCCCGGGGGACGCGAACCGAATCCACGATGCACGATCCGGGATTGCGCCACCTGGCGATCGGCGTCAGCGATTTCGATCGGGCGCACGCCGCGCTGCGCGAAAAAGGCGTCCACTTCTTGGGCGAGCCCTACACCCATATGGGCAACCGACTGGTGTTTTTCACCGACTGCGACGGAAACCTGGTGCACCTGATCCAGAGAGAGCGTCCGCTCCCATAGGATCTAATAATAGATAGGGCGCCATTGCTTAACCGGGTTTTCAAAGCGTTCCGTTACCGCGATTTCCGCCTGATGTGGTTTGGCGCCTGTACCTCCAGCATCGGAAGCTGGATGCAGACGGTGGCGCAGGCCTGGCTGGTCTACACTCTTTCCAACGACCCGTTTTATCTGGGGCTGGACGCGTTCCTCGGACAGGCGCCGATCATTCTTTTTTCGCTGGTGGGCGGCGTGATCGCGGACCGGCGCGACCGCCGGAGAATGCTGCTGATCTCGCAGTACATTCAGATGACCTGCGCCTTCACGCTGACCGCGCTGTTTTATTTTCACGTCGTGCAGGTCTGGCATATTTTGTGCCTTTCCTTCATCACCGGCCTGGGCCAATCCTTCGGCGGGCCCGCCTACGCCGCGCTGCTGCCGACGCTGGTCGGTCCCGAGGATTATCCCAACGCCATCGCCTGGAATTCCATCCAGTTCAATATCGCGCGCGTGGTGGGCCCGACCATCGCCGGCGTCACGCTCAAGCAACTGAACGCCACCTGGTGCTTCGGGCTCAACGGGATTTCCTTTCTGGCTGTGATCGTTTCGCTGTACGTGATCCACGCCGGATTCGTTCCGGCGCGCTCCACCGAGCCGATCCTGCAAAGCATGAAGCAGGGCATCGGATTCATTCGCACCAAGACCGGATTGAATTCGCTGATCGTGCTGGCGTTCTGCATGACCCTGTTTGCGATTCCGCTGCTGACCTTCCTGCCGGTATTCGCCAGGGAGGTTTTTCACGGCGACGAGGAGACCTTCACGCGATTGTTGATCTGCTCCGGCCTGGGATCAATCTGCGGCGCTCTCGGCGTCGCCGGATTGGGCAAAGCCAAGCGCCAGGGGCGGATCGCGCTGACGGCTTTGATCGTCCTCGGCGCGCTGATCGCCGCGTTTTCCTTCTCCAAATCGATTCTGCTCTCTTCGGTGTTAATTTTCTTTAGCGGCGCGGCTCTGATTTCGGTGTTCGCGATGATTCAATCCCTGGTGCAGGAGATCACCGCCGATGAGATGCGCGGCCGCGTTCTGAGCGTGTACAACGTCGCCTTCCGCGGCGGAATGCCCATCGGGAGCCTGCTATTGGGCAAATTGATTCCCGTTTTCACGGTCTCTCTGACCATGGCCGGATCGGGACTGGTGCTGACCGCGCTCGGATTGTATTTCCTTCTAATTCACCGCCGCATCGCCGCCTTGTAATTCGCGCCCGATTCGCCGTGATATGATTCCCGGCAGCCTATGAACACCACATTCCGCCTTGTTGCCCTGGCCGCCTTTTCTTTCGCCGCCGGCTCGCTCCTGACCCGGCAAATGGAGGTGCGCGCCGCCTCGCCGCACGTCTATGAGCTGCGCGTCTATCACACCTTGCCCGGCCGCCTGCCCGCGCTCCAAACCCGCTTTCGCGACCACACCATTGAAATCTTCAAGCGCCACCATATGACCAGCGTCGGATACTGGACTCCCCAGGATTCCCCGCAAAAAGACAACACGCTGATCTACATTCTGGAGCACGAAAGCCGCGATGCCGCCCGAAAAAATTGGGCCGCATTCGCCGCCGATCCCGAATGGCAGGCGGTGGCGAAGGCCTCTGAAGTGGATGGGAAAATCGTCGAGAAGGTCGACTCGACCTACATGGATCCGACCGATTATTCGCAAATAAAATAGCCCTTCGAAACGGCGCAGGCCCAAAACGTTCAAATCGAACGGATCGGGCCTGCACACAACGTAAATATTTCCGCCTGTTTAAGGAGCGGCTCGCCGGCCAAACAGAAGGCTGACCAGGAACAGAATGATAAACAGGAAGAACAGGATTTTGGCAATCCCCGCGGCAGCAACATAAATCCCGGTAAATCCGAAGATCGCGGCTACCAGCGCGATGACCAGAAAGACCACAGCGTAGTACAGCATAGTTTGTCGAATCGCCCTCCATCGGTTTCGCTGCACGATTGGGGCCAACCCCGCATTTCACGTATACACCTGAAATCCGGCTTTCTGTAATCCCACCACCGCTTCGCGATTTTTCATGAACATCTCCCACACGAACCCGGTGCGAAGATTTTCCGCCATCAGCATGGTGATGCCTGTGTCGATGCCGATGACGTCGGTGTCATACCATCCGGTGATGGGATTGAAGGCGTCGATAAAGCCATAGTTGCACCAGGCGCGCGCCGCGAAATTGGCGCGGATATTCTTGAGCACGCGCAGCGTCGGCTGCGGAAGGAACGGCAGCGAGCCCGCGGGCGCGCTCGGCACAACCGTTCCGTCGATCGGGCCGATCTCCGGCGGCCCTCCCCACACGACATAGCCGTGCGCGGAATCGGAAGAGGTAATTCCCCACAAATCGTCCGTGTAATCTGGAAAGCGCGAGTGCAGCTCCAGGCAGAAGCGGCGATGCACTTCGGTCGCGATCGTCGAGTTTTTAAAATAATCCGCGTACTTGTCGCGCCGCCCGCGAAAATCGAACCACGCCTGCGAGTACTGATGGACAAACAGCGGAGCATAGGAGCCGATATAGCGCATGCCGTCGTATTCGAAGGTGATTCGCTTCCATGCGCTCCAGGCCGAAACCGGCAGCGGGTGCGTCGTCGATCCCAGGCCCAGCAGATACATCATCATCAGCTCGCTGTAATAATCCCAGCGGTACGGAAGAAATCCGAACTCCGGCGTCCAGCCGAGCGGAAGCAGCTCGGTGTCTTCGGAAACCCAACTCCAATCGACGCGCGCGAAAATGTCGTAGGCCAGAGCTCGGATTCCGGCGTGGTCGAAGTACTGCCGGCAGGTGAGTACGCCGCACAGCAAAATGGCGGTATCGATCGAGGAAACTTCCGAGTCCCAGATGCGTTCCCCGGTTTGCGGATTGGCCCAATGAAAATAGAAGCCGCGATGGGTCGGCATCTTCTTCCACAGAAACTGAAGCGTGGCCAGCACGCGCGCGCGGATTTCATTTGCCGGCGCGTAGCCGCGCTTATGCCCGATGCACAGCGCGGTCAGTCCGAATCCCGTGGCGGCGATGCTGGCCGTATTGTTCTTGTCCGGCCCCCGCACGTTCGCGCGATCCCGGGTGAGCCCGGTATGAGGATCGGACTGTTCCCAGAAATAGCGGAAGTTGGCGCGTTCCAGCTCGTCGAGAAACTGATCGTCCTCGGGCGAAATCGCAGCCGGTGGATTTTGCGCCGCGGCAGTGGCCGCCGCCGCGGCCGCGAGAAATTCGCGGCGGCTCCAGTTCATTGCGCGCTCCCGAAATTCCGCGAATACGTAACGTCGGCGATTCGCGTCGAATCAGTGAACAGGCGATGAGCGGGCGTCGCAAAATGCTGATCGCGGCCGCCGGTTTGGCCACCGCGGGAATCATCGCCGCGCTGGCGATTCGCGGCGTCTCGCGGGAGCGCGTCGGCGCGGTCACCGGCGTCATTCTCCGCCAGGACGCCAACGTACGAAACCAGGTTCCAATTCCGGGCGCCTCCATCGGCTTCGCCGGCGGATCCGCAAAATCGGAGGCCAACGGGCTTTTCCATTTGAACCTGCATCCGGAGCGGCGCGTGGGTGAGCTGCTCGAACTGACCATTTCTCATCCTGAATATGAGACGCAAAAAACCGTCATCACCGCTAACGGTGAATTGTACGTGCTCTATCTCAAACCCCTTCCCGTAAAGCCCGTAAATCAGGCTCCCGTCACCGTTACAAATCCGCGCGTGCGCTACGCCGTCACCGAGACTTCAACCGTGAACATCGGCAGCGCCGCCCAGACCTTCGAGGTCGTGAATCAGGCGAACGTGCCCTGCAATGGCGCCAAGCCATGCTCGCCCGACGGAAAATGGAAGGCCGCGATCGCCGGCAAGTCCCTGGACGCAGGCGACGATAATCTTTTCGAGAATGCTCGCGTGACCTGCATCGCCGGACCCTGCCCGTTCACGCGCATCGAAAAGGACGATTTCTCCGCCGGCGGCAGGACCATCTCCGTGCTCGTCCGCAACTGGTCTGATACCGCAACGTTTCTTTTCGAGGCCGAAGTGACCCACACCATGGTGAGCGATACCATCCGCCAGGCATATCCGGCGATTTTCGGCGATGCCATGGATTTTACTCTGCCCGCCACGGCCGAGGGGCCGAGCATCCAAGCCACCGTGAACGGGGAAGATATCGTTTTCCCGGTCACGCCCAACTGGTCGCTCACCTGGGCCACCTGTAGCGTGACCACATCCAGGGACGGCACCAAGCTCTTTCACTGTGACGTGAAACGCGGCTACCGCTTGCAGGAATCGCCAGGAAGATGAGAACCATCGTCCTTTTTGCAATGTCGCTTTTCCCGGTGCTTTGCGCCAGCGCGGCGGACGTGGACCGGCGTATCGACGATCTCATCGCGCGCATGACCCTCCAGGAAAAATTGGGGCAGATGTCGCAATCGACCTCTCTTAAAACGCCTCTTTCCGACGCCATGAAAGCGGAAATTCGCGCCGGGCGGTGGGGATCGTTTCTCAACGCCGGCGACGCGAAAGACCGCGCCGAAGCGCAGCGCATCGCTACCGAAGAGACGCGCCTCAAGATTCCGCTGATCTTCGGCCGCGATGTGATTCATGGCTATCAAACCGTCTTCCCCATCCCGCTCGGGCAGGCCGCCACCTGGGACCCCGACCTGGTCCGCCAGGCCGCGCGCGAAGCGGCGCGTGAAGCGGCGGCCGATCGCATCGCCTGGACCTTCGCGCCGATGATCGACATCGCTCGCGATCCGCGATGGGGACGCATCGCCGAAAGCCTGGGCGAGGACCCGTATCTCGCAAGCCAGCTCGGCGCGGCCATGGTGCGCGGCTTTCAGGGCGATTCGCTCGCCGCGCCCGATTCTCTTGCGGCCTGCGCCAAACACTACGCCGGCTATGGAGCCGTCGAAGGGGGCCGCGACTACAACAGCGCCTGGATTCCCGAAATTCTTCTGCGCGATGTTTATCTGCGCCCATTTCAAGCCGCGCGCAAGGCCGGCGTGGCAACCTTCATGACCGCCTTCAATACCTTGAACGCCGTCCCCGCAACCGCCGATCCTTTTCTGCTGAGGGATATTCTGCGCGGCGAATGGAACTATGACGGCATGGTGGTCAGCGATTACGAAGCGGTCACCAATCTGATCGCCCATGGTTACGCGCTGGATGCGCGAGAAGCCGCGCGTAAATCAATTCGCGCCGGCGTCGAGATGGAAATGGTCAGCACTTCCTTCTACGATCACGCGCCGGATCTTCTGCGCGCCGGCGAAATTACGATGAAGGAAATCGACGACAGCGTGCGCGATATCCTGCGCCTGAAATTCCGCCTGGGACTGTTCGATCGTCGGCCCCTTCCCCCCGCGCCAGATCACTCGCGGGCGCTCGTCATCGCGGAAAAAGCGGCGGAGGAAAGCGTCGTTTTGCTGCGCAATGACAAAAATGTTCTGCCGCTTTCAAAATCGGTCGAAAAACTCGCGGTGATCGGGCCGCTGGCCGATAGTCCTGTGGATCAGATGGGGACGTGGTCCATGGACGGGCGCGCCGATTTCGTTCGCACCCCCCTCGCCGCGCTTCGCGAAATGCTCGGCGCCGATCGCGTGATCTACGCTCGCGGCCTGATAAACAGCCGCAATCATTCGCGCGCCGGATTCGATCGCGCCGTTCGCGCCGCGCGGGATGCCGATGCCGTGGTGCTGTTTTTGGGCGAAGAGGCGATTCTCTCGGGCGAGGCCAGATCGCGCGCATTCCTGAACCTTCCGGGCGCGCAGGAAGCTCTGGTGGATGCGATCGCCGCGACAGGAAAGCCCATCGCCGCGGTGATTCTCGCCGGACGCCCGCTCACGTTTCACGATGCCGCAACGAAAATCCCGGCGATTCTTTACTCCTTCCATCCCGGCGCCATGGGCGGTCCGGCGATCGCGCGGTTGCTCTTCGGCGACGCCTCGCCTTCGGGAAAATTGCCGGTCACCTTTCCGCGCACCGTCGGCCAGGTGCCGATTTATTACGCCCATCTCAACACCGGACGTCCGCCGCTTCCGAGCGATCTCGGCGTGCCCATGGGCAATCCGGCGAATCCACAAGGCTACACGTCAAAATACATCGACGTCGATTACACTCCGGAATATCCCTTCGGCTTCGGTCTCTCCTACGCGAACTTTCAGTATTCGCCGGCGGAGCTCTCTTCAAATACATTGCCTCCCGGCGGCCGCCTCAGGATTACCGCGCAAGTCGCCAACAGCGGCCGCCGCGCGTCGGACGAGGTCGTGCAGCTTTATACCAGCGGTCCGCTCGGCGGCAGTGTCGCGCGCCCGGTTCGCGAATTGAAAGGTTTCCGCCGCGTTCATCTTGAGCCCGGCGCGTCAACGAAAGTCGAGTTCACCATCACCACCGCCGATCTGGCCTACTACAACCCGAAAATGCAGCTCGTCACCGAGCCCGGGCCCTATCGCGCCTGGATCGCGCCGGATTCGGCCAGCGGAGCAGCCGTGTCTTTCGAAGTGACAAAATAAAAAAAAGAGTACGGCAAAATGCGCTATTTCGTAATTCTCTTACTGGCCCCCGCGACTCTTCTCGCCCAGCGCCCCATGACCGTCGCCGATGTGCGGGCGTTCATCGAATCCCAGATCAAAATGAAGGGCGACGATCGCCAGACGGCAGATTATCTCTCGCATCGTATTCGCATGAGTGAGCGGCTCGATCCGCGCACCGTCGAGCAGCTGCAAGGCGAAGGCGCCGGGCCTAAAACCGTCGCCGCCCTGCGGAAATTAAGCGAGGAGTCGGCGAGCCTGCCCGCACCCCCGCCGCCCCAAGCCGCGCCCCCTCCCCCGCCGCCGATTCCGCCGCCCAGCGCGGCCGAGCAGGCCGAGGTCCTCGCCGCCATGCGCGAGTACGCCCTGAATTACACCAGGAATCTTCCCAATTACGTCTGCGTCCAGACCACGCATCGCAAAATCTCGCCGACCGTTCGCGGATTGCTGCCCTACGGCGACACCATTCAGGAACAGCTCACCTTTTTCGACCAGAAAGAAAGCTACAAGGTCGAGATGATCAATGGAAACGCGGTCGCCAACATGACCCATGAACGCTTGGGCGGCGTTGTGTCCTCCGGCGAATTCGGAACCATGCTGCATCACATCTTCGATCCGGAGACCGGAACCGAATTTTCCTGGGATCACTGGGCGACGCTGCGCGGCAAGCGCATGTACGTGTTCGCGTTCAGCGTTCCGAAATCCGCCGGCTACAGCATGTATCACGAGGAGTCCAGGCGCGAGTACACTTCGGCCTACAAAGGCCTGGTCTACGCCGATAAAGACTCCAAGGAAGTGATGCGCATCAAAATGGATTGCGTCGGCATCCCGCCCGATTATCCCATTCACGAGGTCGGCCTGACGCTCGATTACGAGCCGACTAAAATCGAGGACCAGGTCTATACGCTGCCCTTCCATTTCGAGCTGCACTCGCGCGAGGACAAGGCCATCAGCCAGAATGACGCCCAGTTCAAAATGTACCGCAAGTTCGGATCGACCAGCAGCATCACTTTCAGCGACGAGCCCACGCCGGAGGATCAGTTACAGGAGCAGCCCGCATCTCCGCAACCGAAGCCCGCGCCAAAGAAACAGAACCAGTGAGATCGCAGCTCGCCGCTGCTGTTAACATAAACAGTTGGCAATGAAAGCCTTGTTGCAGGCGCTCGCCGCTGAAGGACCGGCCGCCGAAAGCGATGCGGCTCTGGCCCG
The DNA here is from genome assembly GCA_021325175.1 of Terriglobia bacterium. Taxonomy (GTDB): domain Bacteria; phylum Acidobacteriota; class Terriglobia; order Bryobacterales; family Bryobacteraceae; genus Palsa-187. Next base: position 12,962 of record JAJPHS010000157.1, read on the forward strand.
GTCCCTCGATCCGGCTCGCCTGCCGGCGCATATCGCCGTAATTATGGATGGAAACGGGCGCTGGGCGCGCCGCCGCGGCCTACCTCGCGTCGCCGGACATAAAGCCGGAATCCAGCCGGTGCGAACCACGGTTGAAACTTGCGCGCAATGCGGCGTCGGCGTGCTCACTCTTTATGCTTTTTCGGTCGAAAACTGGAAGCGGCCGCGAGCCGAGGTGTCCACGCTCTGGAGCCTGCTTCGCGTCTATCTCCGCGCCGAGCTCGAGGAAATGCAGCGCCAATCGATCCGCTTCACCGCGATCGGCCGTCTTCACGATCTGCCCGCGCAGGTGCGCGACGAGCTCTTTTCCGTGATCGAAGCCACAGCCTCCAACCGCGGCATGCAGCTCAATCTGGCCATCAACTACGGCGGCCGCGCCGAGCTGGTCGACGCCGTCAAGGCTCTGGTCAAGGATGGAGCCCAAATCGACGAAGCCGCGATTTCCGCGCGCCTCTACACCGCGGGCATGCCCGATCCCGATCTGCTCATCCGCACCTCCGGCGAAATGCGCGTCTCGAATTTCCTGCTGTGGCAGATCGCCTACGCCGAGCTGTACGTTACCGAAACGCTGTGGCCCGATTTCACCCGCGGGGAGCTGCTGCGCGCCCTTCTCGATTATCAGAAGCGCCATCGCCGCTTCGGAGGCATCTCGGAATCGCCGCGGCGAGTCCAACCCGGCGTGCTGGCCTCCACCCTGCCTGCTCCATGAAGCGCATCCTCACCGCGCTGCTGCTCATCCCGCTGATCGTCTGGTTGGTGCTGTTCGCGCCGCAGTGGGCGTTTCTGATCGCGCTGGCGGCCATCGGAGCCATCGCGTTTTACGAATTCAGCCAGATCGTTCAACAAAACGGCATCCCCGCGCCGGGATGGCCGGGAATGATCGCGGGAGTGGCGGTGATGCTCGCGCCGCAGCCGTGGGTTGTGCTGGTGCTGGTCGCGATCTTTGCGCTGCTCATCTCGCTGCGCGCCCGCGATCTGGCGCGAGCTTTACCGCGCGCAGCCGCGTTCCTGCTCGGCGCGATCTACATTTTTGGCGCCTGGCGCTGCGCCGTCGAGCTGCGGGCCATCGATGCGAACTGGCTCATGTTCGCGTTGCTGCTGAGTTGGGCGGGCGACACGGCGGCGTTGTACGTGGGAAAGGCCTTCGGCCGCCACGCGCTCGCGCCGCGCGTGAGTCCGGCGAAAACGTGGGAAGGCGCGGCGGGATCGGTCGCCGGCGGAATCCTCGCCGGATTCGTGTATGCCCACTACCTGATCCCGTCGGCGCCTGTCGCCGTGGTGCTGCTTCTCGCCGCCACGGGAAATATCGCGGGCCAGCTCGGCGATTTATGCGAATCCGCGATCAAGCGCGGCGCGGGAGTGAAAGACAGCGGCAACACCTTGCCCGGCCACGGCGGCTGGCTCGACCGGATCGATTCGAGCTTATTCAGCGTTCCGGTCGTTTTTGCGATCCTCAACTTCATCCCGCGCTAAACGCCGGGAAATAATCCCGCCGCCGCGCCGTTGATATCATACCCGGAATGCAGCTAAAGGATAAAGTCGCCGTCATCACCGGCGGAGCCCAGGGAATCGGCGCCGGACTCGCACGCCGCTTCCACGCCGAAGGCGCGCGCGGCATCGTGGTCTGCGATCTGGACGGCGCAGGCGCCGAACGCGTCGCCGCGGAAATCGGCGGCCTCGGGCTTCGCATCGACGTGGGGCGCGAAGAAGAGGTTCACCGCCTGGTTGAAAACGCCGTCGCCCGCTTCGGCCAAATCGACCTGTTCTGCTCAAACGCCGGAATCTTCACCGAATCCGACGTCTTTTCCTCCACCGGAATCTTCGCGAAAATGCGCGACGTTCACGTGCTGGCGCATATTTACGCGGCGCGCGCCGTGCTTCCGTCCATGCTCGCCCGCGGCGAGGGGTATCTGCTGCAAACCGTTTCCGCCGCTGGTCTCGTTACCTCGGTCGAATCGATGATCTACGCCGTAACCAAGCATGCCGCGCTCGCCCTGGCCGAATGGATTTCGATGACCTACGGCGATCGCGGCATTAAAGTATCGGCCCTGTGCCCGCAAGGGGTCCGCACCAACATGCTGATGCAGACGCCGGAAAATCACCTGGTGAAAGGGTCGGTATCGGTCGAGCAGGTCGCCGAGGCCGTGATCGAAGGTTTGGCGGCGGAACGTTTCCTTATCCTTCCCCATCTCGAAGTTTTGGAGTATTTTCGCCGAAAAGCCTCCGATTATGACCGCTGGCTGCGAGGCATGCGCCGGTTTCGGTCGGAGCTGCTGCATGAAAAGGGGCCCAGGTCCTAACCATTTCGCGAATCGGAAAAGCGGCAAGCAATATCGTATGTCATTGTTTTCTAAGCTGGTTAAGGCACGCCATTCGATGTGATCTGACGCCGTTCGCTGCATCCAGCGGCAGTTGGATTCATTAATGTAGCTCCTCCGGAGTGCGTCTAATATACTGAAGTCGCAAGTTTATTTCGCTCTGGAGAACCGCCTTGACCAAGCCAATCAAGCACGTGGAAAAAGCCGTCGCGGTAGCCGCAAATGCCGCGTGGTTCGTATTCGACAAACTCAACTCGATTCATCGCAATCCCTCGTTTACGCCGAAATGGTCGGATAAGCCGCTGCTAAAGAGCTGGGAAAAGCAGAAGCCCAAGCTCGGCTGGCCGCGCGAGACAGACTCGCTCTGTCCCAAGTGTATCCCGGAGATTCGCAAACAGATTCTCGATGGCAAGCTGCCGGTGGAGATCCTTAAGAACGAAAAACGCGGCGAAATCAAAGCGAATATCATCGAGCGCGACGGCAAAATCGTGATGGTGAAGGAATGCCCGGTTCACGGCAAGTTCGAGGACGTGATGTCGATCGATCCGGCCTTTTCCAAGCACCTGGAAGACGTTTTCCCCGGCCGCGACATTCGCGCCCACAACGACGAAAAGCTGCACAATCACGGCTCGTCGACCATCACGCACGGGCGCGGATCGGTTCTGACCATCGATCTGACGAATCGCTGCAATATGATGTGCGATCCGTGCTTTATGGACGCAAATCAGGTCGGTTTTGTGCACGAATTGAGCTGGGAAGAGATCAAAACGCTGCTGGATAACGCCATTTCGATCAAGCCGCGCCGCCAGCTTTCGGTGCAGTTTTCAGGCGGCGAGCCGACGCTTTCGCCGTATTTTTTGGACGCGATCCGCTATTGCCGCCAGCTCGGTTATCAGAGCGTGCAGGCGGCGACCAACGGAATCGAGTTCGCCAAACGCCCCGAGTTCGCCAAAGCCGCGGCGGAGGCGGGTTTGCGATACGCCTACCTGCAATTTGACGGAATCGGCAATGAGGCCAACTCGCATCGCGCGGTCGGCAACCTGTTCGATGTGAAGCTGCGCGCGATCGAAAATCTCTACAACGCGGGCGTCGATATCGTGCCGGTGATCACGTTGATCAACGGCGTGAATAACGAACAGGTGGGCGCGGTGGTTCGATTCGCCCTGGACAATCCGAAAAAGATTCCGTTTCTCAGCTTCCAGCCGGTTTCCTTCACCGGCCGCGATGAAGCGGTGACCGATGAACGCCGCAGAGCGCAGCGCTACACTCTTTCGCACCTGGCGCATGACGTAAAAAATCAGACCGGCCTGGGCGAGCCGGTGCGCGACTGGTTCCCGATTTCCTTCATGAGCACGTTCTCCGATTTCGCGGATCTGGTGCACGGCCCGCAGGCGGAGTGGGGACAGTTGAGCTGCGGCTGCCATCCCAATTGCGGCGTCGGAATGGCGGTGATGTGCGACAAGGAAACCAAGGAATATCGCCCGGTAACGGCGTTCCTGAACGCGGACCGGCTGGCGCGCGACGTGGCCCGTATCAACGACGCGGCGCGCGGCCGTTTTCTTTCAGTGCTGGGCGTATCGCTCGCGCTGCTGCGCAATTACAATCCCTACGAAGCGCCGACCCATTTCCGGTTAAGTGACTTGATCGCCAAGTTCGATAAGTGCTTCGGGATGTCGAAGAAATCGCAGCAGGGCGGCTACGGCAAAGTCACCGGGGACCGCACTTTGGCCGATATTCAGAAGCGGCGCGCGGATCGCTGGAATTTCCTGTTCATCGCCGGCATGTGGTTCCAGGATCTGTTCAACTACGATTTTCGCCGCACCGAGCAGTGCATCATCCCCTACGCGACGCAGGAAGGCGAGATTTCCTTCTGCGCCTACAACACCGGCGTCGGCTGGCGCAACATTGTCGAGAAGATGCACATGACCGCCACGCTCACCAAGTGGTATGAAGAGCACGGACGCCATGAGATCATCGCCGGCGGAAAGAAAGTGAATCTTCCGACCGTCGAGCACTCCCTCGTCCTGCGCCCCGAGGATGTGAATCGCGAGCGGCAGCACGATCTGGATAATCTCGGCATCGCCAAGACGGCTCGCGAGGAGAAGAAGCGCGCGCGCGACGCCAAACTTGCCGAACAGGCCAAAAATGAGCAGATGATGAAGCTCTATCGCGAGCACGTGCTGGGTGAGAAGCCGCAGGCGGACCTGGTCCCGCTGGGGTCCATTAAACCCGCCGGCAAGCCGGCGGCCAACAAGGAAGAGGAAGCGGTCGGGTCCTTTGGGGACTAAGCCTCTTCGGCTTGCTTAACGCTCCCGATAACAAAACACGGGCGTAGTGGGCGACGCCTCGCGCCCGTCCCAGATCAATTCGCCCGGCGGACGCGAGGTCATGAGCCACACCGCCTGTTCCGCGACGATCCGCGGGCGCGGGAAGCACTTCACGTAGATCGGCCTGCTGGTGGAGCGCGAAAGCGCGATCAACTGCTCGGTGGGCTCGGCGCGCTTCATGTATTGAGAATGTTTTCGCGTCCATAAATACCCGGCATTCTCTAAGACGAGGATCGCGGCCGCGGCGGGCGCAAGCAGCCGCTGCTTGTGCGCCAGCGCATACAGAGCCGCTCCCACGACGAGCGCCGCGCCCGCGCTTGCCAGATACGTCTGGCGGCTCGGGATGCGCGTGGAATAGGTCAGGAATGAATAAGGCGCGAGCGCGAGAGCCGTCCACAGCGAACCGATCCAGAGCATCTCACGTTTGCGCCAGAACGCCAGCGCCGCGGCCGCGAGCCATCCCCAGATCCAAAACTCGGCCGCAAAGCTGCGCGGCAAGGTGATCCAGAACGGAGCGCGCAGGGAAAAACTGCCGTCGCGCAGGCGGAACGAATCGTCCGCCGTGAAGAAGACGGAACAGACGGCGGCAACGGCAAGAGCGGCAAACGGCAGCAGCCAGCGCCATTTGTCACGATAATCGAGCAGCGGCAAAAGCATCAGCGCGAGCAATACCGGCGCGGATTCCTTGGATACCAGCGCCAGCGCGAACGCCGCGATCGCCGCCAAAAGCCATTTGTATCGCGAAGTTTGCAGGAACAAAATCCACGCCAGCAGCGCGCCGGCGCCGAAGAAAAACAACAGCAGCTCGCTCGCCGCGGAAATCCACATCACCGCTTCCTGATGGCCTTCGGCGGCGGCGAAAAACAGCGCGGCCCAGGCGCTGACGCCGAAGCCGATCCGCCGCCACGCGCCCAGCGCGAACACCAGCCACGTGTTCAGAACGTGCAGCAGGATTCCAGCGGCATAAAACGGCGCGGCGTGAACGTCAAAGACGAGATAAAGACCGGCCATCAAAAATTCGGAGGTCGCGCGCAGGCGGAACGGCGCGCTCGACGGCAGATCCGACCAGTGCGATTCTTCGCTGAAGTGCGCGGCCAGCGCAAGATTCGGATAATCGTCCTCAATGAACGGCTGCCGCAGCGCCGGAAGATAAGCAACGATGGCTACCAGCGCAAGCAGAACTAAAACCAGAGGCCGGCGCGGCGCAATGCTCACTGGGCTTTAAACGTGGTCCACTCGTGGGCGTCGAGGTTCCGCAAAACGTCTTTTTCCCAGTTGAATTCGGGATGCGCTTTCATGTGCCGCGAGGCGTGGAAATGAAGACCGCAGGCGTGTCCCATAAGCGCGGTAAACTCCATCTTCTCCGCCATGGCGGCGTCGGCGACCTTGTTTTCCACCGCGCCCGCGTTTCCAAAGGGCGGCTGCCACGGCTGGGAGCCGCGGGGCGATAAATCGATGTGTCCGTCGAGCGTCCGTTCGTCCGGCTCGATTTTCTGATCGTAGGTATCGTAGTGGTCCGCCAGGAATTTTTGCCCCAGCGCGACGTCGATGCGTCCTTTATTTTCGGCCATCAACTGATCCCAGCGAATGTGCCGCGCGTTGGCGCTGTTCGATTTGTCGTTCACGTTGAAATCGGTTTCCTCGCGCGTCAGATCCGGATCGATCGGATAATTGGAACCGGCGAAATATCCGTCTTTCGTGCGCCACAGGTTCACGTGCTTCAAGCCCAGTTCCAGGCTGGCGATTTCGCCCGTATTGCGATCCGCAATCAGCCAGTCATTCGCGTATCCGCCGTTGTTTCCGTCCTTCATGATGCGCGCGAAATCGTCGATCGAATTGGAATATTGCATCGCCTTGCGGGCCCGCGCAAATTCCGGGACGCCGTTGGGATCGAAGCCGTGAAACTGGCTGATGGTGGTTTCGGTGATCATCAGTCCCGCCGAATTGATTCCGAAGTCGTCGGCGGAGTGGATCAGGCCCGGCATGCCATCCATGATGAAGCGATTGCCGTGCTCCGGCGCCACGTCGAAGATGATGTTCCAGCGCGAGCCGGTGATGTAATCGGTCCAATTATTGTGCGCGATGACGGGGCGGCCGTCCTTGGTGTAGCTGCCGGTGGCGACGAAAGCGCTGCAATGGTCCGCGGTGGGACGCGATGAATTGCTGTCGGCCCATTTCAGATAATAGGGGTCCAGCTCCAGCCATGCGTTGGCGGCAACGATGTCCCACAAATCGAGCTTCACGCCGCGCGCGTTTGCTCCCTCGACAATTCCTTGCAGCTCGGCGCGGTATTCCGGCTCAACGTGGGGCCACAACACGCGCTGGGCCGCGTCGCGGAAATACGGCCAGCTTTTCGAATCGTGCGTCAACACGGCCTGGATGGCGCGCTGCGCGTCGGCGATCTCGGGAGCCAGCAGATATCCGTGCTGGAATCCGATATCGGCGGGAGAGCCCTCCAGGTGCACGAAAATCCAGCCGTTTTGCGGCGGTTTGCGGAACGCCTTCTTCAGCCGCGCCGCTTCCTGGCCGCTGACTTTGGCCGGCGCCGCCGCGACCACAGCCGCGAAGATTCCGAACACGACCAATAAATTCCTCATGCCGCTATGATAAGTGAAACAAGCCGCGGCGTGCGTCCACCAACAACGTGGCAGTGGTCCAAGCGGTCGCTGGTTTTCTCAAACGGCGTTTCGCGCCAGCCGCTCCAGATGGCTGGCGGCGATCTCCTCAAACGTCGTCCGCAGATCTTTGGTGATCCCCCAGTGGGGATAATGCGCCTTCATCTTCCGCAGATCGCTGTAATAGCAGATGTGATCGCCGATGCGGTTCTGCTCCAGGTAGCGCCACTTCATCGGACGGCCGGTGATCTCTTCGGCCATCTTGAACGCTTCGAGAATCGAGCAGGAGTTGTCCTTGCCGCCGCCTAAATTGTAAACCTCGGCGACGCGCGGCGCCTTCGCGAATTCGAACATGAATCGCGCGACGTCTTCGGAGTGAATATTGTCGCGCACCTGCTTGCCCTTGTATCCGAAAACTTTATACTCGATTCCCTGCACGTTGCACTTGAGCAGATAGCTGAGAAAGCCGTGCAGCTCGACGCCGGAATGATTCGGACCGGTGAGGCATCCGCCCCGCAAACAGCAGGTCGGCATGTTGAAGTAGCGCCCGTATTCCTGCGCCATGACGTCGCCGGCGAGCTTGGAGGCTCCAAACAGGGAGTGCTTGGATTGATCGATGGAAAAATCCTCGGCGATGCCATGCTCGTAGCGGGGATCGTCGTAATCCCAGCGCGTTTCGAGCTCCTTGAGGCGAATGGTGTTGGGGCGGTCGCCGTAAACTTTGTTGGTCGACATGTGAATGAACGGCGCTTCCGGCGCGAAGCGGCGCGCCGCTTCAAGCAGATTCAGCGTGCCCACGGCGTTCACTTCGAAATCTTCAAACGGAATCGCCGCAGCGCGATCGTGCGAGGGCTGCGCCGCGGTGTGGATGATCAGATCGGGCTGCAGTTGCTCCATCAAGGCAAGCACGCCGGCGCGATCGCGAATATCAAGATTGTGGTGCGAATAACCCGGCGCGTCGCGCTCCAGCCGCCCGAGCACCCATCTCGTATCGCCTTCGGGTCCGAAGAAGATGGCGCGATGATGATCGTCGACGCCGCTGACCTGGTAGCCTCGCCGGGCGAAGAATACGGTTACTTCGGAGCCGATCAATCCACACGAGCCGGTGATCAACAGCCGCGGCATGCAACCACGATATCAGGACCAATTTCGCGCAATCAATTCGCTCCGCTCCCGCTATTGGCTCTACCCCCAAATCGCCGCGGCGAAAGCAACGACGGCCATTTTCGTTCTCATGAAAGCTACGCTCCCACGACCCAGATCGATGGCGAGCCGCCTGGTAAGCCGTCCTCAGTAATGTTTTCAGCGCGAACCAGCGGCTTTCACCACGTTCGCGTACTCCGTTTTCTCCACCTGATCGACCAGTTTCGCGCGATCCGACAGAGCTTCGGATAAACGGCCGTACAGTTCCTTTTCTCCCTCCGTTGGCGGAGCGTCGGCCATCGAGGCGAAATCCAGCAGCCGCGCCAGTTTGCTGTCGATGCCGGTCGGATAGTTGATCAGGTCCTCGCCGGCGCGGGCGCGGAACTGGACTAACCGCTCTTCGATCGGATACAGCTTGTCGTTCAGCGCCTTCATGGCCTGATCGAGCTGGGCTGGATCTTTGCCTTCTTTTTTGGCCTGCGCGATCATATCCTCGGCGCGTTTCCGCATATCGCGAATGCGCTTCACCGTGGACATGGTCTGCTCCAGCTTGTCCGCAACTCGTTTCATGAACTGAAATTGCTCCTCGAGGTCCGCATCGGAGTAGCTCACGCGCGGATCCTTGACGATTTTGAACGACTGCGTGTAGGTCCGGCCTCCGGCGGTCAGTTCCACCCGATAATTGCCCGGCGCGGCGAGGGGCCCGACGGCGGCGCCTTGAAATACCGCGTCCGGAAGCACCGCCGGCGGGGTGTAGCGAAAATCCCAATTAAACGTGTTGGCGCCCTGGACCGCGCGCAACGGACCCGATCCGCCGCCGCGCCGCCCGCCTCCGCCCGCGCGGCCTCCATTGCCGCCGCGCCCGGCGCGGCCGGTGGTGTCCAGGTTGAACGTTCGCACCGGCTCGAGCGATCCGTTACGCTCCCGTGAGATTTTAAGCGTCACGGTTCCCGAAGGCGCGTCTTTGAAATAGAACGGAATCTGCACGCCGGTGGGAGGATTTTCGCCGGTGCCCGACGGCTCCGATCCGAAGCCGCCGGCCAGACTCGCGGTGGCGCGGAAGCGTACCGTGGTGCGCGGCGCGAACAGATGCACGCGATCGCTCATGGACGTCGAATCCAACTGTTGGTAAAGAGCCGCGTTATCGAGAATCCAGAAGCCCCGGCCGTGTGTGGCGGCGATCAGGTCGCCTTCCTTGAACAGCAGATCGTGCACCGGGACGATGGGCAGGCCGTTGGTCATGCGGGTCCAGCGGGCGCCGTCGTTGAAAGAAACATAAACACCCGTTTCTGTTCCGGCGAAAAGCAGCCCCGGCCGGTCCGGATCTTCGCGGATGGCGCGCGTGAAGTCCCAATCGGGAATGCCGCTCACGATTTTCGTCCACGATTTTCCGTAATCCGCCGTTTTATAAAGATAGGGTTTGTTGTCCTGCAATTTGTAGCGCGTTGCCGCAACGTAAGCCTCCGCGGCGTTGTGCGGCGACGGTTCGATGATGCTGATCAGCGCGAATTCCGGCAGGTCCGGCGGCGTCACGCGAGTCCAGTTTTTGCCGCCGTCGCGCGATACGTTGACATAGCCGTCGTCGGAGCCGGCCCACAGCACGTTGTGATCCTTGGGTGATTCGGCGAAGGCAAAAATCGTCGCGTACCATTCCGGCCCGTACGCCTCGCGCGTGATCGGCCCCCAATATTCCGAAGTCTCCTGCTCGTGCCCGTAAGAAGGAGTATGCTCCAGCGTCTTGGGATCGTGCCGCGTCAGATCCGGACTGATCACCTGCCAACTCTGTCCTTCGTCGGTGGAGCGATGCACGTACTGCGAAGTGACATACAGGATATTGGGGACCGTCGGCGAGGTCATCACCGGATACGTCCACCAGAAGCGGAAGTTGATGTCGGCCGCGCCCCAGCCGTAGTGCGTCTCCGGATTGGGCGAGATGTCGCGGGTTTGCTTGGTCCGCCGGTCGTAGCGCGTCAGCCAGTGATGATTCGCGGCGTAAATCACGTCCGAATTTTCAAGATTGGTCGCGATGTAGCCGTCTTCGCCGCCGCCCACCGTTTCCCAATCCTCGATGGTGATGCGTCCGTAATCGGACCGGCTCGGCAAACCGATCGTTGTATTATCCTGCTGCGCGCCGTAAATGTGATACGGAAACTGATGATCGGCGACCACGTGGTAGATCTGCGCCGTCGGCTGATTCAGAATCGACGACCAGGACCGGCCGGCGTTGAAGCTGACCGAGGCGCCGCCGTCGTTGCCTTCGATCATCCGATTCGGATCGTTGGGATCGATCCACAGATCGTGATGATCGCCGTGCGGCGGCCGGAAGGGCGCGAATTTCTCGCCGCCGTCGGTCGACTTCCACGCGCCGACGTTTAAAACATAAACCACGTCGGCGTTTTTCGGATCGACGAAAATGTGGTGGTAATACCACGGCCGCATCGTCAATTCCGCGTCGTCGGTCAGACGCCGCCAGGTTTGGCCCGCATCATCGGACCGGAACAATCCTTTCTTGCCCAACTCGGCATCGACCAGCGCGAAGACGCGATCCGGCTTGCTTGGCGCGAGCGCCAGCCCGATGCGTCCTTTCACTCCGCTCGGAAGCCCCGGACGATTGGTCAGCTCCGTCCAATGATCGCCGCCGTCGGTGGTTTTATACAGCGCCGTCCCCGGACCCGCGCTGCGAAATCCCCACGGGAAACGATGCTCTTCAAGCGTCGAGGCATACATCACCTCGGGATGATTCGGGTCCATGATCAGATCGATCGCGCCGGCCTGCTCGCTGCGATAGAGAATCTTCTCCCAGGTGCGGCCGCCGTCTTTCGATCGATACACGCCGCGGTCCGGACTCGGCCCCCACGGATCGCCGAGCGCAGCCACGTAAACCAAATCCGGATTGCTCGGATGAATCCGCACCCGAGCGATGCTGCGCGTCGTCTTCAGCCCGACGTTGGTCCAGGTGCGCCCGCCGTCGGTCGATTTGTAGACGCCATCGCCGTAGGAAGCATCACCGCGGACGCACGCCTCGCCCATTCCGGCGTAAACGATATTCGGATTCGACGGAGCCACCGCGACCGCGCCCACCGAGCCGGTTTGCATGAAGCCGTCCGACACGTTACGCCAACTGATTCCGCCGTCTTCCGTCTTCCAGACGCCGCCACCGGTCGCGCCGAAATAGAACACCAGCTTGTTCACCGGATCGCCCGCAACCGCGGTCACGCGCCCGCCGCGCGAGGGCCCCACCATTCGCCAACGCAGCAACTGTAGATACGACGGATCGACCGAAGCATCGCTTTGCCAGGCGAAGCTCGCTACCGGAACCAGAACCGCGAGGAGCAGCAGCAGCAGAACAACAAGATTTCGACGGCGCATAAAGCGAGTTTACAGCGGGAGTCCTGCCCTGAACAAATTCCGAAACGCCGGCGGTCAGCTCGCCGCTTGGGTCTGGCGCAGGCGGCGTTCGAGAAACCGCCGCTCGCTCTCCTTGCTCGCGAAATCCAGCGCGCGGCGCCGGTTACCGCACATAAGCCGGCGTCGCCCGTTTCCGCCTTCTGCGCTCCTTCAGCTCCCGGTTCACTTCCTCGAGCGATCCGAACAATCCCGCAAACGAATTCTTCAGTTCCCCGGGGCGCGCGCGCATCGGCTGAAAATCGCGGATGCGGAACTGGCCCGTGATCGCGATCGCCGCCGCTCCCATGGCGCGATACTCCTGCGTCCCCTGAGCCCACGCGATGCCCCGCGCTTCATCCAGCCACAGCCCGAATCCCACGGCTTCAGCCCTTGGCGATCTGCCCGGCCGAGCGAAGCGTCAGGGCGACGAAGGTCAGCGTCCCGTTCGTGCACCCGGCCGCGGGCAGCGTCGGCGCGCCCACCACGAATAAATTCTCGTGATCATGGGTGCGGCCGTAGCTGTCGCACACGCTCGTTGCCGGATCGGTCCCCATCCTGCA
>JAJPHS010000112.1 GCA_021325175.1 Terriglobia bacterium
CGGCGCACGGGCCGGATCAATTTCTCGCGGCGCAGCGTGGCGATCGCCGGATTTTTAATCGGCGCTTTCTCCATTCTGCCGGCGGCGCTCACCAGCAATCCGCAACTTTCGGTGATTTTCAGTTGTTTCGCCTTTTTCGGGATCGAAGTTACCGTCGGAGTTTCCTGGGCGATCCCGCTGGATGTCGGCGGAGACTGCGCCGGATCGGTTTCATCGGTCATGAATATGTGCGGTAATATAGGAGGCGCAATTTCGCCGACTGCGCTCGCATATCTGGTTAAGGCGTATGGCTGGAATGTGCCGTTTCTGGTCACCTCGGGGCTGTGTGTTGTGGGCGCGGCGTTTTACGGACGAATCGATGCCGGCAAGAGGATTATTCTATGAAAATCAATCCCGATAAATGTGTCGCTTGTGGTAATTGCACCTATATCTGTCCGATGGGTGCGATTTACATCGACCCGCGGATCCATCGCGCGACCATTAACCGCGACGAGTGCGTCGAATGCTACTCCTGCTACAACGGCCTGAGCCAGGAGCATCTGAACCCGTCGTTTGTCCGCTTCGTACGCAAGACATTTCAGATGATGCGCATCCGCTTCGATCCGGAGCCGGACGTTTGTCCCACCGGCGCCTTCGAGCCGGACGAGCTGACCTGGCCGCGCGTGGTCCGTCGCGCGTTTTCCGATCCGCGCGTGCCGCATGAATCCACCGGAGTGCACGGCCGCGGCACCGAAGAAGTCAAAACCAACGACGTGAGCGGCCGCGTGAAGCTGGGCGAGGTGGGATTCACCATCGAGTTCGGCCGCCCCGGCGTCGGCGTACGGTTCCGCGATATTCAAAAGATGAGCATGGCGCTGGCGCGGGCGGGCGTCGCCTTTGAGAAAAAGAATCCGGTGACCTCGCTGATGAGCGACGAGAGCAAGGGTGAGATTCGCGCCGATATTCTCGACGAAAAAGTTTTATCGGCGATTCTCGAAATCAAAGTACCGGTCTCGCGCACCGAGGAAATTATCCGTCTGGTGTGGGAGATCGAGAAACAGGTCGATAGCCCGGTGGCGCTGGGCGTGGGCGCGCGATGCGACGAGAACGGCGAGGAAAACGTGGTCGCGCCGATTCTCGAAAAGCTTGGGTACAAGCTGGAGCGCGCCAAAACGAATATCGGGCTGGGGCGAATTACGAATGTCGAGGTTTCCGAGCAGCAGGCGCGGGAACCGGTGGGGGCGCGCTCATGACCAACACACTCCATCGATTCGGACCGGCGGAAAGTTTCCGCGATGATTACGTCGTGTTCGCGATTTCCAGCCGCGGAAAAAACGATCAGGGCGCGCTGCCGAAGCTGCGGCGGTTTCTCGAAATGGCCGTGCCGTTCAAGCCGGTGAACCTGGGCGACGCGGTCCACGGCGGTGCGCTGCGTCCGTGCAAGGACATGAAGCCGACTTCGCACTGGAAGCGCGAGGCGAAGCCGGATTTTCAGGCGGTAATCGACGGGCTCGATTCTCCGTGTACGGTCGCGGCGGTTTTCGACAATCGCGTGGCCGCCGAGGACTTCGTCAAAGCGGTTCGCGAAGCCGACCTTGGTCTGAGCGTCAATATTTCGACATCAGTCGAAGGCGCCGAGCAGTGCTGCTTCGCGGCGGGGATTCCGCGGCATAGTGTCGGCTACTCGCTCGGCTTTGAAGGGAAAACGGAACGGCTTCCGGAAGCCAACGTGATGATGCTTTCGACCATGTGCGGCCATGGCATGGTGAGCCATTCCCTCGCCAAGAAAATGATCGATTGGGTGAAGGAAGGCCGGCGCACGCCGGAACAGGCCGCGACGTATATGACTCGCTTCTGCTCCTGCGGGATTTTTAACCCCGCGCGCGCCAAGCGGATCATCGAAGCCGCCGCGCGCGGCGAATCGGCGTAAAGGCGGATTCCCTCAGGATCGCGTGAGGCGCCGGCGTTCCACCGTGGATACAAGCGGCTCCTTATAGCGCCGGCTGGCGCGGAAAACGAAGAGATAACTGCCCAGAATGCCGCCGCAAAGCAGCTTCACAATTTCCGCGCCGAAATAAACCTGCTGGAGCGCCCAATACCGCGTCACGGGCCCGGGCGCCGTGCTCCCCGGCGGAAAGTCGGTTTCGCGGCCCTGATAAATCAGCTCGGGACTGATGCGAAATTCGAACAGCACCACCAGCAGCATGATCCCGCAGAGCGCCAGCGGCATCACGCGTTTTTGCGTCGCCAGGGCGAGGCACGCCAGAAGCGCCAGCGCCAGCGGTAGCTGAGCCTCAATCCAGCGTGTCGTGATCAAGCGTATCTGTTCGGCGGCGGCGTGGCGAAGCAGCGCGCTGGTCTGATCCCAGCCGAGTTGCTGGATAATTTTCGCCACCGGCGCGGCGGGCGACGCCATCACCAGACTCGGCGCCCGCAGATTCTCGATCATGATGAACGTCATGAACAGACAGCCGGCGATCCAGGCGCCCAACAGAAACGCGGAGATGCGGCGAGTGTGCACTGTAGGCTAGTGTCGCAGAAAAACGGAATCCGTGAGCCGCGCCGCGCGCGAATCCTGAATGCCCGATTCACAGCATACGCTACGGATGGACTCTTGCAACAGCCGGAACGCGATACACTAAAGCTTCCAAGCGATTTTCGCGCCGCATAGCGGCCGTTTTCGGAGAAGTTACGGATGTTCGTAACTCGCTGGCTCGTTAGCGATGTGGGCCCTTAGCTCAGCCGGTTAGAGCAGCGGACTCATAATCCGATTTCGGGAAATTCTCAGATACTGCCAGAAACGCAAATCCTATGTTTCTTACAAATAGGTAAATTGCTCGTTTCCCGCACGCAGCCAAACGAGGCGTTTTCGCCGGCGGAAAATTCCGGATCAACAAAAACCGGCTCCCCGACGATAAGACCAGCGTGAGCACCAGCCCGTCCCTGCTAACCACTTCCTCAAACGGTATTCCCTTTACCGGCATAAGCCAGTATGCCAGCACGTTCCAGTCGCTTCTGAACACGTCCGTGCAAACGGCCGAAATTCCAATCACGCAGCTTCAAAACGAGGATTCGACGATTTTATCCCGGGAAGCTTCCCTCGGCAGCCTACAGTCCTCGGCCGCCAGCCTCACCAGCAGCTTGAACGCACTGGCCGCGCTGGCGGGCGGGCAGGCTCTCAGCGCGTCCAGCTCCAACGCGAGCGTGGTCACCGCAACCGCCACCGGAGCGACCGCGCCGGCCTCGTATACGATCAACTCCGTGACCACGCTCGCCTCGGCGGCATCGGAGGTGAGCACCAACAGCTACGCCAACGGGGCGACGACGCCGGTCTCCAACGGGACGATGACGCTGGTGGCCGGCGGCCGATCCTACACGTTGAATCTGGCGGCGAACAATTTAAACTCGCTGGTATCGGCGATCAACGGCGCCGGGGCGGGCGTGACCGCGTCGGTGATTACCGACGGGGCGAGCAGCCAGCTTTCGATCAGCTCCAACGGCGGGCCCGAGTCGATTCAGTTGTACGACGGCGCCTCGCCAAGCGGAACGGATTTGATCACCAATACCGGATCGGGCACGGAAACCAGCATTGCGGCCTACGCCGATCCGGCCTCGACACAGGTTTCCAAGGGGGTGATGACGCTGGTCGCTGGCTCGCATCAGTACACTTTTGCGCTCGGCGGAAATAATCTGGTGGCGCTCGAACAGGCGATTAACGCGCAGAACGCCGGCGTCACGGCCTCGATCCTGACCACGTCCACCGGCGATTATCTTTCGGTTTCGGCCAATCAAACCGGCGCGACGACGCTGGCCCTTTACGATGGAGCCGCGGCCGGCGGAACGGATCTGCTGACGCGGAACAATCAAGGCAGCAACGCGCAATTCCAGCTCGATGGAATCTCTATATCGAACCCCGGCAATACCATCAACAGCGTGATCCCCGGCGTGACCTTCACACTGACCGGCGAGAGTTCCGCGCCGGCCACAATTTCGCTGGCGAGCGATCCGTCACAGCTTTCCTCCGCGCTTCAAAATTTCGTCAGCAGTTATAACTCGCTTCAGACCGCGGTTCAGGCGCAGGAGGGACAAAACGCCGGGCCGCTGGCGGGCGATAGCGTCGTGGGGCAGCTTCAGACGATGCTGAACCAGATCGCCGCCTACACCAACATCGGCGGCGGCATTCAAAGCCTCGCCGATCTGGGCGTCGATTTCAACAGCGATACCGGCCAGCTTTCTTTCGATCAAACGACGTTCGACTCGCTCAGCCAGAGCCAGATCCAGCAGGCATTCCAATTTTTGGGATCGAGCACCACCGGATTCGGCGCTTTCGCCAATCAACTGAGCGGCTTCAGCGATCCGGTGACCGGCCTGATTCAGGCCGAGATCACCGGAGAGAAGAAAACGGATTCCGACCTTCAGAGCCAAATCGCGAATCTTGAGAATCAGGTCCGCGCAATGCAAACCAGCCTGACGCAGCAGTTCGAAAACGCCGACGCGCTTCAGCAGGAGCTGGAAAATCAGCAATCGACGTTATCGGCGAGTCTGAACGGCCTGAACCTGGTGCTCTATGGCCGGAACACGACGTCCTTCTAAGCCCAAGCGCGAACAGCAGGGCTGAAGCCCTGCTCTTGCACGGGAGCTGAAGCTTGCCGGGGGATGAACCCCGCCCTCCCTCCTCAAAAAAAATTGTGCTTGATCGTGTTCACCAGCGCGTGCAGGCCGGCGGACGCGAAAATGCTCGAGCTGTTCTGAAACACCCTGCCATAGATCACTCCCGCGATGGTCGCGACAATCATGTAGCGCCAGTTCGGCAGCGGACCCGGCCCATTATCGAGATGCGCGCAGCCGAAAATCAATCCCGCCAGCAGCAGAGTCCCGAAGCCCGGCCCCAGCCGCCGCATCAGCGAGTTCTGAATCAGCGCGCGAAACAGCAGCTCTTCGGGAAGCGCCGTCGCCAGAAAAATCACCCCGAATTGCAACGCCAAGCGCCCCGGCCGCGGGTCGGCGGCCATGTGAAACGGACCAAGAAATCCCACCGCGCGGCCGGCCGCGATCAGGACCGGCGCGGCAATGGCGAATCCGGCCAGCAGATTGAGGCCGTCGCGAGCCGATCGCGGCAGGTTGTATTTCATTCCCTCCAGCCCCCGCAATAACAGGAAGATCACCAGCGCCAGCGTCACCGCCGCTCCATAGGCGGCCACGTGCAAGAGCGCTTGCTCCGGGCGCGGAATCCAAGCCGCGCCGATCGAAAATTCAAGCGGCAGCCAGAACCAGACGATGATCGCAAAATCGATCGCCGATGGCGGCGGGACGGCGCGGATCTTGTATGCGGCTACGGTGGGAATGAACGTGTAGAGGAGAATGAGCGTCGCCAATGGCGCGCTGAAAGCTCCCGCGGCCGCGGCGATCGCCAGAAACATCGCCGACAGAGCCGCCGGCGCGGCAAACACCAATGGCGGATGCGCGGCGAGTATTTTCCTGAGCGAAGTTTCGAGCCGCGTCGAGAGCAGCGCCAGGATCGGCGTCAGAAAACAGGCGGCGGCGATCGCGGTCATTCAGCGCCGGCGCGATCCCCCGCCGGAGTGTCCGCCGCCAAAATGTCCTCCGCCCGAATGTCCGCCCCCGCCGAATCGCCCGCCGCCGGAAGCGCGCGGGGCTGAATAATGCGGCGCGGAAAACCCGCGCGGATTCGACCGCGGAGCAAAGCTTCGATTATTTCCCGGAGCGAATCCGCGGAAACTCTGTTGCGGCGCCCGATACGCATTGCCGAAATTTCGCGGGTTGAAACTCTGTTGCGGCGCGCGATACGAGTAGTTGCCGCCGAAATTCCCCGTCCCCGAGTAGTTCCTGAAATTTCCGCCCGGCGCGCGCGATCCGCCGGCGAAGTTGCGCGTCCCGCCATACGTTCGATTCGCGGCATACGCCCGTTCACTGAAACGGCCGCTGTACGGCCTCCCTGTCCCGCCATAACGGGCCGCCAGCGCCCGATTCGGATAAGCGACGCCCATCCGGTGCACCGGATCGTGAGCCCACCACGTTCTTCCCGCGAAGCCATACGATCCGCCGAATCCGAAATGACTGAAAAATAACCCGTTCAGGAAAAGCCCGTGGGCCAGCCAGCTTACGCCCCAACCCCAGCCGCCGAAACCGAGAAAACCCGCGAACAGCCCGCCCAGCAACACGCCCACGCCGAACCCGCAGCCATAGCTCACGGGCGGATACCAAAGCGCGGGATACGCGCCCCAGTCGGGCGGTCCCCAAACATAAACAGGATTATAAACCGGCACATAAACGACCTGCGGATTGGCCGGCTGGATCTGAATCGCGCCGGGATCGCCGGTGACCGTCTGTTGCGCGGTCGATTGCAAGCGGCCATTCTGCTCCGCGCGGGCCCGCATCCGCTGGATCGCGCTCATCACGTCGGCCTGCTGGGCCAGGAAGGCGTTGCCTAAATCGGTCGTCCACTGGATATCGCCGCTGAGCAGGGTCAATGCGTCGGGAAACGCGACCAGCGCCGCCACGCTCGGGTCCCAGTTCTGCCGCTTGGCGGCATCGATCAAAGCCTGCCCGCTGAGCCCGCGATTCTGATTCAGCCACTGCTGCGCCTCGATAATTTCCAGCGGATAAGTCGACGCGGCGAGCACCTGCGCCAGCAGCGGATCGGGATAGAGCGCGATGGGCGCGACCAGATTATCGAGCTGATCGGGACTCAACAGCGGCGTACTTTGCGGCGCCGGCGGTCCATTTTGCGCAAGGGTTGCCGCTCCTGGAACGATAAGTGTGCAAAAAATCGCGATCGCCTGGCGCATCGGCGGCCTCCCGCCGCTTAATAGACGCGGCCGGAGCGCTCCAGGTGTCCGGGCGCGCATTAAATCCTGGTAATGAGGCTTATCCTGTTAATAGTGCGGACGGTCAGCATCGTCGCCTCGGCCTGGCGGTGGCACGCGACGGCCCTTGCGGCCTGCGCGATCGTCTTTATCGCGCACTGCGCCATCACCAGGATGCGGAATTGGCGCTCGCTTCTCTGGTTCGGCTCGGGTCTTGCGCTGCTGGCGATCGTACTCTGCTCGCCGCTCGATCTGCTGGCACGCGACTACCTGTTTACGGCGGAGGCGATCGAAAGAATTTTGCTCGCGCTGATCATTCCTTACCTGCTGGTTCGCGGGATGGCCGAAAAGCTTGCGCGGCTTCGCGTTCCGTACGCGGCCGCGTGGATCATCGGCATGGCGGCGCTTTCGATCTGGTTTCTGCCGCGCGCCTTGAACGCGGCGCTCGCCAATGAATCGATCCGGCGTCTGGAGATTGCGAGTGTGGTCGCCGGCGGGATGATTTTCTGGTGGCCGCTGCATTCGCCGCGGCGCGATCAGCGCATCCCCTTGGTTCCGAACACGCTTTTCTATTTGGCGGCGGCGACCATCTGGTGCTCGCTGCTGGGGTTATTTCTCGCCTTCGAGCAGCCGTGGTACTTCCCGCGTTATTCGAGCCCTTTAGACGTGCTGGGCATCTCCGATGCACTGTTGCGCGACTGGAGTCTCAATCGCGAAACCGATCAGCAAACCGGCGGATTATTGTTCTGGATCGGCTCCGGATGCGTTTTGCTGAGCGAAGTAATGTTGACGTATTTTCGCTGGTATATCGCGCAAAAAACGCTCGAAAAAGCGAAACAACGCATCTAAATCGCTACTTTACATATTTCCCAAAAATTCCACGTGGACGTAGGTGCCCAGCCGCGTGTTGTAGGCGAGATACCAGCCAACATGGTCGGGATCTTCATAAATCACGACCTGGTCCGAATCCCAAAGCCAGTCATTGCAATAGGCTATTTCGGCCGGCGCGACGCTGAAATAAAATCCGTTGAACCAGAACCGCGATGGTCCGCCGCCCGCCAGCCGCCAGACGTGGCTTCTACCGAATCCGCCGTTGAAGCGGCCGTGCTCCCACGGATGGTCGAGATGAAATCTGGGGTCGTCTCGTCCGCTGTCGTGGCCGACCCACTTTCCGTCGGTGTGGACGTGCGGAGCTTCAGGATGCCCGGGCCGTTCGACCGGCGCTTGACGATTGGGTTGCGCCTTGGCCGGGCCGCGCGGCGGCACGTAGCCGTGGCCCACGTCCTGACGGCCGTGCTCCTCTTGTTGGCCGCGTTGGTCGCGTTGGTCACCGCGTTGGGCAAGCGCCGGAATCGAGCAGACCGCCAGCAGGGACGCCGCGAGAGCGAAAGTTTTCATGTCTCAATGATTGGAACGGAGGGGCGAAAGTTACATGAATACGACGAATTAAATTCGCGTTCCCCGGCCCTGCTGTTTTGCGCGTGCGAGCGCCAGATGCGCGGCGACGATGTCTTCAATCGCCAAACCGAGCGATTTAAAGATAGTTATCTCATCTTCACTGGATCGCGCCGCGCGCGATTCGCCGAGTTCGGCCACGATATGCGATTCGCCGGCGCCGATCACGTCGCCCGATTCCTTCACGGCCGCGGCTTTCGAATCGACGAACAGGCGCGAGCGCTTTACCAGCGCCGGGTCCATCTCGCGTTCCTTGGGACGGCACGCTCCGACCGAAATCACGTGCGCGCCGGGCTTGATCCACTGGTCGCGAATGACCGGTTCGGCTGAGGCGGTGACCAGCACGACGATGTCGGCGCCGCGCGTTGCGGCTTCGGCCGAATCCATCGCGCGCGCGCCGGAAATTTTGCAGAACGCATTAAGGTTGGCGCGCGTCGGGCTCCAGGCGCGAACCTCCTCGAATCGCCCGACGTGCGCCAGGGCCTCGAAATGACTGCGCGCCTGCACGCCGGAGCCGAGAATCGCCAGCACGCGCGAGGCCGGCCGCGCCAGCTTCTTCACCGAAACGGCGGATACGGCGGCAGTGCGCGCTTCCGTAATATAGCGGCCGTCGAGAATCGCCTCGAGCGCTCCGGTGGCGGGATCGAGCAGAACGATGGTCGCCAAATGCGAGGGCAATCCGCGTTCGGCGTTTGAAGGATAGACGGTAACCAGCTTCGCTCCCAGCGCCGGAGCGGAGGAAAGATAGGCCGGCATCAGCGCGAAAAACGCGTGATGTTCGGCGATATCCAGCACGGTTCGCACCGGCTGCACCGCGCATCCGGCGGAAAACGCGGCGAGCGCCGTTTCCATCGCCGCGATCAGATC
>JAJPHS010000111.1 GCA_021325175.1 Terriglobia bacterium
GATTGCTGGTGAGCGCCGCCGGCAGAATGGAGAAAGCGCCGATTAAAAATCCGGCGATCGCCACGCTGCGCCGCGAGAAATTGATCCGGCCCGTGCGCCGCAACAGAATATCGGAAAGCCAGCCGCCCACCAGGTCGCCGACGGTGGCCGCCAGCAGCGGCAGCATCGCGTAAAATCCCATCTGCGCGAGCGTATATCGCCGATACTCGCGCAGATAGGTCGGGAACCAGTCGAGATAGGTCGCCTGGGCGTAGTTGTAGCAGAAATACATGACGCTCAAATTCCACAACACCGGGCTGGCGAGGATCTTTCGCCACGGCACCGGCGCCCCGCGAGGCCGCTGCGGTCCGGCCGCGGATTCAATCAGCTCGCGTTCGCCAGCGTTGACGCTGTTATGCTCCGCCGGCGTGTCGCGATACCACACGAACCATAGCGCCGACCACGCGATGCCCAGCGCGCCGAAGGTGTAGAAGGCGGCGTGCCATCCGAATCTCGCAATTATCAAAACCACTAGCGGCGGCGTCAGCGCCGCGCCCAGCCGCGAGCCGGCGTGCGTGATCCCTTGCGCGAATCCGCGCTCGCCCGGCAGCAGCCATCGTGAAAGCGATCGCGTGGCGATGGGAAAGGCGCCCGCCTCGCCGATGCCGAATAAGAAACGAATCGCGATCATGGAAGCCGCGCTCCAGGCCAGCGCGGTCGCCGACGTGAACACGCTCCACCAGGTGACGATCAGCGCCAGCGCGCGCCGCGGCCCGATGCGATCCCCCAGCCACCCGCCGGGGATTTGAAACAGCGCGTAGCTCCAGCGAAAACTCGCCAGAATCCAGCCCATGGTGACCAGCGAAAATCCCAAATCCTTGCGGATCACGGGCGCGGCGTTTGAGATCACCACGCGGTCCATGTACGTGATCATGTACACCGCGATGGTCATCGCTAAAACGAGATGGCGAATTCGAGTTGGGCGGGTCAGCATCGCGCACGATCCATGATGGGCCAGGTTTCCTGGATCGCCTCGCCGCGGCGGACATAGATGCGGTCGTAAAGATTCACCGTCGGATCGATGTGCGGCGGAATAAACTCGATCCGGTCGCCGACCTTGAGGCCGTCATGCTCGACGATTCCGAACTCATCTCCGGCGAAGCGATATTTCGCGCCAGGCAGGTTGACGGGCTCGGGTGGAAACGGCCGATCGGTCGAAAACGCCTTGTAGCCTGCGTCCACGGTGGCGAATCCCCGATGGTTCGCGCTGATTACGGTGGCCAGCACCGTCAGCGCATTGGCGAAATCGATTCCCAGCCTGCGATAAGCCAGGTCCATCAGCGCGTACGATCCCGCTTGAAATTCCGTCAGCTCGGCAAGCTTGAGATCCACTTCCCAGGTCCCGGTGCTGCCGCCGGAAAGAATTTCCGTCGAAAAGCCGTTCCGTTTGAAAGCGTCCACGGCCTCCGCGACGAGGGCAAACGCGGCCTCCGAATTCTTTCGCCGCTCCTGGGGACCCGCATGCGATCCGCTGACGGAATAGGCCTGAATGCCGCGCAGCCGCAGGCTCGGCGCGCGATCGATTTCGCGCGCGATCTCCAGCGCCTGCTCGACCGAACGCGCCCGGGTCCGGTGATCGCCGACGTCCAAATCCACCAGAACGTTGATTGGGCGCTTCGACAATGCGTACCAGGCGACCTGACACGGATGATCGACCACGACCATCGCCCCGGTTTGCGCCGCGCGGATCGCCTTGAGGGGTTCGCCCAGCGGTGAAGTGAGCAGCATATCCGTAATTCCCGCGTTCGCCATCACCTCGGCCTCGGCGATGGTGGCAACGCAAATTCCGCAAGCGCCGGCGTCAATCTGGCGGCGTGAGATTTCGGCGCATTTGTGCGCCTTGGCGTGGGGCCGAAGATTTTTTCCGCACTCCCGCGCCCGCGCCGCCATGCGCCCCAGATTTTTCTCGAACGAGTCCAGATCGAGAAGCAGCGCCGGGGTCGGCACATCCGATTTATGAAGCACGAACCATTATGACCCGGTCTGTTATCCTTCGGTCATACTGGCTCACAGGGTTCCGCCTGTGATTGCAGCAATGCAAATTTCCGGCCTCCAGCGCGACCTCCAACCGGCCGTCTCCGGTGAAGTCCGCTTCGACGAAATCTCCCGAGCCCTCTATTCCAACGACGCGAGCATCTATCAAATTCGCCCTCTCGGCGTGGTGATTCCCAAAACCCGGGAGGATATCCTGAATACGATAAAAATCTGCGCGGCGCATCGCTGCTCCATCACCCTGCGGGGGGGCGGAACGTCGCAGGCCGGCCAGGCGATCGGCGAAGGAATCATCCTCGACACCTCGAAATACTTCAACCGCCTCCTCGAATTCAATGCCGAAGAACAATGGGCGCGCGTCGAGCCCGGCATCGTGCTTGACGAGCTCAACGCGCGGCTCGCGCCGCACGGGCTTCGCTTCGCTCCCGACATTTCCACCGCCAGCCGGGCCACCATCGGCGGCATGATGGCCAATAATTCCGCGGGTGCGCGCAGCATCCTTTACGGGACCACTATCCATCACGTCCTGGAACAAACCGTCGCTTTGTCCGATGCGAGCGTGGTCCACTTCCGCGAAATCGGCCGCGATCAAGTCCCGCAAGGCGATTCGCTCGAAGCACGATGTTATGAAACCGTCCTGCGCCTGGCGCGCGAACATGCCGAAGAGATCGAGCGCCGTTATCCCAAAATCGTGCGCCGGGTCGGCGGCTATAATCTGAACTGCTTTGTCGACGGGCCGGTGAATCTCGCAAGGATGATGGTCGGCAGCGAAGGCACGCTCGGCGTCGTGCTCGAAGCGAAGCTGAAGCTTGTTCCGCTACCTAAGGCCAAGGCCGTGATGGTCATCGGATTCCCGGATCTGCTCGAATCGCTCGCGGCCACGCCCGCGATTCTGCGCCATCGGCCGTCCGCCGTTGAGGTGATGGATAAGGCAATCCTCGATAACACGCGCCAGAACGCCACGCTCGATCAAATCCGCAAGATGTTCATCGAAGGCGATCCCGCCGCGACGCTTTGCGTCGAGTTTTACGCCGATCATGAAGCCGATCTGCCGCCCCGCCTCGCGGCCCTCGAAAAGGACCTTCGTTCCCGGAAGCTCGGCGCATTCTATCGCCAGGAAACGGATCCGGCGCGGCAGCTCCGACTTTGGAGCCTTCGCGAATCCGCCCTCGGCCTGTCGATGGCCATGAAGGAGGACGCCAAATCGATTCCTTTCGTCGAGGACACCGCCGTCGATCCGGAGCGGCTGAGCCCCTTTATCGGCCGATTCTTGAAAATCATCGAATCGCACGGCGCCACGGCCGGCATCTACGCGCACGCCAGCGTCGGATGCCTGCACGTCCGTCCGGTGATCAACATGAAAACCGCCGGCGGCGTCGCGAAATTCGAAGCGATCGCCAACGAGGTGGCCGAACTGGTCTGCGAATACGGCGGCGCGCTTTCGGGCGAGCATGGCGACGGGCTGGTCCGCAGTCCCTTCATGCGCCGCATGTTTGGCGACGCGATCTACGAAGCTTTTCGCGAGATCAAGCGAGCCTTCGATCCCCACGGCCTGTTCAATCCGGGAAAAATCGTCGATGCGCCGCCGCTTGCCTCGAATCTCCGCTTCGGCCCGAGCTATCGCGCCGCGGACCCCAAAACATTTTTCGATTTTTCCGAATACGGCGGCCTCGCCGGAGCGGTCGAAATGTGCAGCGGCGTAGGCGCCTGCCGCAAAAAGCTCGCCGGAACGATGTGTCCTTCTTATATGGCGACCCGCGAAGAAGCCGATTCGACGCGCGGGCGCGCCAACGTTCTGCGCCTGGCGATCTCCGGAAAACTCAACGAATCCGGCCTCGGAGATGAAGGCGTCTACAACGTCCTCGATCTCTGCCTGGAGTGCCGCGCCTGCAAATCCGAGTGCCCGGTCGGCGTCGATATGGCCAGATTTAAGAGCGAATTTCTCGCCGATTATCACGCTCGCCACGGCACGCCCCTGGCCGATCGCGCTCTCGGCAACATCGCCGCTCTCAGCGAACTAGCCAGCCGGTTCGCGCCGGTTTCAAACTGGATCGCGGGCAGCGCTCTGAACAAAAAACTGCTGGGCGTCGATCCCCGGAGAAAGCTCCCCAAATGGAGGCGGTCCACATTTGCGAAATGGGCCGGCACGCGCCAGGAAGGCGATGTCGCGCTGTTCAACGATACCTTCACCAACTTCTACGAACCGGAAATCGGCATCGCCGCGGTCGAAATTCTGGAGCATGCCGGCCTCCGCGTAAAAGTGGTTCGCCCCGGATGCTGCGGGCGGCCGCTCATCTCCAAAGGACTGCTCAAGCAAGCCCGCACCCAAGCCGCTCGCGTGATCAATGGTCTTTTCCCGGCCGCCGAGCGCGGCGTAAAAGTCCTGTTCTGCGAGCCGAGCTGTCTTTCCGCGATCAAGGAAGACGCGCCGTCGCTGGTCCGCGGCGATCAGCAGAAACGCGGCGAAATCGTCGCCAAAGCATGCATGTTGTTTGAAGAATTCGCCGCCACGCTCGACCTGAAGCTCCGGCCCGGACCCGAAAAAATTCTCCTGCACGGCCACTGTCATCAGAAATCGATGGGCCTTCTCCAAAACTCGATCGCGCTGCTTTCGCGCATCCCGGGCGCGAAAGTGATGGACCTCGACGCCGGCTGCTGCGGGATGGCCGGATCGTTCGGCTACGCCCAATCGCACTACGACGTCTCGGTCGCGATCGCGAATCGCAAACTGCTGCCCGCCCTGAAATCGCTCGGCGAGCGCGACGCCGTCGTGGCTCCCGGCACCTCCTGCCGCCATCAAATCGGCGATTTGGCCGGCCTAGTGGCTCAGCATCCCGCCGTCCTCGTTCGAGGATTGATAGATTAGTGGATGCTGATCCTCGGGACAATAAGAGGTGACCATGAACCGTGCCGGATTTTTCATCGCAATTCTCGGCTTCGCCAGCACCGCTTTCGCCCAATTGCTGGTTCTCAATAAGGAAGGCAACGTCGCGGTCGTCGATCCTTCCACCGATAAGGTCCTGGGCCGCGGCCCGACCGGCGAGGGCCCGCACGAAGTCGTCTCGACTAACGACGGCAAGTACGCCGTCGCCAGCAACTACGGCGCCGGCCAGCAGCCCGGCCATACTCTATCCGTCATCGATATCGCCACCTTCCAGGAAGTGCATCGCGCCGATCTCTCGCCGCAAACGCGCCCGCATGGCCTGTTCGCCGCCGGCGGTAAAGTTTATTTCACTTGCGAGGGAACGAAGACTATCGGCCGCTACGATCCCGCAACCAATCGCGTCGATTGGATCCTCGGCACGGGCCAGGATGGCACGCACATGATCGCGCTCAGCAAGGACGGCGGCAAAATTTTTACGGCGAATATTCAATCCGGCAGTATTTCGATTTTCGAGCGCGGCGCCAATGACTGGCATCAAACCGTGGTGCCGGTCGGCCGCGGCGCCGAAGGATTCGACATTTCGCCCGACGAACGCGAGCTCTGGACGGCCAATGCCGGCGATCAGACCGTCTCGATCGTCAGCATCGCCGAAAAGCGCGTCACGCGAACTTTTCCGGTCAGCGCCAGGCGCTCAAATCGCCTAAAATTCACGCCGGACGGCAAGCGCGTCCTCATCTCCGACCTGAACACCGGGAATCTTCTGGTTCTCGACGCAGCTTCGCGCAAGGAAATCAAGACGATAAAAATTGGTAGCGGAATCGCCGGAATTCTGATTTCCCCGGACGGCTCCACGGCGTACGTCGCCGCCACGCCGGATAATTACGTTGGCGTGGTCGATCTTCGCACCCTCGAGCTGGCCAGGCGCATCCAAACCGGCAAGGGCCCCGATGGAATGGATTGGGTCAGCGGCCGTTAACCTCGCCTCAGCCGGTCGCCGGCGGCGTTTCGATGAAGCGCGGCGGCGATGGAGCGCGTTCGGAAGCGGCGGCGGCGATGGCGCATCGAATTCGTGAAAATCGGAATCACCTGCTATCCGACCTATGGCGGCAGCGGCATCGTCGCCACCGAGCTCGGCATGGAGCTGGCCGCGCGCGGCCATGACGTGCATTTCATCAGCTACGCCAATCCCATTCGTCTGGATACCGCCATTCCGCGCATCCACTACCACGAAGTCGAGGTTTCCAATTACCCCCTGTTTCATTACCCGCCGTACTGTCTCGCGCTCGCCTCGCGCATGGCCGAAGTCGCCGCTGTCTATGGGCTCGACCTGCTGCACGTCCACTACGCGATTCCGCATTCGATCGCCGCGCTGCTGGCCAAGCAGATGACGGCGAATCGCCGCCTCCCGTTCGTGACCACGCTGCACGGCACCGACATCACCCTGGTGGGAATGGATCGCTCCTATTTTCCGATTACGAAATTTTCCATCGAGCAATCGGACGGCATCACCACCATCAGTGAATATCTCCGCAAGAAGACGACGGATTTTTTCGGAATCTCAAAAGACGTCGAGGTGATTCACAACTTCGTCAACTGCGATCTCTACCAGCCCGCCGAACCGCGGCCGAAGCGCGCCACGCTCCTGCACATCTCCAATTTCCGGCCGGTGAAGCGGGTCGCCGATTGCATCCGCATTCTGAAGGAAGTTCGCAAGCACGTGGATGCGCGGCTGCTGATGGCCGGCGACGGCCCGGATCGCGGCCCCGCCGAATCGCTGGCCTGCGATCTGGGGCTCGCCGGACACGTCGAGTTTCTGGGCAAGCGCGATCATATCGAACGGCTCATTCCCACAGCCGACGTTCTTCTTCTCCCCAGTGAAATGGAAGCGTTCGGGCTCGCCGCGCTCGAAGCGATGGCCTGCGCGGTCCCGCCGGTGGCGACCCGAACCGGCGGGGTATCGGAGTTGATCACGCACGGCGTCGACGGTTATGTCGAGCCCGTCGGCGACATCACGGCTCAATCGGCGCGCGCCATCGAATTGCTCACCGATGATCGTCTCTATGCGCGAATTGCCACCGCCGCCCGAAAAACCGCCGAGACGCGCTACTGCACATCGAAAATTATTCCGCTTTACGAACGGATGTACACGCGGGTGATCGGGTGAAAATTCTCGCCATTGGAGCTCATCCGGACGATATCGAATTCGGCTGCGCGCCGGCGCTGATGAAGGAAATCCGCCGCGGTAATGAAGCGCGGATGATCGTTTTATCGCGCGGCGAAGCAGGATCGGCGGGCACGCCTGAAATTCGGCAGGCGGAATCGCGCCAGGCCGCGCGCCTGATCGGCGCTTCCATCGATTTTTGGGATTTCGGCGGAGACTGCAATC
This sequence comes from Terriglobia bacterium, assembly GCA_021325175.1. Taxonomy (GTDB): domain Bacteria; phylum Acidobacteriota; class Terriglobia; order Bryobacterales; family Bryobacteraceae; genus Palsa-187. The sequence goes on from JAJPHS010000111.1 coordinate 7,302, forward strand.
TTCAACATTTCGCCGCAAATAGCATCAAAATCGCCGCTGAAATCCGCAATTATCGCCCGGAAATCGTGCTCGCGCCCGATCCCGAGGAAAATCAGCATCCCGACCACGCCGCCGCGGGAAAACTCGCGCGGGACGCCTGCCGCTTCGCTCGTTACGGCGGCCTGTTGCGCGATCTGCCGGCGCATCGCATCACCGCTTTGTATTTCTACACCATCACCCGGCACACCGCCTGGTCGCCGGACCTCGTGATCGACATCGGCGAAGTCATCCGCGACTGGGAAGCTGTAATGCGCTGTCACGCGACGCAGATCGCAAGCAAGAATTATCTCGATTTACAACTTACTTCGGCGCGAGTGCTCGGGCTCTCGGCCGGAGTAGAGTACGCCATCGGATTCAAAGTCAACGATCCGATTCGCATCGATTTTTTGTCGGATTTAACCCGGTCCTCGCGAAGTTTTTAGACGTTTGCGGCCGGATCCGGCGCAGAAACGCCGGCCACCACGCGTTTGGCCGCCGCCCGGCCGATCACTTCGGCGATTTCTGTTTCCCGCGCATTTCGGACCCGCTCCAGGCTCCCAAAGTGCCGCAGGAGCCTGGCCACGGTTTTCTCGCCAACACCCGGGATCTCGCCCAGTTCGCTTCGCAGCCGGCTCGCGTTGCGGCGCGCGCGATGGAACGTCACTGCGAAGCGATGCGCCTCATCGCGGACCATCTGCGCCAGATGCAGCACCGGCGAAAATTTGTCGAGAATAACCGGCTCGTCTTCCTGGCCGTAAACGTAGATCCATTCTTCGCGTTTGGCGATGGCGGCCAGCGGCTGATCCGTGATCCCGAGCGCCTCCAGCGCCGCCGCCGCCGCGTGCAACTGGCCGAGCCCTCCATCCACCAGCACCAGGCACTCTTGCTTTGCATTGGGCCGCTCGCCGCCTTCTTCCTTCAGCCGGCCATAGCGGCGCGTGATCACCTCGCGCATCGACGCGAAATCGTCATTGCCTTCCACGCCGCGAATGATAAATTTCCGGTAATCGGATTTCTTCATCCGCCCGTCCTCCCACACCACCATGCTGGCGACCTTGTCCGTCCCTTGAATGTGCGAGACGTCGAAGCACTCGATTCGTTTCGGCGCTTTCTCCAGCCCCAGCGCATCCCGCAAAGCTTCCTGGATCGCCGATGAGGACGGCTTCATCACGCGGAAGCGCTGCTCGAAGCTGTGCTTGGCGTTGGACTCCACCAGCTCAATCATGGCCCGCTTCTGGCCACGCCGCGGCGTATGAATTTCGACCTTGCGGCCGCGCTTCTCCGAGAGGAGTTCTTCGAGGATCGCGCAATCCTCGAACTCCACCGGAACGTGAATGAAGGCCGGAACATAGGGATCGTCCAGATAAAGCTGCTTGAGAAGGGAGGAGAAAAACTCCGGCGGCTCGAAGCTCATCTGGTCTTCCCAGAAAAACTCGCGCCGGTCCACAATATGCCCGCCGCGCAAATGGAACAAATTCACCGCGACCAGCGGGGGCTCGGCGTAATAGCCGAAAATGTCGGTGTCGTTGCCTTCGACCGCCGCCATTTTCTGCTTTTCGCCCATCTCCTCGACGGTTCGCAGCAGGTCCGCCAGCGCCGCCGCCTCTTCGTAGCGGGTCTCCTGGCTGAAGGCCTCGATCCGCGCGCGCAGCTCGCGGGCCAGATCCTTATGGCGGCCCTCCAGAAACAACCGGACGCGCCGTACCGCTTCCTGATATTCGGCATCGGTCGTCAATCCCTCGACGCACGGACCAAGACAACGATGAATGTGAAACTCCAGGCAGGGATGCGTGTGCCGCCGCGTCAAATCGAGGTTGCAGGAGGGCACTTTGAAATGGCGATGAATGAAATGCACCAGGCGATGCGCCAGGTTTCCCGGAAAATAAGGACCGTAGTACGTCGATCCGTCCTTTTTCAGCCGCCGCGTCACGTAAACGCGCGGATAGGCTTCGCGCGTCAGCTTGATATAGGGATACGTCTTATCGTCGCGCAGCAGGATGTTGTAGCGCGGCTTCCACTGCTTGATCAGATTGTTTTCGAGCGCCAGGGCCTCCTTTTCGTTATCGACCTGGATAAAATCGATATCCCGCGCCTCGGCGATCAGCGTTCCGGTTTTTGCGTCCGCCAGACGCTCGTCGTTGAAATACGAGCGGACCCGCGCTCGCAGGTTTTTCGCTTTTCCTACATAAATCACGGTCCCGTGCGCGTCTTTGTAAAGATACACTCCGGGTTCCTGCGGCAGTTCCGAAACTCGCTGGCGAAGCTCGATACCTTTATTTTCGCATCCACGTCCACCGGTCACCGGCCCACGCGCCGCCGCCCTGCGAAAATAAATCGATGCGTGTTTTCATTGCCGGCGCGGGACTCATCGGGAGCGCGATCGCCTGGCGGCTTGCGCAGCGCGGCGCGCGCGTCACGGTCGCCGACGCCGGCCGGTTCGGCTCCGGCGCCAGCTCCGCCGGAGCGGGCATGCTCTCCCCCGGCGGCGAGTTCGACAAGCCCTCCGTCTGGTTCGATCTCGGCCTGGAGGCGATGCGCATGTATCCCTCTTTCGTGGAGGAATTGCGCGCCGAAACCGGCATCCCCATCGATTTCGCCCGCTGCGGATGCCTGCACTTCGCCGATCCGGAACAGGCCCGCGCGCGCGCCGAATTTCAATGCGCCCGCGGACTTGGCGTGGAGCTTCGCCCCGAAGGGCTTTTCTACCCCGAGGACGCCTTCGTCGACCCGGCGGATCTTCTGCGCGCCCTGCGCCGCGCCTGCGAATCGCGGAACGTCGCCCTCGTGGAAAACCAGCCGGTAAACCGGATCGAGTCCACCGATCACGACGCCGCCGTCATCGCCGCCGGAGCCTGGTCCTCGCAAATCGCCGTGACGCATCGCGGCGCGCCGGTCGCGATGCCGCCGGTAAAGCCGATCAAAGGTCATCTGATCGGATTCGATCTCGAGCCCGGCCTTCTCGGCGCAATGCTGCGCCGCGGCCACACCTATATTCTTCAGCGCTCGAACGGATTCACCGTCGCCGGATCCACCGAAGAAGACGCCGGATTCAACACCGAGGTCAACGCGGAGACGTGCAAGGAGATTCATCGGCGCGCGGCGGACCTGTTCCCGCCGCTCGCCGCCGTCGAGCCCGCGAAGTGCTGGACCGGTCTTCGCCCCTATGCTCCCGAGCCGCACATCCGCCGCGTCGAGGGAACGAACGTGTGGCTGGCTTATGGCCATTTCCGGAATGGAATTCTTCTAACTCCACTGACCGCCCGGATCTCTTCCGAGATTTGCGGCGCTATCCCGCGATTTGCGGGGCTGAAGCCCCGCGCGGATTAAAGTCCGCGCTCCGCGCTCAGTCCTCGGGCACTACCCACTTTTCCCCGCGCCGGAAAACCTTAAACGCCTGCCGCGGCCGATGACCCAGCATGTGCGCGACGAAATCGTTCTCGTCGTCGCCGTTCACCGGCATCGGCACGATCCAGGACGCCCCGATGCCGGAAGCAAGCTGCGCGGCCTCGCCAGCGGTAAAATTCTTCCCGCCGACCGGCAAAAAAGCGACGCTGACGTTGAA
>JAJPHS010000141.1 GCA_021325175.1 Terriglobia bacterium
ATCTTTGGTGGACAGGGAAGGATTCGAACCTTCGTACGCCGCAAGGGCGGACAGATTTACAGTCTGTTGGCTTTAACCACTCACCCACCTGTCCGAAGTCGCCAACGTTCCCGCCAGCCTTAAATTCAAGGGGACACACACCAGGACCACGCTAGGCGTAACCTAAAGTATACCTCACTTTGAACCCGAGCGCATCGCGCGGAGCTGTTCTTACGAGCGATCCGGCCACGCCGGCTCCCGTGCTATCTTAACGGCCGAATGAGCCGACATTTCGAAGATTTTTCTCCCGGCCTGGTGATCCCCCACGCCCTGGGCCGCACCATCAGCGCCGCCGATAATGCGTGGTTCACGCTGGTCACCGTGAACACGAATCCGATCCATTTCGACGCGCATTATTCCGCGCAGACCGAGTTCGGACGCCCGCTTGTCAACTCCTGTTTTACGCTCGCCCTGGTCACCGGACTTTCCGTCGGCGACATCTCGCAAAACGCGGTAAATCTGGGATGGGACGAGGTGCGCATGCCCGCTCCGGTGTTTGAAGGCGATACGATTTACGCGCAAACCGAGATCCTCCATTGCCGCGAATCGAAATCGCGCCCGAACATGGGACTGGTCGAATTTAAAACCACGGGCTTCAAACAGGACGGCACGGTGGTGATGGAATTTCGCCGCACGATCCTTGTCTATAAACGCGGCCACTCACCCGCGCGCCCGATCCCCAAAATGGAGAAGCACGAATGACAACTCTCGAAATCCCGCGCCTCGAACGCGCGCCCAAGGCCGCGCGAACGTTCAAAGTTCATTCGCCGATCGACGGCGGCGCTTTCGCCGAAGCTCCCGATTGCGGCGCCGAAGACGCGCGCAATGCCGCCGATCGCGCCGCAAGCGCATTCGAATCCTGGAAACGTACGACCGCTTACGAACGCGCCGCCATCCTCAAGCGCTGGCACGCGCTGATGATCCAAAACGAACCGGAGATGATTCGCCTGATGGCCATGGAGATGGGCAAGCCCGTCACCGAGGGCCTGGGGGAGCTCAAATACGCCGAAAGTTTCGTCGAGTGGTACGCCGAGGAAGCCAAGCGCATTTACGGCGACACCATTCCGAGCCAGTTCGCGCACAAACGGATCATGGTCGCACGCCAGCCGACCGGCGTCGTCTACGCCATCACGCCGTGGAATTTTCCTTACGCCGTGGTGACGCGCAAGATCGCTCCGGCGCTGGCCGCCGGATGCACGGTGATCCTCAAGCCCGCCGAACAGACGCCGCTTTCCGCTCTCTACCTCGGATCGCTGTGGGAAGAGGCCGGCGGACCCGCCGGCACGCTGCAAGTTCTGACCGCGCTCGACCCCGTGCCGGTCTCTAGTATTCTTCTGAACGATCCGCGCGTGCGCGTGTTGAGCTTCACCGGATCGACCGCCGTCGGCATGACGCTCTACGAGCGATGCGCCAAAACCATGAAGCGGCTGGCGCTCGAACTCGGCGGACACGCACCGTTCCTCATTTTCGCCGACGCCGATCTGGACGCCGCGGTTCGCGAAGTGATCGCCTGCAAGTTCCGCAACGCCGGCCAGACCTGCGTCTGTACGAACCGGATTTATGTCGAGGAAAAAATCGCGGAGAATTTCACCGATCGGCTGGCCCGAGCCGTAGCGGCGCTGCGCGTGGGAGATCCGCTCGACCCCGCCACGCAGATCGGACCGCTCGTAAACGCGCAGGGCCTCGAAAAAGTCGAGCGTCACATTCGCGATGCCAGAAATAAAGGAGCGCGCATCGTCACCGGCGGCGCCTCACCGCGCGGCCTCTATTTCGAACCGGCCGTGGTGACCAATGTCGATTCGGGAATGCTCCTGATGCAGGAAGAGACCTTCGGTCCGGTCGCGCCCGTGCTGCGTTTTCGCGAGGAATCCGAAGCGATTCGGATGGCCAACGATACCTCCTACGGCCTCGCAGCGTATCTGTGGACGCGCGACCTCGGCCGCGCGATGCGCGTCGCCGAAGCGCTCGATTATGGAATCGTCGGCGTGAACGACGGCGTGCCATCCACCGCCCAGGCGCCGTTCGGCGGAAGAAAATTTTCCGGCATCGGGCGCGAAGGCGGGCGCTGGGGAATTGAAGAATATCTGGACGTGAAACACATCTCGCTCGCGCTCTCCTCCTGAGCGCGAAACTTACTTCAACACGGTCAACTGCGTGCCCGGCGGCCGCGGCAAGCTGAATTTCGCCGAGGTGATATCCGGCGGATTGATCGTCATCTCGACCACGCGCATGGTCACCTCGTACCCTTCCTTCGGCCGTTGAATGGTCACGACCGAGGGATACGAGATTTCTCCGTAGGGCTTCCAGTCGCCGTAACCGGTCTCGCTCACGATATCGCCCGCCGGATTGAACGTCTTCTGCCGGACGATCCCCAGGCTGTAACGGTCAAAGTAAACGGCTCGCGTAAAGTGAAGCTGGCCCGGCTCGCCCGCGGCCATGAACAGAATGTAGACCGCCTTGCTTTCATCCGTATCGTCTTCCAGCAGCGTCAAATCGCCTTCGGCCGGCGGCTCGACGATCAGGGAATGCAAGAACGCCTCCGGACGCATGTTCTCAAGAGGCTTCGACGAGCTCGGCGGCGCATTGTTATTGCCGGTAACGAACCGGTTCTTGCTCGGAATATAGACCCGAAACTCCGAACCGGTGGAGACCATGTCAAAAATAGTCGAGCTGTGCAGCACCGGATCGAGCCCCAGCACGCGAATATCGTCGGGACGCAAAAAAAGTACGTAGGCGCGCACGGTCGCGTATTCGGTCAGCTCGCCGCCGTACAATTTTCCCACCGCCGGCGAAAGATCCGCGCGCATCCTGAAGGAGTGAATCGGATCAAAGGCGCGATGGATACGATTGATCAGCTCCTGCTTGCTCGCGGTGAGCAGCGGCCGGTTGGCGACGTTGCCCGGCGGCGGCGTTCGGCGATGGTGAACGAAGCACGATTCCAACCACATTACGGCCAGACACACGACAAATAACAACCGCCGGCTTTGGGGGAGCATCCGCGTCGCAGGTTCAGCTTTCATCATAACTGTACAAGCTGCGGTTTGGCCGTTAGCGCGCGAAAAGACAGCGAAGGGGTCATGCGCGCGAAGGACGCATCAGATTTTTGAGCGGCGTCCAACTAGCTTTTGAGCGCCTGCTCCAGGTCCGCGATGATATCTTCCGGCGCTTCGATCCCGACCGAGATTCTTACCAGGCCATCGCCGATTCCCAGCCTCGCGCGATGCTTCGGCGACAGATCCCGATGGGAGGCCATCGCCGGATACAGGATCATGGTGTGGACGTCGCCGAGAGAAGTGGCCCGGACGATCATCTTCAGTTTTTCCATGAACGCGAAGACCTCTTCGCGGCCGCCCTTGAGCTCGATCGAAATCA
>JAJPHS010000030.1 GCA_021325175.1 Terriglobia bacterium
CAGCGGCGTTGCAGCGGCGCTACTGCTGCTGCTGCTTCTTCTCGCCCGGCTTATATAACGTCGGCGGCTTGCGAGGCGGATTCGTGGCCGCTTTGTCCGCCTCGGCTTGCGCCGCTTTCTTTTCTTCCGGCGTCATCTCGGCGGCGCGCTCGGCATTCTCTTTTTTCTCCTTCGCCGCGATCTCGGCGGCGCGCCTGGTCACATCCGATTGCGCAAGATCGTAGCTGTCTTCGGTTGTTTCGAGCGCCTGCTGCAACACAAATTGATAGCGGGCCAGGTCCTTGGGCTGGCTGTCGCTGATTTTTTTGAGCTTCTCGGCCATCTCCCGCTCGCCCGCCGCCACCGCCGCGTTGCCCTTGTCGATCGGCAGCTTGCGGCGCAGGGCGTCGTCGGCTACGGTGTCGATCGCTTCGATGATGTGGCCGTAGTCTTCGAGCAGATCGTGAATCAGCGCGCTGCGCCCCGGCTTATCTTTCGCCAGAAGCTGGCTGACCTGATCGAGCCGCTGCCTGGCGAAATGGAGATAGAGCCTCATGCGATCGTTGGGGTCCTGCGCGATCCGCACCTGATCGGCTTCGTCAGCGGTGAGAAAATCGCGATTCGCCTGCGCCGCCAGGGGCAACGCGCACAGCAGAGCAACGGCATAACCTCGCATAAAAACCTCTATTTTTTCTTGCTCATGATCTTTTCGAGCAATTCATCGTGGACTTGCGAGACTTTGGCGCGCACCTGATCGAGCGCGGCGCGATCGTCAAAGCTTACCTGGTCGCGCAGCGCGTTCAGGCGCCGGACAAATTCGCGCGTCTTCAGCTCGGCGCGCTTAAAATGCTTGTCGTTTCGCGGATTTTTTTGCGTGGCGCTCAGCGACTCATAGGACAGCTCCACGGCTTCTCCGATGCGGTTGAGCGCGTCGCGCCATTGCGTAATATCGCCGGAGTTATAAAGATCCCGAACCTGGTCGAGCACTCCGGAGATATAATCGAGCGCCATGTCGCTGCGCCGCTCCAGGTTCGGCTCCGACCGGATCGCGCTCAAGTCCGCAACGAGAAGGACAACCATCAAGGCGCTCAACATTAGCGTCGGTTCAGCTCATTCTGGATGATCCGGGCGCGCTGGCGAGCCTTAAACTCCTCGTCCGGATACTTGCCCTGGCTGCTCTCCAAAAATTTATTGTAATTCTCAAGCGCGTCCTTAAGCTGGCGCAGATGATCGAAACACAAAGCTCGCAAATAAAAATGCGCGGGAGTTTCGGCGTCGAGCGCGCGAAGATGATCGAGCGCGGAAAGGGCCTGCGGATACTGTCCGGCGACGGTGAGCACGCCGGCCAGCTCGTTCCACGGGGCGGCGGCTTCGGTCCGGAGCTTCGATGCGGCCAAAAACTGCGACGCCGCTTCCGCGAATTTGCGCTCATCGCGAAGAACGCGGCCGTAGAACATCCGCAGATCGTAATTGTTCGGCTCGGCGGACACCGCCGCCGCGGCCAGCGGATCGGCTTTGACGAGCTGCTTGGTCGCGACATAAGCCTGCGCCAGCGCGACGCGATTAGCCGGGGTCGGCGATTTGGCCACCGCCGCTTCCAGCGCCGGAATCGCATCCGCCGCTTTGCCGGAGTTTTCAAGCAGCGCGCCCATGCGTTCCTGCGCGGCGGCATTCCCCGGAAATTGGCGGTAAATGGCGATGGCGCGATCCGGCTGTTGGGCTTTTTCGTAGGCTTCGCCGAGCGCCAGCAGGCCGCTGTTATACGCCGCATCGAGCGCGGCCGCCTTTCTCAGATGCGGCTCCGCGTCGGCCAGCCGTCCTTGCCGTAAAATCGCCTGGCCCAATCCCTCTTCGGCCGCGGCCGACGACGCGTTCAATGACAAAGCGCCGGCGAATGATTTTTCCGCCTCGGCCGAGCGCCCGGATTCAAGCAGCGCCTGCGCATACAGCAGCGCCGGCCGGAACTCCGACGGCTTTTGCCGCGCGGCATCCTCAAGATAAGCCACCGCGCCCGCCGGATCCTTCAGACGCAAAAGCGAAACGCCCAGGTTCAACTCGGCTTCATACAAACCGGGCTTGAGATCGAGGCAGGTCTTATATTCCGGCGACGCCGCCGCGTCGTTTCCGAGCAGGCTGTACGTCAAGGCGAGATGAAAATGCGCGGCGTAATCGCCCGGATTAGCGGCAGCGGCTTTCTTGAAATCCTCAAGCGCGGCGTCGTATTGTTTTGCGTCGAGCGCTTTGATGCCCTCGGCCTGATAATCGACGGATTGCGCCAGCATTGCCGCGAGCAAGAACCACATCTCACTTCGATTTTACGCCCGCGCTACTGTTCCGGCTCGAAATCGAGCGAGGCGGAGTTCATGCAATAGCGCAAACCGGTCGGCTTCGGCCCATCCGGGAAAACGTGTCCCAGGTGCGCTCCGCAATTGGCGCATTCCACCTCAGTGCGGCGCATGCCGTGGCTGCGATCCTCGACCATGCGCAGATTTTTCTCATCGATGGGCGCGTAGAAGCTGGGCCACCCGGTGCCGGAGTCGAATTTCGTTCCGGAGCTGAACAGCTTCGCCCCGCAGCAGACGCAATGATACGTTCCGTCATCGTGCAGGTTCCAGTATTTGCCGGTGAACGGAGGCTCGGTGCCTTTTTCGCGCGTGACGTGATACTGCTCCGGGGTGAGCTGTTTTTTCCAATCGGCCTTTGTCTTCTCCATAACTCCACTTTAGACCGACAGTTCGCCGCGATACATCATTTCCTTCAGATTGAATTTCACCTTCACCGGAATACGGCCAAAGCTGGTGCTGAAGACAACCTCTTTATCTTCCGGACGCAGCGTGACCAGATCCCTGGCGAATCCGAAATAAACGTCGCCGTAATTGGCGGGCTGCTGCACGATGACGCCCGGCTGGAGATCGCGCTTATTTTTCGGCTGAAGGAACGTGATCGATTTCATGCGGTCCAGGATATCTTGATTGGATTGCCCGGAATCGTCGTTCGAGCCGTAGCGATTGTCGCGCGGATTCACCGGAATCCCGCCCACCACGATGACGTAGTGATTCGTCATCTTCTCCGGCAGGGGAGTTTTCATCGCGTCAAGAATCACCTTCGCGCTTTGCCACCGGACCACGGCTTTATAAACCTGCCCGGCAGGTATCCCGGGGCCGCGCCGCCGTCCCATGCCGCCGGGAAAACCGATCCCGCCCGGATATCCGCCGCCGGGATAACCACCACCTGGGTACCCGCCACCGGGATAATCTCCGCCGCCCGGATATCCACCGCCGTAGCCTTGCGCCGGAGCCGTAACCGTAATTTCTTTCGCCCACGGCGATTTGTTGGTGAGCTGATCAATTTCGGCGGCGGTCCAATCGGCGGGATCTTTCTTGTTCCAGAATCCGGAATCGGATGCAGAAAGCGGCGCGATTCCGGCGAAGCCAGCCGCCCCGGCAAATCGCAGAATTTCACGGCGGCTTAAAAATGATCGCATGCGAGTCCTCTCGAACAGGAGACGTGACCGGCTGCATGGAAGGTTGCAATCGGCTCGCGTAAACCTTTTTCGCCGGCTTGCGTCGCGCTGCGCAATTCGAATCGCGATCAGGGCCGGCGCGTGCGGCGCGGCGCATCGCCGGGCAGCGTCCACACGTCAATTACGCCGGACGTCGCGTGTTGATTGGCGTTGCCTTCCGGCAAAATGATTTTGCCGTCCAACGCGATGGGGCTGTTCCAGTGGCCGTTTCCGCAATCGAGCTTGGCGATCTGCGTCCCGCTCGCCGGATCGTAGACATACAATCCGCCGTTCGGATCGTAGACGTACAACAGCCCGCCCGCGACGATGGGGCTGGTGCCGCCAATCCGTTTACTCCACGCCTTGGTGAGCGTCCCGTTGCTGAAGATCCAGGCCGCGGTTGCGCCGCTATCGGCCGCGAACATCCAGGTCTGGCCGTTGTTGTTCCACACCGCCGGCGCGGTGAACAACATATTACCGGAAGGCGTCGATACGGTTTGCATCTCGCCACCGCTGTGCGGAGCCGTGCCCGCGATCGATTGCAGGCTGAGCAGACGAACGATGTCGTCCTTACCACCCTGCGCCACGATGCCGGAGCCGAGCAGCACCGGCGACGTCGATCCGAGATCGAGGTCGCTATCATCAAGCTGCGTGTTGTCGGCCGGCGTGTAGTTGGCGAGGATCTGCGTCGCCGTAGGATCGAGCTCGATCAGCGCATCGCCCCAGTTTGTTTTTCCGTCATAGGGACCGTTGCCGGTGGCGATGAAAATGTTGCCGCTGGCGGGGTCGATCACCGCGCCGGCCCGGCCCCAGATCGCCGATCGCGTGCCCGGGCACGTGGGCGGATTGATGAGCCCGGCGCGATCGCTGCACAACGAATTCCACACGTCGAGCACATTGCCGCTTTGCGCATCGAGGATCGCGACGTGGCCCTGATAAGGCGGCGCGTCTCCGATATAGCCGCCGGTGACCGCGATCACGTTTCCGTTAAAAACCTTCAGCGGCGAGGCGATTTTTTCGCGCTGCGGCATCATGGTGATCGCCGTCGTCCACACCACGTGCCCATCGGCGACGGCGAGCTTGCGAATCATGCCGTCCGGCGCGGCGGCATAAATGTGCTGCCGGTCCGGATCGATAGCGGGCGTGCTGGTGGTGATCTGCGCGGTGCCGGCCCAGCTTGAATACTGCGGCGGCGTGTACTCCCACAGAATCGTGCCGGCCGCCGCGTCGATGGCCAGTGTTTTTCCGTAGGTGGTGGTGACGAAGAAGACGTCGTGCGCCGAGCGGTTGATCGCAACCGCGTGCAGATAAACCGCGGAGGCATCCACGGTGCCGTCGATCTGGATCTGCCGCCGCGCGAGCGAACCGATATTGGCGCTGGTGATCCCGCTGATCGCCTGGGATGTCCCGCTGCTGGCGGCGTCCCATCCGAATTGCGGCCAGTCGGCGTTTTGCGCGAGCGCGGCCGCGGTTCCGAGCAAAACCAGCCAGGAAACCTTCCTCATACGACTCCAGCTTCGCAGATTCCGGCCGGTTTGCGCCGATGAACGGTCAGGCTCGGACGTATTTATTGAACCAGTCGATAGTCCGCTGCCAGGCCAAATCTGCCGCCGCTTTGTTGTAGCGCTCCGGCGTCGCGTCGCAGTTGAATCCGTGCACCGCGCCGGGATAGATGTAGCCTTCGTGCGGGACACCGGCCTCTTTCAATTCCGCCTCGTACGCCGGCCAGGTGGATGCCAGCCGCGCATCGAGCTCGCCGTGATGAACCAGAATCGCAGCCTTGATCTTTGGCACGTCTTCTTTTGCCGGAGGCGTGCCGTAAAAAGGCACCGCCGCGCCGATATCGGCGCCCAGCCGCACCGCGAGCAGGTTGGCGATGCCGCCGCCGTAGCAAAATCCCGTGGCGCCGATTTTTCCCGTACAGTCGCCGCGTGCCTTCAGCCATCGCGCCGCCGCCACGAAATCCTCGGCCATCTTTTTCGAATCGACCTTGCGGAACATTTCCCCGCCGCGATAATCGTCTCCGGGGAAGCCGCCGACCGAAGTCAGCCCGTCCGGGGCGAACGCCATGAAGTTCGCCAGCGCCAGCCGGCGCGCGATGTCTTCAATGTGCGGATTCAACCCGCGGTTTTCATGGATCACGATGATCCCCGGCAGCTTCGACGGCGTCGCGTTACGCGTATCGGCGCTTATCGGCCGGGCAAGATAACCGCGAATGCTGCCGTTGCCTTCCGGCGACGGCACCGTCTCATAACTGGTCCTGATGCGATCGTCGTTTTTGGCGACCTGCTGCCCCAGCGCGTAATTCGGCAGCAGCGCCTGCATCATTGCCGCGACGGTCAGACCGCCCACGGCGAATTTCTGCAAACCGTCCATAAACGCGCGCCGGCTGATCACGCCGTGAATAAAAAGATTGTAGAGCTCGACTGCCTCGCTGGGCATTGTTCGTCTTTCCACTGACGCCTCCTTCCGAGAGACTATATCACGGCTCCGGCGCTCCGCCTTTTTCGGATCAAGTCGGGCTCGGTTAATTCCTTTTATATTTGTCGAACCAGTAGCGCAGATAAAGCTGCGTGCGCATGAAATTCGACGGGATCGACGTGGTTCCGTGATACTCGCCGTTCATCCGGATCAGCGCCGTTGGCACGCCGCGGAGTTTTAAAGCTTCATAAAACTCCTCGCTCTGCGGCATCGGCGTCCGCATATCGAGCACGCCGGTCATCAGCAGCGTCGGCGTCTTCACGTTTCCCGCGTACATGAGGGAGGAGTGCTTGAGGTACTCGGTGGGATCTTCCCATGGCAGCTTCTTGAAGAACAGAGAATAATAATTCGGCTGCGCGTCGACGATTCCGGCGAAAGAAAGCCAGTCCGTGACCGGGCACTGCGCCACCGCCGCGGCAAAGCGATCGGTATGGCCGACGGTCCAGGAGGTGAGCACGCCGCCGCCGCTGCAGCCGTACACAAAAAGGTTCCGCTCGTCGATGTAGCCGCGCGAAATCACTTCATCGACGCCCTTCATCAGATCGGTGAAATCTTTTCCGGGATAATCGTAATTGATCGCGTTTCCAAAATCGGTGCCGTAGCCGGTCGAGCCGCGCGGATTGGTATAAAGCACGACATAGCCGTTGGCGGCGTGATCCTGATAGGCGAAATTAAAACCCACGTCGTACATCCCCGCCGGACCGCCGTGAATGCTAAGAATCAGCGGATATTTCTTCGAGGGATCGAAATCGGGAGGCTTCACGATCCATCCTTGGATCTTCAGATTGTCGACGGATGTGTAAGTAAACTCCTCCACGTCGCCGAGCTTGATGCCGCGCAGTAAATCGCCGTTGGCGTCGGTTAATTGCTTCGGCCGCGGATTCGCCAGATCGAGGACCACCACGTCGGCCGGCTTGGCCGGATCGGTCAGTACGCCCGCCGCTAGACCGCCCTTGCTCACGCTGCTGACGGTGAGCATATGATTGCCGTCGGTGACTTTGTGGATCTCGCGATCGAGCGAGGCATAATACAGATTGCGCGTGCCGATCTCGCTTACGCCGAAATAGAGGCCGCTGCTGTTGGCGCTCCACTGTAGGCCCGACGGCGTCCGGTCGAGCTTGGGAGTAATGTCCCGCGGGTTCGATCCGTCGATGTCCATCACATACAGGTCGGAATCTTTCCAGGCCTGCATCGCAAAATCGTAACCGGTGTAGGCGAAATATCGCCCGTTGGGCGAGACGACCGGGTTCTGATATTCGCCCTTTCGAGTCACAAGCTGGCGGACCGCTCCGCTGGCTGTATCGACGGCATAAATATAGTTCTCCTTGACGTGATAGTCCGCGTCGGGCAGCCTCAAGCCGCTGAAGACGATGGACTTGCCATCGGGGGTCCAGGACAGGCCCCCGCCTCCGAATCCTCCGCCCGGTCCGTCGTTAAAATCGCCGCTGGTCAACTGCCGCGGCGCGCCGCCGTCGGCCGACACGAGGAAAATGTGACGGAAGCCGGGCTCCAGAAAGCCCTGGCGATCGAGCCGATAGCGGAGCCGGTCAATAATCATCGGATCGGGGGTCCATTTGGCGCCCTCCGGCTTGGCCGGAAGATGAATGTTCCACGATTCGTGATGCGGAACCAGCTTGGTAAAGGCGATCGATTTACTATCGGGCGACCAGGAGATTCCACTCGGCGATTCCTCAAGCCGCGTGATCTGCGTCTGCGCGCCTTCGGCGTCCATCCAGCGGACATAGATCTGGTTGCCCTTGGGCTCGCCCTGAGCCAGATAAGCGATGCGCGTCCCGTCGGGCGACCAGCGCGCGTCGGAGCCTTTTACCAGGAAGCGCTGATGGCTCCCGTCGGCGTTCATGATGTACAACGCGGATTCGAACCGGTCATTCATCTTATCCACCCAGCGCCGGGTGAAAATGATCTGCTTGCCATCCGGCGAAATCTGCGGATCGGAGACGTTCACCAGATCCAGGTACATCTCCAAACTGATTTTGCGGACCGGCTCCTTGCCGATATCAGCGGCGCGCAATCCGCCGCCGACCCCCATCGCGATCAGCGTCAGCCGTAAAACACGATTCATTTTAAAAGCCTCCCGATTTCAGAGAGAGTCTATCAGATCTTTTCCCGTCGCAGGCCGGAGGGCGGTAGGGAAATGCGGAATTTTTTGCGGCGGCGAAACGTTTGTGCGGCCACACGCCTCTAGTGTGGTTGTAGCTCGATGCCAGCGACAGTCGCACTCATTGTATTGCTTGGGGTTCTCGCCGCCGCGCGTTTGCTGTTCCGGTCACGAAGGCGTTGTCCGTATTGCAATCCGCTTTGCCGTGCCAATCGGCCTTGCCTGCAATGTTACCGGGACCTCTATAAAAACACTTCTTCCACGCGGGGCGAAGTGCCGCGGTAGATCGGCGCGGGCGGCCGCGGCCGC
>JAJPHS010000071.1 GCA_021325175.1 Terriglobia bacterium
ATTCATGATCGCCGATTCGCCGTCGGTCATGTTGTACGCGATTCGTTTTCCGTCGGGCGCCCATACGGATTGAATCGGCTCGCCTTCACTGGTGTGCGTCAGTTGCGATAGCTCGCTGCCGTCCGGATGAATCGTCCAGATCTCTTTCCGGCCGGACCGGTTGGATGTAAACGCAATCAGCTTCCCGTCCGGCGACCAGCGCGGCCCGCGATTGTGAAACCCGTCGTCGGTAAGCTGGCGCATGCCGCTTCCATCCGCGCCCACGACGTAAATATCTTCCTGCTTGCCGATGGTGTAAAACGTAAGCCACTTTCCGTCTTTCGATAAATCGGGGCCGATCGGCTGCCGTCCCGCGGGCATCGTGACCAGCGTTTCCGTTTCGCCGCTGGCGATCTCGCGCCGCACAAGCCGGCTCCGGATGATCCGGTTTTCGTAAACAAGTTTCGATTTTGAAAGCGAAAAGATCGACATCTCCAGCGCGGGCGTCGTCTCCGGCTCCGGCAGACCCGCGATTTTTCCCGTCGCCTCATCGATCCGCACGCGCCAGAGATTCATCGCGCCTTCGCGATCGCTCAGGAAATAAAGAAATCTCCCATCGCGCGACCAGCGCGGGCACCAGTCGATCGGCTTATCGCTGGTCACCGGCATCGGATCGCGCCCGTCCACCCCGATGGTCCAGATATCCGGCGCTTTATCCCCGGCCAATCCCGTCCAGTACGCGATTCGCTTGCCGGATGGCGACCACGCCGGCTGCACGGCATCACCGGCGTAAATCTGCTCCGTGCGGCGCGTGGCTACTTCGATCTTCCACAACGAGCTCTTCAGGCCAAGCCGCTGCTGGGGCCGCAGCACCGGTTCGGTCGCGCAGACGATCCAGCGCCCATCCGGGGACCACGCCGGGTCATATCCAAAGTCGGAAACGCGCGCCGCCCCGACACCGGTGGCCATTATGACAAAAATGCCGCCGCCATCGCGCGTCGACCGGAACGCCACGCGGCGGCCGTCCGGCGAAATCACCGGCTGCGTGTTGTCGTCCTCCCAATCCTTCGTTAAATCGACCGGTTTTCGCCCGATCGTGCGCCGCATGATGTGCCAGAACTGCCCGTCGCGCCGCGCATAAACCATCTCGAAGCCGTCCGCGGAAATACTCGGCGCGCTTTCAATCCCGTTTTCCGTCAGCGACACATACCGGAATCGCGCCGGTGGATTGGGCCGGGCGACAAGAATCCAGAGCATGAGCGCAGCCGCTGCCGCGATCCCCAAAGCACCCCAAATCCGCCGCGGCCGTCCGGCCGTGACCTGCACCGGCGCGACCGGCTCCGCTGCGTTCTCTGCAAGCGGGTCGGAACCCGGCCGCCGTGCCGTGAATTGGGGAACATAGCCGCCTTTGGGCAGCTCGATAATCAGCTCGTCCTGCGCTCCCTCGGATCGGTAATACTCTTTCAGCCGCGCCCGCAGGCGAGCCGCCTCTACCCGAACGGCGGAATGTTCCCGCGAATCGTAGTTGTCTTTCCGCCCGAACACCTCCACCGCGATCGTGTATTCCTTGATTTCGTCCTCCGAGCCATTGAGGGTCTGCTCGACGACGAACTGGAGAAATCTCCGCGACCGCAGGGCTGTGGAAAACCCCGAGCTTTCGAGAATCTTCCGAACCTGTTGACGAACCAAATCGTCTGCAAGCGGGTTCACGTCCGACATCTTAAAAATTTGTAAGTTCATGATAACACGATGGCCGCCTACGTTACGTAACGGCCAGGTGACTGTATCAGGGATTGTAAAGATGCCTGCTCTGCCTCATGATTCTACAAGTGCAACACTGTCGGAGGTCAAATGTTTAGATTGCTTCAGCTCACGGTTCTGCTGGCAACGGCCGCCGTTGTCAGCAGAGCCACGACCGTTTACAATTACGAGTTCTACTCGACCGTTTATTGCGTCGGCTGCTTCGGCGTGAATCCAGCCTCCGCGCTGTCCGGCGTTCAAGACGGCGACACCTGGGACGTCTCCTTTGATGTCGTCGCAAATACCGCTACGGTCGAGAACATCAACGTCTACGACGTTACCAACAACATCGATGTTTATAGCGGCACTGGGACAACGAACTTTACCTGGTACACCGGGGCGCCCCCGTACGAATATCGCTGGGATTTCGCCCTTCCCGGCGAATCGCCCGACACATTGATTATGTGGCTGCGAACAACAACGCCCGGCGTGGTTTGCAACTGCGTTCCATCGTCCATCAATATCAGCCAGTTCAACTATCTCCAGGATTTCGATATCTACTACAACATCTACAATCCCGGCGGCCCGCCCGTGATTGCCACCAGCCTTTCCAACGTCCCCGAACCATCGACGCTCGCGCTCGCCGGTATCGGAATCTCTCTGCTGCTGTTTTCGCGACGGCGCGCGCAGCATTGCTGACCGGCGGCATCTTCGTGATGTTCGCCTCCGGATTGAACGATGTCCTGAATATCGCGATGGACACAACGCCGGAGCCTTCAAGTTTCGCGCTTCCCGGAACCGCGTTGGTGCTGCTCGGAATCGCGATCCGTAAATCTCGCGCTCCCCGACGGAATGGCTGCGTGTTCCTGGCGATAATACAATATAGAAAATGCAGGTCACTCTTCCCGACGGCAGTGTCCAGGAAGTCGCTCCTGGCGCGCGCCCCATCGACATCGCTCAATCGATCAGTAAACGGCTCGCGGAGGATGCGATCGTCGCCCGCGTCAACGGTGAACTCTGGGATCTCAATCGGCCGCTCGAATCCGACGCGAAGCTCGAAATCCTGACCACGAAAAACCCCGAATCGCTCGAAGTCTATCGCCACTCGACGGCGCATCTTCTGGCTGCGGCCGTGCTCGAATTGTTCCCGGGCACCAAGCTCGGCATCGGACCGCCCATCGAATCCGGCTTCTATTACGATTTCCAGCGGGAGGAGCCGTTCACCCAGGAAGATCTCGAACGCATCGAAAAACGCATGTGGGAAATCCAGGCGCGCGATTTGCCCTACGAGCGAAAGTACACGCGTAAAGAAGATGGACTGAAACTCTACGCCGATCAGCCCATGAAAATCGAGCTGATTAGGGAGCGCGCCGGCGACGTTTTTTCCGAATACACCCTGGGACCCGGCTTCATCGACTTCTGCCGCGGCCCGCACGTCCCGTCAACCAAAAAAATCAAGGCGTTCAAGCTTCTCTCGCTCGCCGGCGCCTACTGGAAGGGCAGCGAAAAGAACCAGCAGCTCCAGCGCATCTACGGCACCGCGTTTTTCACCAAAAAAGACCTGGAAGATTACCTGAATCGGCTCGAAGAAGCTAAAAAGCGCGATCATCGCAAACTCGGCAAGGAGCTGGAGCTGTTCACGGTGAATGAAGCGGTGGGCGCGGGGCTTCCGCTGTGGCTTCCCAAGGGCGCCACGATTCGCCGCCTGCTCGAGGAATATATTCTCGAACGCGAGCGCGAGCTCGGCTACCAGCACGTCTACACGCCGGACCTCGCCAAGGTCGATCTCTACGTCCGCAGCGGGCACTGGGAACATTATCATGAGGATATGTTTCCGCCGATGGATTTGGAAACCGAAAAAATGGTCCTGCGGCCGATGAACTGCCCGCACCACATCTTGATTTATGAATCGAAAATGCGCAGCTACCGCGATCTGCCGATCCGGATCGCCGAGCTGGGCACGATGTATCGCTACGAGCGCAGCGGCGTGCTCAGCGGCTTGAGCCGGGTCCGCGCCATGACGCTGAATGATGCGCACATCTTCTGCACGCCCGATCAGATCAAGGAAGAATTTTCGGGCGTGATGAAATTAGTCGAGCGCGCCTACAAGGATCTGGGCATCACCCAATATAGCTACCGCCTTTCTCTTCGCGATCCCGCCAATAAAGAAAAATACGTCGATAACGATGCCATGTGGGAGCTGGGCGAGCGCGTTCTGCGCGAAGCCATGGACGCGCTGAACCTGCCTTATCGTGAAGCGCGCGGCGAAGCGGCGTTCTACGGTCCCAAGCTCGATATTCAGCTCGCCGATGTGATGGGCCACGAGGAGACGTATTCCACCATCCAGGTGGATTTTCATCTGCCGAAGCAGTTCGGCCTCGGCTACATCGCCCCGGACGGGAACCGTCATCCGCCGGTGATGATTCATCGCGCGATCGTCAGCACCATGGAGCGCATGGTGTCTTATCTGATCGAGCTCTACGCCGGCGCGTTTCCCCTGTGGCTTGCTCCGATCCAGGCAACGGTGCTGCCCATCACCGATCGTCATGTCGAGTACGCGCGCAAGGTGCACCGGCAGCTCGAAGCCGCGGGCCTGCGCTCCCATTTGGACGATCGCAACGAAAAAGTAAACTTGAAGATTCGCGAAGCGCAGTTGCAAAAAATTCCATTCATGCTGGTGGTGGGCGATCGCGAGGCGGAATCGGATTCGGTCGCCGTGCGCCATCGCAAACACGGCGATCAGGGCTCGAAACCGCTGGCGCAGTTCGTGGCCGAAGCGCGCGCGCTGGCCGATTCGAAGAATGTAAGCGAATGATCCGCATCCGGGACGGCGAGGTTCAGGCCGTGATTGATACCGGCTGCGGCGACAACTGCCGTTCGCTGGTGTATCGCGGCGCCGAATACATCCACACGCCGGCGGATTGGAAGCCGCCCGCGCTCGCCGGCATCCCGCTGCTAGCGCCATGGGCGAATCGCCTCGACGGCGAATCCTATCTGGCCAACGGCTGGCGCTATTTCCTGAACTCCTCGCTCGGCAACCTGCGTTACGACGCCAATCGTCTGCCGATTCATGGACTGGTTCTGTTTACGGACCGCTGGAAAATCAAGCGTCAGGATGCCGCCTCGGTTACTTCTCGACTCGAATTCTGGCGCGTTCCGGAGTGGATGGCGCAGTTCCCGTTTGCCTGCGCGATCGAAATCACGCATCGGCTGGCGGACGGCTCGCTTGAAATCGAAATGGCGATGGAAAATCTCTCCGATGAGGCGATGCCGCTGTGCGTCGGCTTTCATCCCTATCTTCGTCTGGGGTCTTCCCGCCAAACGTGGCGAATTAAAATCGCTGCGCGGGAGCAGGCGATTCTCGCCGCCAAAAAAATTCCAACCGGCGAAAAACAGCCCTTCGAGCCGGGATGGTTGCCGCTCGAGGACAAGTCCTTCGACGATGTCTTCTCCCGCCTCACCGGCGAAGAATTCGCGGTCGAAGACGGCAAGCGAAGCCTTTCGATTCGTTTCGGCCCGAAGTATACGACCGCGGTGATCTACGCGCCCCCGGAACACGACTTCATCTGCTTCGAGCCGATGACGGCTCCCACTAACGCATTCAACTCCAACGCCGGCTTGCAACACGTCGCGCCGGGCGCCATCTGGCGCGAATCCTTTCGCATCACCCCGCAATAATCGCGGGATCCTCGATCGACGTTGCGTATGGGAAAAGTGAAGTGGTACGCCCGAGAGGATTCGAACCTCTGACCTTCTGCTCCGGAGGCAGACGCTCTATCCAGACTGAGCTACGGGCGCATTACTTCCATTGTAACGAAAAGCAGGCTGATAGAATCGAAGAAGTCATGTGGCTGATTTTTTTCCTGCTTTGGCTTGGCGGCGATCTGGAGCGGGCGCGCGATGCGCAGGATCGCGCGGCGCTCGAAAACATGGCGCGGCAGGCAGCGGCGGAGGCGCAAAAACAGCCGAACGATGCGGCGGCGCAGTACAAGCTCGCGCTGGCCGAATCTTATGTGGCGGAAGTGGCGATCGAGCAGCGCGATAAAAATCAGGCGCACGGCGCCGCCGAAGCGGGCATCGAGGCAGCCAGGCGCGCCGCGTCGATGAAGCCCGACGACGCCGAATATCACCGGATTTTGGGAACGCTGTGCGGGCAGGCTGTTTCCTCCGCCGGTTTGCAAGGCTTGAAATACGGCCGCTGCGCGCAGGAGGAAGTGAACAAGGCCGTGCAACTCGATCCCAGATCGGCGATGAATTATTTGAGCCGCGGGGTGGGGAATTACTACCTGCCGCCGGCGCTGGGCGGCGGAATCCAGCTGGCGGAAAAAGATTTTCAGAAGGCGATGGATCTCGATCCGAAACTGGCCGAGGCGCATTTGTGGATGGGGCTCGCGCTGCGGAAACAGAATCGAAACGCGGAGGCGCGCAAAGAATTCCAACGGGCCCTGGAGCTGAATCCGGCAAGCGCATTCACCAAAGAGCAGTTGGCGAAGACTCCCGGATCTTAGCGCTGCCGCCGAAATTATGAGTCCAGGTAACCCAGGTTTTCGCGTGCGCCCCGGATGGCCGCGAGCATCGGAAGAACTGCTGGCGTCCTTCGGAATTGCATCGAGCGCGCAGGTGGCCGATTGTATGTCGCGCTTGGGCGCCATGGATTCGGGCATCCGGCCGATCTGGCCGTCGCCGCGAATTATCGGCTCGGCGCTGACGGTGTGGTGTCATTCCGGCGACAATCTGATGCTGCACAAGGCGATCTCGCTCGCCGCCCCAAATGATGTTCTGGTGGTGAATACCCAGGGAAATTTGAACAATGCGGTGTTCGGGGAACTGCTCGCCTCAAGCGCGGTGAAGATGGGAGTGCGCGCGGCGATCTATGGAGCGGTGCGCGACGCGGACGCGATCGAAACCCTGGGAATCGCGGTTTATGCGCGCGGGCTGTCCGCCGCGGCTTGCAACAAAGATGGCGCCGGCGAGATCGGGGGCGTGATCGCGTGCGGAGGAGTCGCCGTGCGCGCCGGGGACGTGATCGTCGCCGACCGCGACGGCGTGACGGTGGTGCCGCTTGAAGACGCGGAACAGGTCGCGCGCTTGGCGGCGGAGCAGATCGAGCGTGAAGCAAAACGCCTCCGCGAGATTGAGGCCGGCGTGGTGATGCGCCCGGAGATCGATGAGATTTTGCGCCGCTCCAAAGTGATTTAAGCCCATCCGCGATTTCCCCCACGTGAATGTGCTGACCGGCGACATCCATTACATGCGATCGGCAATCAAGCCCCGGCTTTCATGCGGCGGTAAATTTACAGCGTGTTACCACCCGCTCTAAGCGAGAGGCAGTTCCCAGAATTGACCCACAAGATCGTGGCCAAAACTGTGGTGCTTTTCTTCCTTCGCCAACATGAACCCCGCGCGCTGATAGATGCGGCGCGCCGCATGCAGATTATCGTTGGTCCACAGGACAATTTTTCGATAGCCGGCGCGCCGCGCAAACGCGATACATTCCTCGACCAGCCGCGTGCCGAGGCCGCTGCCGCGCGCGGCGGGATCGACCAGAAGCAGCCGGAGTTTCGCCACGGATTTTGACTGCTTCACGCAGAAGATACAGCCCAGGCGCTCGCCGTTGCGCTCGGCGATCCAGCAGTGCTCGCACTCGGGATCAAAGCGGGTGAGAAATTTTCCGGCGATCTCCGCCACCAGGCCCTCGAAAGTCATGTCCCAGTTGTATTCCTGCGAGTAGAGCTCGCCATGGCGGGCGACCACCCATCCGATATCGCCGGGCTGATGCGCGCGAATCGTGATCGGCGATTGCGGCGCGCCGGGATCGAGAAGCTCGCGGATCGCGCTCATGCTCGACATCAGGCGCCGCTGCTCGCCCGAGCTCAGTTTGGCGAGCATCGCCGCGGCTTCGGCTTCCGATCGCGCGTTGAGTTTGGCGAAATGCGAGCGGCCCTGCGCGGTGAGCGAGAGATGGCTGACGCGCCGGTCCTTCGCATTCGCGGAGCGGCGAACCAGATGCTTCGATTCGAAATGCTTGATGATCCGGCTGAGATAGCCAGGGTCGAGCGCGAGTTCCTCAAGCAGCTCGGACCAGCGGATCCCGGCTCGCGCGCCGATCTCGTACAGCACCCGCGCCCGGGTCAGGGAAAACGGCGATTTGAGATACCCGTCGCGAAGCAGGCCGATGTGTTTGGTGTAAAAGCGATTGAAGGCGCGCACCTGATCGGGCAGCGGCATGGGTCTATATTGACGCAAATAGTTGACGGAGTCAACTATTCCCGCCGGCAAGCCCGATGCCGCGCCCGGACGCGAGTAAATTATTTCGTGAGCTGATTTAAAACGTAGGGCAAAATCCCGCCCGCGCGGAAGTATTCGGCTTCGACCGGCGTATCGATGCGCGCAATCGTCTCGAACTGCTTGCCATCCGCCGTGACGCGCACCCGCGAGTCTCCGATGCCCTCGATCGAGTACGTTTCAAAGCCGGTGAGGCCGAGCGATTCGCGATTTTCGCCTTCCAGAAATTGCAGCGGCAGCACGCCCATGCCCACCAGATTGGAGCGATGGATGCGCTCAAAACTTTCCGCGATCACCGCGCGGACGCCAAGCAGAAGAACGCCTTTAGCCGCCCAGTCGCGCGAAGAGCCGGTGCCGTACTCTTTCCCCGCAATGATGATCAGCGGCACTCGCTCCTCCCGGTAGCGCATGGCGGCGTCGTAGATCGTCATCCGTTGGTTTGAGGGGATATGCGTGGTCCAACCGCCTTCCGTTCCCGGCGCAAGCTGGTTGCGCAGGCGAACGTTGGCGAGAGTGCCCCGCACCATCACCTCATGATTGCCGCGTCGCGACCCGTACGAGTTAAAATCCACCGGCTTAACGCCGAGCGAGATCAGATATTTGCCGGCCGGGCTATCCGCCGCGATGCTCCCGGCGGGCGAAATGTGATCGGTGGTGACGGAATCGCCGAGCAGCGCGAGCACGCGCGCGCCCTTGATATCGGCCGCCTGATTCCCGACGGCCTGATCGAAATAAGGCGCGCGTTTGATGTAGGTGGAGCGGTCGCTCCAGTCATACAGGTCGCCCGAGGGAACCTGAATCGAGTTCCACTGATGATCGCCGGCGAAAACCTCGGAATATTGTTTGGCGAACATCTCCCGGCGCACGGATTTCCGCACCGCCTCCTGCACTTCCTGTGGAGTCGGCCAGATTTCGCGCAGAAAAACGTCGCGGCCGTTTTGATCTTTGCCGATCGGCTCCGTGGTCAGATCGAGATCGACGCGCCCGGCCAGCGCGTAGGCGACCACCAGCGGCGGCGAGGCAAGATAATTGGCGCGCACCAGCGAGTTGATCCGCCCCTCGAAGTTGCGATTGCCGCTGAGCACGGCGGCCACCGTGAGCTTCTCTTTTTGCACCGCGGCGGCGACCTCCTCCGGCAGCGGTCCGCTGTTGCCGATGCAGGTGGTGCAGCCGTAGCCCACCAGATTGAACTGCATCTGATCGAGATAAGGCGTAAGGCCGGCGTCGTTCAAATAATCCATCACCACTTTCGACCCCGGGGCAAGGCTGGTTTTCACCCACGGCTTCGGCTTGAGGCCGCGCTCCGCCGCTTTTTTGGCGAGAAGCCCGGCCGCGATCATCACCGAGGGGTTCGAAGTATTGGTGCAGCTTGTAATCGCGGCGATGACAACCGCGCCGTCCTGAATCGTGCCGTTCGATGCGATTTGCGCGGATTTCGGCGCGGCGCCGAGCGTCGAAAGAAAATTCTTCTTGACCTCGGGGAGATGAATGCGGTCCTGCGGGCGCTTGGGTCCGGCAAGCGAGGGGACCACCGTCCCCAACTCCAGGTGCAGCGTGTCATTGAACACGGGCTCGGAAGTTTGCTCCGTGCGGAACAGGCCCTGCTCCTTCGCGTAGGCTTCCACCAGCGCGATCTGCTCGGCTGGACGATTGGTCATCGCCAGATACGCGAGCGTCGCATCGTCGATCGGGAAAACCCCGATCGTCGCGCCGTACTCGGGAGCCATGTTGGCGATCGTGGCCCGGTCCGCGACGCTCAGCGCGCTGACGCCTTCCCCGTAAAATTCGACGAATTTCCCCACCACGCCTTTCTTGCGCAGCATCTGCGTGACGGTGAGGACCAGATCCGTGGCGGTGGCGCCTTCCGGCAAGCGGCCGCTGAGCTTGAACCCGATCACTTCCGGAAGAAGCATCGACGTCGGCTGGCCGAGCATGCAGGCTTCTGCCTCAATCCCGCCAACGCCCCAGCCGACCACGCCGAGCCCGTTGATCATGGTGGTGTGGGAGTCCGTTCCAACCACGGTGTCGGGATAAGCTTCGTTGTTTTGCGAGAAAACCACCGGCGCCAGATATTCGAGATTCACCTGGTGGACGATTCCCGTATCGGGCGGGACCACACGAAAATTCTTGAACGCGGATTGCGCCCACTTCAGCAGCGCGTAGCGTTCCTGATTCCGCTGGAATTCCAGCAGCGCATTCACGCTGAATGAATCGGCCGTGCCGAATTTATCCACCTGCACGGAATGATCGATCACCAGATCGGCGGGAATCAGCGGGTTGGCCTTTTTCGGATCCGCGCCGGATTTCTTGAGCGCATCGCGCATCGCCGCCAGGTCCACTACGCAAGGCACCCCGGTAAAATCCTGAAGCAGGACGCGCGCCGGCCGGAAATTAATTTCCCGTGGCGGCGCGGCGGGATCCCATTTGGCGACGTATTCGATATCGGCGCGGCGGCTGGTGAGGTTGTCCTCGAAACGAAGAAGATTTTCCAGAAGAATTTTGATCGAGTACGGGACGCGGGCGAGATTAAATCCCGCCTTTTCGAGCGCCGCCAGGCGGAAGATGGTGTAGCTTCGGCCGCCGACACGGAGCTCGGACGCGGCGGCGAAGGAGTTTAGACTCGGCATGGGTAACTCTATTTTAGCGTGGACACTTACATGTATTCGGGCACTTCGATTCCGAGCACGTCGAGCGTGCGTTCGAGCTGCGCGCGAAAATAATCCGTCATCCACAGCAGAAACGTTTTTTTCTCCGCGTTCGATTCCGAAAGAACCGGAAATTCGTGATAAAAATTGCTGAACGCCTGGGCTAATTGGAAGGCATAGCGCGCCACGTGCGCGGGCTCGCCGCTTTCGATGGCGCCCTCGATGGCGGAGTCGCGTTTTGAGGCTGCCAGCAGAAGCTGCCAGCAATCTTCATCGGCGAGCTGGCGCTGCATCGCCTCGCGCGAAAGCGCCGCGCGAAAATCGGGGAGCTTTTCCCCGCGCTCTTCCAGTTTGCGGATGATGTTGCGCGCCCGCACCGCCGCGTATTGAACGTACGGCCCGGTTTCTCCCTCGAAGCTCAGCGCCTCGCCGAAGTCAAAGGCGATCACCGAATTGCGCGTGTATTTCAGCATGAAATAGCGCAGCGCGCCGGCCGCGATCTGCTCCGCCACGCGCTTGCGCGCTGCCTCGGGTTCGGCGGGGTGGCGCGAGGTAACCTCATCGAGCGCCTTTTCAATCAATTTATCGATCAGATCGTCGGCCTTGACGCCCAGCCCCTTGCGTCCGGACACTTCGACATACGGCCGCCGCTTGTCTTCCTCCGATAATTCGATGCCCATCTCGACGCAGGTGCGCGGCGAAAGCGCCACCATCTCGTAAGAAAAATGGACGCTGTTTGCGGCCTGCTCCTGGTAGTTGAGCGCGCGCAATCCCGCGGTGACGACGTCCTGTAAATAAGCCTGGCGTGAATCGATCACGTTGTAGACTCGTGATCCCCCGCCAAAATGCGGCGCCTCGCCGCCCGGCTCATCCGTGGACGCCCAGACGTCATGGCCATCGGGATAGGTGTGCCACTTGCGATAGTAAAAATCCTTGCCCAGCAAGCCGAACTTCCAGAGCTGATAGGCGATGTCCTTGCCGACATACGTCACGGTTCCGTTCGAGCGGACAATCACTTTGCTGTCTTCCTCGCCGGCGTCGTGATCGCGGAAGGCCGAGCCGGGCATGACCCAGCAGCCTTTGTTTTTGCCTTCGGTTTCAAGATAAATCGCCTTGCGCTGCTTCAACAGCTCGAATGCGGTCGCCCAGAATTTCAAATGCAGGATTTCGCTTTCCCGCGGCAGAACGTCGTACTCGATCCCCAGCCGATACATGGTCGCCAGATGCGCATGGACAATCGCGTCGGCGACCAGATGCGCGATCTCGGCTTCAGCGCCCCGGCCGGCTTCGATGGCGTGCAGCGTTTCCACCCGCCATTGTTTCGCGCCCGCGTTTTCCTCGTAATACTGCGAAATACGCGCGTAGATGTCCCAGCAGAGATAATCGAAGCGCGTTTCTTGAATCAGGCTCCGGATCTCGTCGGGCGATTTTTTTTCGAGATGAACGAACGCGGCCACCACGTCGGCCACCTGAACCCCGGTGTTGTCGATGTAATTCTGCACTTCCACGTTGAGCCCGGCCGCCCGCATCATGCGCACGAACGTATCGCCGAGAACGGCGTTGCGAAGATGTCCGATGTGCGCGGCTTTGTTGGGATTGATGTTGGTGTGCTCGACAATGATCTTTTCTTTCCGCGCCCGCGGCGCCGCCGGCGGATCAAGCAGCGATGTCGCGTAGTAGGCGCGGTCGAACCGCACGTTCAAATACCCGTTGCCGGCGATTTCAATCGCGCCGACGCCTTCGATTTCAAGTCCCTTGGCGATTTCCGCGGCGATGATCTTCGGCGCTTTCTTCAACTCACGCGCGAGCGGAAACGCGGCGGGCACGGCGATCTCTCCGAAGGAAGACTGCTTCGGCTGCTCGGTTTGAACCGGCGTTTTGAGATCGTAGAGATGCTCGATCCGCGCGGCGATCGCGGCGGCGACACGTGTTTCCAAAGTGTGGAACATGAAAGACCAGTGTAGCTGTGGATTTAAAGCGTTGCGAATCTTGTCGAGAAGACGCTCGGCTTGCGTTTCAAAGCGCCAGGGGAATAGAACACGGTTCCCACCAGCGGAAGCGCATAGAGGCGAGCTTCAATCGAACTCGCGCGCGGCCTTGGCCTGCTCGGGACCGACACGCCCCACTTCGATCCACGCCACGAAATAGTTTTCGCCTTTCATCGCGCACCCCGCCAGACGGCGCAGCATCGCAAGCTGGCCGACGTGCGTGAGCGCGTCCGCGACCGGTCCCTGGAATAATTTTTCCCGCGGCGCGCGCACCGGCTCGCCGCCGGCGAGATAAGCGTCAAAAGCGGCAAGCGTCGAAAAAAATCGCTCCTTCTCCCGCTCCCAGGCGAGCGGTTGAGAATCCCTCCAGCTCGTATCGCCTTTGGCCGTGCGCAGCGCCCAATCGAACAGATCGCCGATGTGGGCGAGAATCTGCGCCGGCGTCTTTCCCGCGCCGGCGAAATCGGCGAATTCCGGCGGAGCGTCGCGGATCGTCTTCCCTCCGCGGTAAGCGATGGTGGCGACAGCATGGCGGATCAAGTCGCGATCGTTCATATCTTATTTTTCAGATTCGCCGCCGCGATCTGGGCGATGTCCAGCAGTTTCGGCGGCGCATCCGATACCGCCGCCAGAGCATCGCGAAACATCGTATTGCAGAACGGGCAGGCCGCGCCCACCACGCTCGCTCCGGTCGCCACCAGTTCCTTGGCGCGCGTATGGCTGACCCGCTCGCCCTTTTCCTCGCCCAGAAACGCGAGTCCGCCCCCGGCGCCGCAGCAGAAACTGCGCTCGCGCGAGCGCTCCGGATCGATTACTTCGCCCGCCAACCCGGCCACCGCCCGCGGCTCCTCGAAAACACCCCGATAACGGCCCAGATAGCACGGATCGTGAAACACGATCTTCTGCCCGTCCTGGCGGGGCAGCTTGTGGATGTGGCGCGCCATGAATTCGCTGTGATGCTCGATCGGCGGCGCCTCGCCGAACTCCTTCCAGTCGGTGGAGATGGTGCGAACGCAGTGCGGGCAGATCGAAACAATTTTCGCCGCTTTTGACGTTTTCAACGTCTCCAGGTTCTGTTCGGCGAGCTGCTGGAAAACCAGATCGTTGCCCAGCCGCCGTGCGGGATCGCCGGTGCAGCGCTCGCGCTTCAAAACACCGAACGTCGCGCCCAGATGCCTCATCACCCGCGCGAACGAAGCGATAATCTCCCGCCCCTGCGGGTCGTACGCGCCCATGCAGCCCAGCCACAGGCAGTATTCCTGCGTCCCGTCGAAGATCGGCAGCTCTTCTTTCTGAATGAACTTATCGCGCTCCGTGGAGCTGAACCCGAGCGCGTTGCCGTTTCGTTCCAGCGCCAGAAAAAGTTTCGTCCCGTAATCGTCTTCCCATTTGCCCGTGTTCACGGCGCCGCGGCGCAGCCCGATGATGATCGGCAAATGCTCGATTCCCACCGGGCATTGATACTCGCAGGAGCCGCATGTGGTGCACTGGAACGCCGCCTCCTGCGAAACAAAACTTTCGAGAATTGGTTTTTCTGATTTCGGACCCTCCGCGTTCAGATAACCGCGCACCCCAAGCGCAATTTTTTTCGGATCGAGAATCTTGTGCGTGTTGAACGCCGGGCAGTGCTGCGTGCAGCGGCCGCATTCGACGCAGGAATACACCTGAAGCGCAACCAGTTTACTGATATCCTTGCCCGCGTCCAGCCCGAAATCCTCGTCGCCCGCCAGCGGCGGAATGCGGCTGAAGCCTCCGCGGGAGAGAAAAATCGCCGCCGGGCTGAGCACCAGATGCAGATGTTTGGTGTGCGGAATCAGCGGCAGAAACGCCAGCAGCGTCAGCGTGTGCGCCCACCACAGCGGCTTCTCGTATCCCGGGAAAAAAAACACGCCGATATAGGTCACCATTAGCAGAAAGATCAGCAGCGCGATCACCCCGGATTCGATCGAAAGCTCGCCCAGCCACGGCGGCCGCACGAAGAACCGCCGGATAAACAGCCCCGCGATGCCCATCGCCACCAGCACGCCGAAGTATCCGGCAAAGATCCGGTAGCCCGCGCCGAACCACGAATCGAGAATCGGAAATCCCAGGCCGGTGAGGAAATGGTTCGTCGTGATCAGCGCAAATACGCAGAATCCCCAAAAAACAAAGGCGTGCGCCAGCCCCGGAAGAGGCCGTTCGCGAATCACCTTGGCCTGGAACATCACCTCCCAGATGAAATCGCGGACGCGTTTCCCCAGCGGATGAAGCGAAAAATCGGGATCGTCTTTCGCGGCGCGAATCCGCTCCACCACTTTGCCGAAGCGCGCCCAAAAACCCGCCACCGACGCAACAATCGCGGCGATCAGGATGATTTTCTCTGCGGGCGAAAAGGTCATGTAAGCGATTACTCTAGCATGAGGCCGTTAAAATAAAATGATGCGACATCTGATTTCGGGGGCGGCCGGCTTCATCGGCTCGCATTTATGCGACCGTTTGATTGCCAATGGCGATCGCGTCGTCGCCGTCGACAATCTCATCACCGGCTCCGCGCGCAATATCGCGCATCTTTGCGGACAAACCAATTTTAAGTTTATCGAATGGGACGTGACTCGGCCAATCGAAATCGACGGCCGCTTCGATCAGGTCTGGCACCTGGCGTCCCTCGCCAGCCCCAAGGATTATCTGGAGCATCCCATCGAGACTCTGGAGGTCGGCTCGACGGGCACGCGCAATATGCTGGACGTCGCGGTCAGGGACGGCGCGCGCTTTCTGCTCACGTCGACTTCGGAATGTTACGGCGATCCGCTGGTGCATCCGCAGCAGGAAACCTACTGGGGCAACGTGAATCCGGTGGGCGTGCGCTCCTGCTACGACGAAAGCAAACGCTACGCCGAGGCCTTGACCATGGCGTACCATCGCGTGCATGGCCTGCGCACGAATATCGCGCGAATTTTTAATACCTATGGTCCGCGAATGGCACTGAACGATGGACGCGTCGTACCGGCGTTTCTCGATCAGGCGCTGCGTGGCCGGCCGCTAACCGTCTTCGGCGACGGCAGCCAGACGCGAAGCTTTTGCTATGTCGCCGATCTCGTCGATGGCTTGCTGCGATTGAGTGTCTCTGAAGAACGTTATCCGGTGAATCTCGGCAATCCCGCCGAGCTTACCATTCGCGAGTTCGCCGAGCGCATCGCGCGGCTGATCGGCTGCAAGCTGGAGCTGACCTTTGAGCCGCTGCCTGAGGATGATCCGAAGAAGCGGCGCCCCGATATCTCAAAGGCAAAACGGGTGCTCGGCTGGGAGCCCAAGGTTTCGCTCGAAGATGGATTAACGGAAACCGTCGCCTATTTTCGCGAGTTCGCCCCGGCCGGCTGAGCCGCCCTCATTTTTCCGCGAACGCCTCGATCGGCGGGCAGGAGCACACCAGGTGGCGATCGCCGTACGGATTATCGATTCGCCCCACCGCCGGCCAGAACTTGCGCGCCCGCACAAACGGCAGCGGATACGCGGCCTGCTCGCGTGAATATGGGTGCGGCCATTCGTCCGCGGCCACCGCGGCGGCAGTGTGCGGCGCATTCTTGAGGACGTTATCCCGCGGATCGGCTTTCCCCTCGATCACTGCCTGGATCTCCGCGCGGATCTGGATCATCGCGTCGCAGAAGCGATCCAGCTCTTCCCGCGGCTCGCTTTCGGTCGGCTCGATCATCAGCGTGCCGGGAACCGGAAACGAAACCGTCGGCGCATGAAAGCCGTAATCCATCAGGCGCTTGGCGACGTCGGTTTCGTCGATGCCGCTCGCTGCCTTTAACGGTCGCAGATCGAAGATCATTTCATGCGCAACCCGGCCGTTTTCCCGCGTATAAAGCACCGGATAGTGTTTTTCCAGGCGCGATTTGATGTAGTTCGCGTTCAGAATGGCATTGCGTGTGGCCTCCGTCATCCCGTCGCGCCCCAACATTCTTATATACGCGTAGGAAATCAGCAGAATGCTCGCGCTCGACCACGGCGCGGCGGAGATCGCGTGGATCGCCTTCTCGCCGCCGGTTTTGATAATCGGATGCCCCGGCAGATACGGGGCCAGATGCGCCGCCACGCCAATCGGACCCATCCCCGGACCGCCCCCGCCATGCGGAATCGAAAATGTTTTATGCAGATTCAGATGGCAAACGTCCGCCCCGATCGCGGCCGGGCTGGTCAAGCCGACCTGCGCGTTCATGTTGGCGCCGTCCATGTACACCTGCCCGCCGTTTTCGTGCACGATGCGGCAGATGTCCTGAATGTTTTCTTCAAACACGCCGTGCGTGGACGGATACGTCACCATCAACGCGGCCAGCGAATCGCGATGCGCTGCGGCTTTCGCTTTCAAGTCCCCCACATCGATGTTTCCTTCATTCGTGGAGGCGACCACCACCACGCGCATTCCCGCCATGACGCCGCTCGCCGGATTGGTGCCATGCGCCGACGCGGGAATTAAAACCACGTCGCGATGCCGTTCCCCGCGGGCCAGATGGTAAGCGCGAATCACCATCAGTCCGGCGAACTCTCCCTGCGATCCCGCGTTGGGCTGCAAGGAAACCGCCGCGAATCCCGTAATCTCGGCCAGCGCTTGTTCCAATTCGCGAAAAATCTGCTGATATCCCGCCGCCTGCTCCACCGGCACGAACGGATGCAGCTTGGAAAACTCCGGCCACGTCACCGGAAGCATCTCCGTCGCGGCGTTGAGTTTCATGGTGCACGAACCCAGCGGGATCATGGACGTATCCAATCCCACATCCTTGCGTTCGAGCGACCGGATATAGCGCATCATCTGCGATTCGGAATGATGCGTGTTGAAAACCGGGTGCGTCAAAAATTCACTGGTGCGTTTCAGCGCCGCCGGATAATCGAGCACCAGATTTTCCGGCGAGGCGTCGAACTTCGACTGCGCGCCCGTGCCCGCGGCGAACACGCCCACGATTTCGGCGACATCTTCGCAAGTGGTCGTTTCATCCAGCGCAACATTGACGGCGCCGTCGTCGCGATAGCGGAAGTTCATCCCATGCTCCACCGCCGCGCGGTGAATGCGCTCCATCGATCCGGCGGGCGGCTCCAGCCGCAGCGTATCGAAGAAAAGCTCGTTGCGCTGCGCGACGCCCACTTTCGACAGCTCGCGTTCGAGCAGCTTGGCGAGGCCATGAACGCGCTGCGCGATGTGCGTCAAGCCTTTCGCCCCATGCCACACCGCGTAAAAACCGGCCATGTTGGCGAGCAGCGCCTGCGCAGTGCAGATGTTCGAAGTCGCTTTTTCGCGGCGGATATGCTGCTCGCGCGTTTGCAGCGCCATTCGATACGCCGGGTTGCCGTGCGCATCCACGGAAACGCCGATGATGCGGCCCGGAACCTGGCGCACGTGCTTTTCGAGCGTGGCGAAAAACGCCGCATGCGGCCCGCCATAGCCCATCGGAACGCCAAAGCGCTGGGAGTTGCCAAAAACCACGTCCGCGCCTATCTCGCCGGGTGGCGTGAGCAGAGTGAGGCTTAAAAGATCGGTCGCCACGGCGGTGAGTACTCCGTGGCGCTTGGCTTCCGCCAGAAAACCGCGCGCATCGTGAACCGCGCCGGATTCATCGGGGGTCTGAATCAGCGCGCCGAAATATGTCGGATCGAGGTTCGCCGCGCGCCAATCGCCGATCACCAGCTCGATCCCAAGCGGTTCGGCTCGCCCGCGCAAAACGTCCAGGGTTTGCGGAAAGCAGGTATCGGCCGCGAAGAACTTTTTCGCGTTCGATTTGGAAACGCGATGCAGCATGGTCATCGCTTCGGCCGCAGCCGTCGCCTCGTCCAGCAGCGACGCGTTGGCCACTTCCATTCCCGTCAGATCGCAAATCATGGTTTGAAAATTGAGTAGCGCTTCCAAACGCCCCTGCGCGATTTCCGCCTGGTACGGTGTGTACGGCGTGTACCAGCCGGGATTTTCCAGAACGTTGCGCAGGATGACGCTGGGCGTGACGCAATCCGCGTAGCCCAACCCAATATAGGAGCGAAAAACGCGATTTTTGGCGGCAATCGCGCGCAAATCGCGGAGAAATTCGTATTCGCTTTCGCCCTCGGGCAGGTTCAGCGGGCGATTCAGGCGGATTCGCGACGGGATGGTTTCCTCGATCAGCGCGTCGAGCGACGCCGCCCGGACGATCCTCAACATTGCCTCACGTTCGGATTTATTGGGACCAATATGGCGGGTATGAAACTGCTCGAAATCAAAAATCATCTATTCTCATCAGTGTATCCCGAACGGCGGCGTTTTATCGCCTGGCTGCTGCTCTGCGCCGCCCTCGCCGCGCACATCGGTGAGGAAGCGGCTACCGGATTTCTGGAGCTGTGGAACCCGGAGGTTGCCTCGCTCGGGTTTCCCGCCCTGCGCTTTCACTTTCCCGTGTGGATAACCCTGCTGGCGCTGGCTGTCGCCGGGCTGCTGATCCTTTCTTATTGGGTGCGGCGCGGAACCTGGTGGACGCCCGCGGCCGCCTACATCTTCATTTTATTGATGCTGTCAAACGGCATCGCGCACCTGGCGTTTTCGTTTCATCGCCGGGAGATGATGCCGGGCGCCTACACTTCGCCTTTGTTGATCGCGGCCTCGATTTTTCTGTGGACCACCCTGCGCCCTATTACCGCAGATAGTTCCTGACCACTTTATCGACGTAATTCCGCGTCTCGCGATACGGAGGCAGGCCGTTGTACTTTTCAACGGCGCCCTGGCCCGCATTGTAAGCCGCCAGTGCCTTGACCACGTCGCCGTTGTACTTGATCAGAAGCTCGCGCAGCAGGCGCGTGCCGGCGTCGATATTTTGCGCGGGATCGTTCGGATCGGCAGACAGAGCGCGCGCCGTCGACGGCATTAACTGCATCACGCCAATCGCGCCTTTGGATGAAACCGCTTTCGGATCCATTGCGGATTCCACTTGCGCCACGCTTTCGACAAACTTCGCCGGCAGGGCGTAACGCGCGGCGGCGGCGTTCACCAGAGCCTTGGGATCGGGCGGGGGAACCGGCGCAGGCGCCGCCCTTGGAGGCTCGGGCGCAGGCGGCGGAGGAATGTAATCGTCAACTTCAAAAGACGTTACAAGCGCGGCCGGAACTTCGCTGTAACCCTGGCCCGCATACAACCGCACCAATGGGCCGGAGCTTTCGTGCCGGTCGATATGAATCCGCGAACCGCTTGAAAAGACTACGTATTCGCCGGCGTACGCGGATCCGGCCAAGGCCACAAGGCAACTCAGTTTCGCGAGCTTCAAAAAACTTAGACGCGAATTCACCGGGATGCGTGCAGCGAAGCCATGGAAACCATCCCCAACCCGGCAATAAAAAGGACCACCATGAAGGCGATCAGCGTCCGCACGCGCGGGCTGGCGCCCTTAAATTCGCGCCAAACCAGCAGCCCCCAGAAAGCGCTGACCATGGTCGCGCCTTGGCCCATGGCATAGCTCACCGCCGGCCCCACCTGGATCGAAGCCGGCGCGGCGGCCGCCGCGAAGTTGCAGATTCCGCCGATCATCCAGATCACGCCGCCCAACAGGCCGAGGGCGTGCTGTTTCCCGGTGCCGCGGAAATAATCGCTCGCCTGAATGGGGTCGCCCGAAACGGGAAAATTCAGAAAAAAAGGAATATAAAACAAGCTCGAACCGATCACTCCGATCGAAAAAAACAGCGCAAGGCCATAGGGCGCCAGGCCCGCTTCGCCCTGCCGCGCCATCTCCAGCATGGGATAAAAGCAGCCCATCACGATTCCGCAGACGATGCTCAAAATGATTCCGCGAGCCGCGCCGGTCGGCTGGGGAGCGCGTTTTTTCGCGCGCGGATCAGCAATCAGCGCCGCTTTCTTTTCCTCTTCGATCCGGTCATCCAGATAGCCGCCATAGGCGAACGCGTCCACGATAATCGCGATGAGGACGAGTACTACTCCGCCGAACAGGAGAATCGGATTTCCTTGCGGATTCAGAAGATAGTTCGAAACGACGCCAACCACCAGCGCCAGGCCAAGGCCGATGGGGAACGCCACCGCCATGCCCGAAACCGAAATCGCCGCGACCAGCAGCAAGTTGGCCAGATTAAACACGCCGCCCGCGCCCAGCGCCCATACCATCTGCCGCCGTCCCGCGATCAGAAGGTTATCGCTGAACGTAAGGTCCTTGGGCGACATCTCGCCCAGCGTGTAGGCGGCGATTAAGGCGCAAAGCAGCATTCCGATCGAATAGTCGTAATAAAACAGCTCGAATCGCCACTTCCCCGACATTTTTTGGGCATTGGCCCAGGATCCCCATCCGAGCATCGAAACCACAGCCAAAATCAGGACGACCGCGTAGGTGGTAGGAAGAATCATATTGCGCTTCGAGCTTTGCCTTACGAGAAACGTACTAAAGCTTTTCTCACGTTCGTCCGAAAGAAGGAATAGTTCATATTACACCAGATATCGGGAGGATCCAACGGTGAGAAGGCTATGGTTGGTGCTGCTGCTCACCTTCGGCCCGGCCGGTCTGCTGGTCGGCCAAAGGCCGAAACCCGCCTATGATCCCGAGACGAAGGACGGCCTGCTGATCCAGCACATTCAACAGGAGACGGATCCCGCGCAGAAACTCCACTACATGGAAGAGTTCGTGGCGGAGAATCCGAACCATCCGGCGCTCGCCTGGGTTTACGATCAGCTCCAGCCCGCCTATTTCAAGATAAAGGCGTGGGATGAGACGATCCGCGTGGGCGATCTCCGCATGGCGCTGGAGCCGGACAATCTGGAAGCGGGCGAGCTGGCGCTGCGCGCCGCCGAAGCCAAGCACGATCCGGACAAGATCATCGAATGGGTGGACCGCGTATGGCCGCTGGCGACCGCCCTTGCCCAGCGCGGCGGCCCGGCCGCCATCAACGCCCGGCAAGCCGCCGCATACGCCGAATTCCTGATGTATTCGATCGCCACTTCCACCGACGATCCCAAAAAGCGGCTGGAGCTGCTGGGGCATCTTGAAAAGCACATGCCCACCAGCAAGTACGCGCAAGGGCTGGCGGCGGAGTATTTCGAAATCTACCGGATGCTCAACGACGAGCCGAAATCGATCGCGATGGCCGAAAAAGAGCTGCAAACCGATCCGGGAAACGCGGAAATGCTGGTGTATTTAGCCGAAATTCACGCGCGAAAAGATACGCCGCGGGACCGCCAGATCGTGATCAGCTACACCGCTCGCGCGCTGGAGTCGATGGACCGGATGCCGCGCCCGCCCGCGGTCAGCGAAGCCGAGTGGGAAAAGAAAAAAGCCGGATGGTCGACCACGGCCAACTATCTGGGCGGCGTGTCCAACAGCCTGCTGCATAACTACTCGAAGGCCGACGGGCTGTTGCGCGCCGCCGTAGCGGCGATGGAGGCGAGCGACCCGCGGCTGGCCGCCGCGCTTTATCACCTCGGCATGGCGAATTACCGGCTGGCCGAGACGGGACACGATCGCAACCGTCCGGTGGACGCGCTGAAGTTTATGCGCCGCTGCGCCGCGATCCGCAGCCCATTCCAGGAACAGGCGCTCAAAAACATCGAGGGCATCAAAGCCGAGTATAGTTTGCAGTAGCCGGCCGCCAGCGCCGCAAACCTTTCGAGTTGCGCTATGTTGGTCGCATCGGCATATGCGTACCTCCGCTGACCGCGCGCCGCGGCCGCGCAACCCCATCGATCCAGTGAATCCGGCCGGGCGCTGATGTTGGATCTGGCCGGTTACCGCCGCGCGCTGAAGTTTATCGCGCCGTACTGGCCGCGGCTCGTGCTGATCCTGCTGGCGGGCGTCGCCTCGACTTCGTTCGGGCTCGTTCAGCCCTACATTTCAAAACTGCTGATCGATGACGCGCTGCTGAAACGCGACTTCCGCATGCTGATCCTGGTCAGCGCCGCGATGATCGGCGTGACCGTCGCCGGATTCGCGCTGAACATTTTTTCGAGCTATCAGTACGTGCGTGTTTCGGCCAACGTGCTGTTCGATATGCGGCTGGCGCTGTACCGGCATTTGCAGATGCTCTCGCCGCGATTCTGGGCGCGGCGGAAACTGGGCGACGTCGTTTCGCGAATCAATAATGACATCGCCGAGGTGCAGCGCGTATCCGCCGACAGCCTGCTCAGCGTGCTCTCGAACGTCGTTTTCCTGATCGGCAGCGCCGCGATCATGGCCCGGCTGAGCCCGCGTCTGTTCGCCATCAGCGCGGCGGTCGTTCCGGTGAGCCTGTGGGCGCTCAGACATTATCAGGCGAGACTGGCGGATCGCGTCCGGCTGGTGCGCGAGCGCAGCGCCGATATCGGGAGCTTTCTGCTGGAGACGCTGCTCGGAATCCGGCTGGTGGCGGCATCGCGCGGCGAGGCTCGCGAAGCGGAAAAATTTCGCGCGCACAACCGCAACTTCATCGACGCCCTGTTGCGAATGCAGTTGACCGCGTTTTTATCGGGCGCGGTTCCGGGAACCATCCTGACCGTGTCCACCGGCGCGATTTTTCTTTACGGCGGCAAAATGGTGATCGACGGCGCGCTCAGCGTCGGCTCGCTGGTGGCGATCATGGCCTATCACATGCGGCTGCTCGCGCCGGTGCAGAATTTGATGAGCCTCTATACCAATCTCGTCTCGGGCGGCGTCTCGCTGGCGCGCGTATGGGAGCTGTTCGATACCAAGCCGGAAATCGTCGAACGGGCCAAGCTGCTTCCGCTGCCCGCCGCGCTCGGCGAGATCGAATTCGATTGCGTCTCCTTCAGGCACGCCGGCGAGGCGATCATTGACAACCTGTCGTTTCGCGTACCCTCCGGATCGATCTGCGCGATTCTCGGCGCGAGCGGCGCGGGCAAATCCACCATCGCCGATCTGCTGATCCGGTTTTACGATCCCGACGCCGGCGCCATTCGGCTCGACGGCCGTGATCTTCGCGATCTGGCGCTGGGCGATCTGCGCGGCGCAATCGCGCTGCTCGATCAGTCGCCGTACTTGTTCCATGCCAGCGTGCGGGAGAATCTCGCCTACGCGCGGCCGGAGGCGTCCGACCAGGAGATTCGCGCGGCCGCGCGCGCCGCGGCGATTCACGATCGAATCCTGTCGCTCCCCGAGGGCTATTCGACGATCCTGGCCGAGCGCGGACAGACGCTCTCGGCCGGCGAGCGGCAGCGCCTTGCTCTGGCCCGCGCGCTGCTGGCGAATCCGCGCGTGCTGGTTCTCGATGAGCCGACTTCGGCGCTCGATGAAGCCAATGAACGGGCCATCGCCGATACATTGCTCGAAGTTGCGGGCGGCCGCACCGTGATTCTGATTACGCATCGGGCGTCGCTTGCGCGCATCGCCCAGCAGATCATTCAGCTATGACGCGCGAATCATGATGAAAGTCGCGATCCTCGATAGCGGCGTTCACGCCGATCATCCGCATGTCGGCGGGATCGCGGGCGGCGTGGCCATCGTCGGCGATGATCTGGTCGACCGGCTGGGCCATGGCACCGCGGTCGCCGGCGCGATTCGCGAAAAGGCGCCCGAGTCCCGGATCTACGCGGTGAAGGTCTTCGACCGCCGCCTGTCCGCCAGTCTGGAAACCATTTTCCGGGCGCTCGAATGGTGCGTCGAAAACGAAATGGACGTGGTCAATATGAGCATCGGCGTGCGGCGCGAGATTGGCGGCGTTTCCGGCTTGCCGCTCATCGTGACCGTGCCCGGCGTGCTGCCCGATGCCATCGCGGTCCGCGCCGATGAAAACTGCCCGCGCGACGTGTACCGCTTCCGGGACGGGATATTCTACGCCTCTCCGTATCCGCGCCCGATTCCCGGCGTGCCGCCGGAGCGCAATTTGAACGGCACCAGCTTCGCCGTGGCGAATATGACCGGATTCGCGGCGCGCCTGGCGCGGGCGCCGCGCGAGACTATGCGCTCTGAACTGATTGCGCGGGCAGCGAATAATCCTTGAGCTGTTCGCGCAGGGCGCGCTTGTTGAATTTTCCGACGCTCGTTTTAGGGACGGCTTCGATGAAGAGAACGTCATCGGGCAGCCACCATTTGGCGACGCGGTCTTTTAAAAATTCCAGGATTTCTTCCTTGCTGAGCTCGCCGCGAAACTGCGGCAGCGGAGCGACGCAGGCCACCGGACGTTCCTGCCATTTCGGATGCGCCACGGCGATCACCGCCGCTTCCATCACCTTGGGATGCGCCATGATGGCGTTTTCCAGATCGACGCTCGAAATCCATTCGCCGCCGCTCTTGACCAGGTCCTTGGTGCGATCCATGATCTGGATGTAGCCTTCCGGATCGATGGTAGCGACGTCGCCGGTGCGAAACCATCCGTCCATGAACGATTCCGCCTGGCCGCGCTCCTCGCCCCGCGGATCGTTGTAATAACCGGATGTGACCCACGGCCCGCGCACTTGCAGTTCGCCCATGGTCGCGCCATCCCAGGGCAGCTCCTTGCCGGATTCATCCACGATCCGGATGTCGATGCCGGCCACCGGCAGGCCGTGGCGGGCCAGCAAATCGTAGCGCTCTTTTCCGCGCATCGATTCCAGATGCGTTTTCATCGCCATCACCGTCGCGATCGGCGTCGTCTCCGTCATGCCCCACGCGAGCATAAACCGAATCCCGTACTTCTGCTCGTACAGCTCAACGAACTGGCGCGGCAGCGCGGAGCCGGCGCAGACGATGGATCGCAGGCTCGAAATATCGTGCTTCTCGTGTTCAAGCAGGCTGTAGAGCCCCATCCACAAGGTCGGGACGCCGGCGGTGAAGGTGGCGCGCTCGGACTCGATCAGGAAAGCGATGTCGGCCGGTTGAAGGCTTCGCCCGCTGAGTACGATTTTCGATCCAACCATCACCGCGGCGAACGGAATCCCCCATCCGTTGGCATGAAACATCGGAACGAGCTGCAAAACCGTGTCGCGTTCGCTCAAAGCGAACGTGTCCGCCATTGTGAGCCCGTAGCTGTGCAGGACCATCGCCCGGTGCGTGTAGAGAACGCCCTTGGGATGGCCCGTGGTGCCGCTGGTATAGCAGGTGGCGCAGGCGGCGGTCTCTTCAAGCTGAGGCCAAGGATAGGGATCGGCGGGCGCCGAAGCGAGCAGATCCTCATATTCGCTCTTGTCCTCGAGCGCGATGATCTGGCGCACCGTTTGCAGCTCGCCGCGGATCTGTTCAAGAAGCGGCAGCAGGGATCGATCCGCGAAAATCACGCGATCCCCGGCGTGATTAATGATGTAGGCGAGCTGATCGGGCGCCAGGCGCAGGTTCAGCGTGTGCAGAACGGCGCCGTAGCAGGTGACGGCGAAGTAAAGCTCCAGATGACGATGCCCGTTCCAGCACAGCGTGCCCACCCGCTCGCCGGGGCCTACGCCGATTTTTTTGAGCGCCCAGGCGAGGCGATGCACGCGCGCGTGAAAATCGGCGTACGCGTAGCGATGCATGCCGGAATCGGTGCGCGAAACGATCGCGCGTTTCGGGAACAGGCGCG
The DNA here is from genome assembly GCA_021325175.1 of Terriglobia bacterium. Taxonomy (GTDB): domain Bacteria; phylum Acidobacteriota; class Terriglobia; order Bryobacterales; family Bryobacteraceae; genus Palsa-187. Next base: position 26,087 of record JAJPHS010000071.1, read on the forward strand.
CGGCGCGCTCCAGCAGCGGCGTGAGCGTCAGCGGGGTGTTCATCATCA
>JAJPHS010000135.1 GCA_021325175.1 Terriglobia bacterium
CCAGTGGCGCGCCGCCGCCGATTTCGATTTGAGAAGTGATCCGCAAGAACTAACCCGCCAGCGTCTCCATTCTGGCGCCGGCTTCCTGCCGCCGGGCTCCCTCGGCCAGCGCCGCGCCGATAAACGCCCGGAATAGCGGATGCGGCTCGAGCGGCTTGGACTTGAACTCGGGATGAAACTGGCAGCCGAGATACCAGGGATGATCGGGCAGCTCGCAGATCTCGACATAAACGCCATCCGGTGTTTCGCCGGTCAGCCGCAGGCCATGACTCGTCAGAATGTCCTGAAACTCGCGATTGAACTCGTACCGGTGCCGGTGCCGTTCGCTGATTTCGGCTGTGCCGTACGCCTCCCGTGCGAAACTGTTCTCGGCGAGACGGCACGGATACGCGCCCAGCCGCATGGTGCCGCCCAATTCATCCACGCCCTTCAACTCCCGCAATTTATAAATGACCCGGTTCGGCGTCGCCGGATCGAACTCGGTCGAGTTTGCGTTCGTCAGACCGCAGACATTGCGGGCGAACTCGATCACCATGGTCTGCATCCCCAGGCAAATGCCGAAATAGGGCACTTTGAACTCGCGCGCGTAGCGGATTGCGCACAGCATCCCTTCGACGCCGCGCTTGCCGAATCCGCCGGGAACAAGAATGCCCTCGAAGGTTTCCAGCTCGGCGATCCCCTCCGGCCAGCTGAGCCGTTCCGAATCAACCCAGGTGAAAGTGACCTTCGCGTTGTGAGCCAGGGCGCCGTGCAGCAGCGCTTCCTTCAGGCTCTTGTAGGAGTCCTCGTACTCGACGTATTTTCCGATGATGCCGATCGAAATTTCTCGCGCCGGATGTTTCAGCCGCCGCACCATATCGCTCCAGCGGCTCAAGTTCCGCGAGCCGGCTTCGATCGCCAGGCGGCGCAGAGCGATTTCATCGAATCCCTGTTCGGCGAAAACCAGCGGGCACTCGTAAACGCTGGAAACGTCGCGCGCGGTGATGACGGCTTCGATATCGACATCGCAGAACAGCGCGATTTTTTCCTTCATCTCCCGCGGCAGCTCATGATCGCTGCGGCACAAAAGAATATCGGGCTGGATGCCGATGGCGCGCAGTTCCTTCACGCTGTGCTGCGTCGGCTTGGTTTTCAATTCCTGCGCGGCGGCGATCCAGGGCACCAGCGTCACGTGAACGAACAGTGTATTTTCGCGCCCCAGCTCATGCCGCAACTGGCGGATCGCCTCCAGAAACGGCAGGGACTCGATATCGCCCACCGTTCCGCCGATCTCGACGATCACCACATCGATCGGCGAGCCGTCGGCCGCCGTCGAAACGCGCTTCACCGCGGCCTTGATCTCATTGGTCACGTGCGGGATCACCTGCACCGTCTTGCCCAGATAATCCCCGCGGCGCTCGCGCGAGATGATCTGCTCATAAATGCGGCCGCTGGTCAGATTATTGGCCTGCGTGAGCGGCGCGTGCGTGAAGCGCTCGTAGTGGCCCAGGTCGAGATCGGTTTCCGCCCCGTCGTCGGTGACGAAAACCTCGCCGTGCTGGAAAGGACTCATCGTGCCCGGATCCACATTCAAATAAGGATCGAATTTTTGCAGCGTGACTTTCAGGCCGCGGCTTTCGAGCAGGCACCCCAGACTGGCCGCGGCGATTCCTTTGCCGAGCGAACTCACCACTCCGCCGGTCACGAAGATGTACTTGGCCATTTTTTCTATCTCGTCACCATCATTTTTTCGTACAGCTCCGCTACGAGTTTCCAATCGTCCGGCGTATCGACGCCCAGCGATTCATAATCGGTTTCAACCACACGAATTTTGAACCCGTTTTCGAGCGCGCGCAGTTGCTCCAGCCGCTCGGCGCGCTCCAGCGGCCCCACCGGAAAATCCGGATAGGCCAGCAGAAACTCGCGCTTGTAGACGTATAAGCCGACATGCTTGAAATAGGTCCGCTCGCCGGCGTCGCGAACGTAGGGGATCGGCGAGCGCGAAAAATAGATCGCGTTTTCGTCCCGGTCCGTCACCACCTTCACCACGTTCGGATCCGTGATCTCCCGCTCGCGCACGATCTTTTTCTTGAGCGTGCCCATCGGCGCTTCATGGTCGAGAACGCCCAGGATCGCCGCGTCGATCGCCGCCGGATCGATCATCGGCTCATCGCCTTGAATGTTGACCACCAACTGCGCGTCCGAGGATGCGGCCACCTCGGCCGCACGATCGGTGCCCGATGGATGATCCGCCCGGGTCATCCGCACCTTGGCCTGAAACTGCGCCGCCGCATTGCGAATCCGCTGATCGTCGGTGGCGATGATCAGCTCGGTCAGATAACGCGCTTGCGAGGCTCGCTCCCAGACGTGCTGAAGCATTGTTTTTCCGGCAATCGAGACCAGCGCTTTACCGGGAAATCGAGAGGATGCGTACCGTGCGGGGATTACGCCAAGAATCCTGTGCGGCACAATCTAGCATAACACAACAGAGGTAACAACGGAAGTAACATTGGAAATTGAAGAGGCAGCAAAATCGGAGGCCGCTCTGGGCTGTTGCGCTGCTCGCCGCCGCGTCAGTCGCGCTCTGGCAATGGGCCACCGTCCATGCCAATTTTAACGGCAATTGGACGGCGCTTTACTGCACCGGCTCCAAGCAGCCCCAACCATCTCTCGTCCAGCAGGAGCACGTCTATACCTTCCCACACTCCTTCGGTTATGACGGTCAAATTTATCATTACATCGCGCACGATCCGTTTCTGCGCAGCGATCTGAAAACTTATCTGGATGATCCGCGTCTGCGCTATCGCCGCATTCTGATACCGCTGCTCGCTTACACGATGGCCTTCGGAAATTCTCGGTGGATCGATCCGGCGTACGAATTCCTATTTCTCGTAAGCATCGCCTGCGGCGTTTACTGGAGCTGCCGCGTCGCGCTCGCCGCCGGATTGGACGCGCGCTGGGGTTTACTGTTTTTGATCATGCCCGCGACGCTGGTCTCGATGGATCGCCTGGTGGTGGATGGCACGCTCGCCGCGCTCACAGCCGGTTTTCTTTGCTATAGTCGTACGCCATCCTGGAAGCTATTCACGATTCTCGCCGCCGCCGCGCTCACGCGTGAAACCGGACTTCTTCTGGTGCTGGCGTGCGTCGCCTCTCTCGCGTGGCGGCGCGAATTTCGTCGCGTCGCGATTTTTCTTTTGAGCGCCGCGCCTGCGGTTGCCTGGTTTCTCTACGTGCAAACTCATGCGACCGGCGGCATCTACGCGATGTCGCCGACGCCGCTCTTCGCCATTCTGCGCGCGTTCGTAAGCCCGCTGCAATATCCCGCCGGCACACCGTTCGTCGGTGTGGTTCACGCCGCGGATTATCTGGCATTGTGCGGAGCACTTGTCGCAATCTCCGCGGGCTTGTTCTATGGCGGGCGCCTGATCGATTCTCCGCGTTTTGCCGCGATTCTTCTCGCCGTACTCGCTGTCCTTTTGCAAAGAATCGATCTGTGGCAGAACGTCTACGGTTTCGGCCGGATTTTCACGCCATTATTTTTATGCCTGGCCTATGCCGCCGCGCGCGATCGAAAAATATGGCTGTTGGCGCCCACGCTGATGATCCTGCCGAGAATCGCGATTCAACTTGCGCCGCAACTTCTCGGCGTCCTTCACTGGATTGCATGACCTGCTAAGATTCCTGCTTGGACCGATGATTCCGATACGCCGATGTCTGCCGGTCGCGATTCTGCTCGCGCTTACCGCTTGCAAGAAACCGCAGCCGAAAATCATAGTCCCCGACGTTTTCCGCGTGAAGTTCGAAACCTCGCACGGCGATTTTATCGTCGAGGCGCATCGCGACTGGGCCCCGCGCGGCGTCGATCGTTTTCACGAGCTTCTGCGCATGCATTATTTCGACCAGGGCCGCTTCTTCCGCGTGGTCCCCGGATTTATCGCGCAGTTCGGCGTGCATCGCGATTTCCGAGTTCACGACGTGTGGCGCGAGCTGTTCATCGTGGACGATCCGCCGAAGGAAAAAAATCTTCGCGGTACGCTGTCGTTTGCGCAATCCGGTCCGAACACGCGGGCCACCGAAATTTTTATCAATCTGGCCGATAATACCTCGCTCGATCCGGAAGGATTCGTTCCCTTCGCGAAGGTGATTGAAGGCATGGATGTCGCCGACCAGCTCTATTCCGGCTATGGCGAAATGCGCCCGCAAGGCAAGGAGATCGATCCGGGACGCGTCGAAGGCGAAGCCAACGAATATCTGGTGCGGTTTCCAAAGCTCGATTACATCAGGAAAACGGAATTTCTTCCGTGAGCCCACGCCGCTCCTAGGCGATCGGGCGGAGCGGCGGCAGGCGTTTTGTAATAAAATGGCGCCTGGAGGCTCGCATGATTACTCGCCGGGGTTTCGCCGGTCTGGTCGCCGCTGGTTTTACCGAGTTCGCGTTCGCGCAACGCTCCGCCGTCGATTCGATGAACGTTCAAGCGCCGAAAGGAACGGTTTGGCTCAACGCCAACGAATTTCCGGAAGGCCCGCCGGCCGCGGCGCTCGATGCGATCGCTCGAGCCGCCAAAGAATCGAATCGTTATCACTTCACGGAGTATCCGGCGATTTATCAGAGCATCGCGAGTATTGAAGGGCTCAAAGGCGATCAGGTGCTGGTCGGCGCCGGATCCACGGAAGCGCTGCACTGCGCCGTGGAGGCGTTCACATCTCCCAAGCGCCCGTTCATCTGCGCGTGGCCGACGTTTGAATCGGGTCCGGAACTGGCGGCGGCGCAAGGACACGCGGTAGTGAAATTGCCGCTCACCTCGGACTACCGCTCCGATGTACGGCAGCTCGTGGCTGAGGCGAAAAAGGCCGGCGGCGGGATGATCTACATCTGCAATCCCAACAATCCGACCGGCAACGTCGCGCCCAAGCAGGACATCGGCTGGGCGGTGCGAAATCTTCCGGCCGATACCGTTCTGCTGATCGACGAAGCGTACTTCCACTTCAATACTTCGCCGGAAACCGAAAGCGCCATGAAGTACGTGAAAGACGGAAAGAACGTTCTGGTGATGCGGACCTTCTCCAAAATTTACGGCATGGCGGGCCTGCGCGCCGGCTACGTTGCCGCGCGTCCGGACCTGATCAAGAAAATGGCTCCGTTCCGCAATCTTCAGATCAGCATCACCACCGCCCGCGCCGTTGTTGCCGCCATCGACATGGGCCCGAAACTCGTCGAGGAGCGCCGCGCGCGGTTGATCCGCACGCGCGACGATTTGGTCGCATTTTTGAAGCAAAAGAAGCTGAATACGATCGAATCGCAGGCAAATTTCGTCATGTTCGATACCGGCCGCGATATTAATCAAATCGGCCCGGCGATGCTCGCCAAGGGCGTCGCGGTCGGCCGTCCGTTCCCGCCCTACAACACCATGATGCGAATCACCATCGGCACGGACGCGGAAATGGCGAAGTTCAAAGCGGCGCTGAGCGAGGTTCTCTCGGTTTAGGCGCCCTAAGCGATACGGATTCGACGTTTAAAGCCGGCTTCGCCCCCGATACGGGCTGGTACTCTGAAAAGGATGAGATTTCGAGCCCTCCTTCTGTTGCTGCCTGGCCTCGTCTCCGCGCAATCGCTCGCCGATTTCGAGAAAAAAGTCACTGAATTCACGCTGCCCAACGGCTTGCATTTCATTCTGATCGAGCGTCATCAGGCCCCCGTGGTTTCCTTTCACACCTATGTGAACGTCGGCTCGGTGGACGATCCGAGCGGCGAAACCGGAATCGCGCACATGTTCGAGCACATGGCGTTTAAAGGAACGAAAACCATCGGCAGCAAGAACTGGCCCGAGGAAAAAAAAGCGCTGGATGCGATCGAAACTGTCTATGACCGGCTGGATCAGGAGCGGCGCAAGGGTTTTCATTCCGATCCGAAAAAAATCGCGGCGCTTCAGGACGAGCTGAAAACGGCCATCGCCAAAGCCGACAGCTTCGTCGATGAGAACGCCTATGACCGCATCGTCGAATCCAACGGCGGCGTCGGCATGAACGCGTCGACCGCGGAAGACTCCACCAATTATTTCTATAGCTTTCCTTCCAACCGTATCGAACTGTGGTTTCTGCTCGAATCGGAGCGATTTCTCCAGCCGGTTTTTCGCGAATTTTACAAGGAGCGCGACGTGGTTCGCGAAGAGCGGCGCATGCGCGTCGAATCGAGCCCGCAAGGAAAGCTGGTGGAGGCGCTGCTGGCCACCGCCTTTGAAGCTCATCCCTACCGCAACATGCCCGGCGGCTGGGC
>JAJPHS010000069.1 GCA_021325175.1 Terriglobia bacterium
CAATTGCTTAAGCTCAAACGGGTCGACATTCAGGGATTTAAGTCCTTCTATGACCGCACGGAAATGCGTTTTCACGGTTCCGGGATCGCCGCCATCGTGGGTCCAAACGGCTGCGGCAAATCGAACCTGAGCGACGCCATCAGTTGGGTTCTGGGCGAGCAGAGCGCCAAAACCCTGCGCGGAACCCGAATGGAGGACGTGATTTTCGCCGGCACGCGCGAGAAAAAACCCTTAGGAATGGCTCAGGTGACGCTGACCATGGCCGAACCGTCCTTCACGGCCGCGCAGGGGCACAGCAACGGGAACGGAAATGGCAATGGTCACGTTTCGCGCGAGGAGGTGACCATCACGCGCCGGCTGTACCGATCGGGGGAAAGCGAGTATCTGATCGACGGTCATCCTGCCCGGCTGCGCGATATACAGGATCTTTTTAGCGGCACCGGGCTTGGTCCGGAAAGCTACGCCATTATCGAGCAGGGCCGCATCGGCCAGATCCTTTCCAATAAGCCGGGGGATCGCCGCGCGATCATCGAGGAGGCCGCGGGCATCGGCAAATACAAGACGCGCAAGCGGCTGGCCGAGGCGAAGCTGGAAAGCGCGCGGCAGAATCTGTCGCGCGTGTTCGACATTTTGGAGGAAGTCGGCCGGCAGGTGAATTCGCTGAAGCGGCAGGCGTCCAAGGCGCGGCGATACCAGGAACTGCGCGCGGAAATGCTCGCGCATCTCAAGCGAGCCGTCGCCGGCCGGTTTCAGGTGCTGGAGCGCGAAGCCGCCAAGCTGGCGCTCGATTTGAGCCAGGCGCAGAGCGCTCATCAGAATCTTGCCGCGCAGGTCGAGCAGCAGGAACAGGCGCACACGCGCGCGCAGGAGTCCTGCTATCGCACCGAAAGCGAGTTGACGGCGGCGCGAAGCCGCGTCGCTGATCTGAACCTGGAATCGGAGCGGACACGCGGGCGTCTGGAGTTGCAGGCCCGGCAGATCGGCGCGATCGACGAGCGGCTGGCGGCCGGAGAAACGGAAACGCGGGATCTCGAAGCGCGCCACCAACACGAATCGGCCGAACTTGCCTCGCACGCCGAAGCCGTCGCCGCGATTGAGGCGGAAAGCGCGGCGCTACGCTCGCGGCTGGAGGAGAAAACACGCGAGCGCGATACGGTGCAAGACGATCTGCGCGCGCGGGAGCGCGCCATCGAGCAGGGGCGGCAGCAGATTTTGCGGTTGCTCGGCGAAGCCTCGGCGCTGCGCAATCAACTGGCGCAGATCGATGAATATCTGGCGGCGATCGAGCGTGATTCGGCGCGGTCGCGCAAGGAAGAGGAAAGCGCCGCGAGCGATTTAAAGCGCCTCGAACAGGTGAAAATCGATCTTTTCGAGAAGCTCGCCGCGCGTCAGCTCGAGCTGGAATCACTGGCCGATCGCCGGCGGCGCCTGGAAGAAGACATGAAGGAGCGGCAGGCGCGAGCCGTGGAGCTGCGGCAGCGGCTGGAGCAAACGCGGGCGGCTCTTTCCCGGCAAAAAGCGCGAAAGGATTCGCTCGAGGAGATTCTTTCGCATCGCGCCTATACTACGGAATCGGTCAAGCGCCTGTTTCTTGGCCTGGAACACGGGCAAATCGAGGGATTCAAGCCCTCGGGCGTGCTGGCCGATTTCGTGGAGGTGGCCGATCCGGCGTGGGAGAAAGCGTGCGAGGAGTTTTTGCACGAGGAGCTTGAATACGTGGTCGTCCACGGCTGGAGCGAAGCCGATCGCGGAGTGGAGCTGATGCGCGCCGGTTCCGATGGACGCGTGACGTTCCTGGTTCATCCCGAGGCCAGCGCGGCGTCGCCGCTCGCACCCGATCTTTCCGCGCATCCGGGAGTGGTGGGGCGTTTACGCGACACGCTGCGTCTAAGCAACGGATTCGCCCAGGCGCCGCAGGGTCTGCTGCCGCGGCTGGCGCGCTGCTTTCTTGTTTCCGACCGCGGCGTGGCGCAGACCCTGGCCACCGCCAATCCGGATTGCTACTTCCTGTTGCAGGATGGCGTGAGCTATCACGGCCACGCCGTCACCGGAGGACGAAAATCCGTCGGCGGGCCGCTGGCGCTTAAGCGCGAGCTGCGCGAGCTGAGCTCGCAGGTGGAGGCGCGGCAGCGCGAAGTGGATCAGGCCGCGCGGGAGTTGGAAGAGTTGGAGCGGGCCATCGCCGCGCTCGCCCAGGCCGCGGAAGAGTTGCGAACCGAGCAGCAGGCGCGGGAAAAGGACGCGCTGGCGCTCGACCACGAGCAGAGGAAACTGGCGGAAGAGACGGCGCGCGCCGGCTCGCGCCTTTCGGTGGCGCGCCTGGAACTGGAGCGGCTGGGTCGCGAGGATCAACGTTCGCGAGCGCAGCGCGAGCAGAGCCAGGCGCTGGTGGCGCATAAGGAGCAGGCGCGCCTCGATCAGGAACAATCGCTTGAAGCGGCGCGCGCCGCATTCGAACAGCTTCAGGCCAGCGTGCATCGCATCGCCGAAGAGCACGCCGCTCTGCGCGCCGAGCTGGCGGGCCTCGACGAGCGCGCGCGATCGGAGCGAAGTTCGGTGGCGCGGCTGGAAGCCCAGCTCCGGCAGCTCGCCGCTCGCCGCCAGGATCTGGCGCGCGACCTGGAACGAATGAGCGTCGATCGGGCGCGGCTGCTTTCCGATAACATCGATCTCGACAAGCGCGCCGGCGAGCTCGCCGGCCAGAGCGCGGAAGCCGCCGCCGCCGTCGAACGGCTGTCGTCGGAAGAGGCTGAACAGCGCGCCGCGCTCGCCGCGCTCGAGGAATCGCTGAAGGCTCTGCGCGTCGAAATGCAAGCCGCGCGCGAAAAACGTGGCGAAATCGAGCTCGAATTGGTCAAAAAACAGGCCGAATTGAAGTATTTGGACGAAACCAGCCGCAAGGAGCTGAATCTCGGTGCCGCCGAGGTCGCCTCCGCCGGGGACCCTGTCGATGAAGGCGCCGCCGCCGAGGCGGAGCAGCGCTATCAGGAAACGCGCGCCAAAATCGACGCGCTCGGTCCGGTGAATCCGCAGGCGCTCGAAGAATTTCAGGAAGCGCAGCAGCGCTACGAATTCTTGAACACGCAGCGGCAGGACCTGCTCGACTCGATTCGCGATACCGAAAAAGCGATTCAGGAGCTCGACCAGGAATCGCGGCGGCGATTCAAGGACGCCTTCGAGGCGATCAATGAAAATTTTCGCAAAATGTTTCAGACGCTGTTCGGCGGCGGCCAGGGCGAAATGCGCCTGACCGATGAAACCAATCTGGCCGAAAGCGGCATCGATATTGTCGCCTCGCCTCCGGGCAAGCGGTTGCAGAACGTGCTGCTGCTATCGGGCGGCGAGAAATCGCTCACGGCGATGGCGCTGCTGATGGCGATCTTCCGCTACACGCCGAGCCCGTTCTGCATCCTGGACGAGGTGGACGCTCCGCTCGACGAGCCGAACATCCAGCGGCTGACGCGGCTGCTCCGGGAAATGTCGGCGGAGACGCAGTTCATCGTGATCACCCACGCCAAACGAACCATGGAAGCGGCGTCGGCGCTCTATGGCGTCACCATGCAGGAGCCCGGCGTTTCCAAACTGGTCAGCGTGAAATTCGATCCCGCGCCGCAAAGCGTGCCCGCCGTGGCCTGACGTCTACTCCCAGCGGAGCGCCCGCATCGGATCGATCGCGGTGGCGCGGCGCGCCGGCACGAAGCCGGAAAACAGCGCGACTATCGCGATGCCCGCGACGGCCAGCGCCTGCGTAACGGGATCGTTCGGCTGGACTCCATAGAGTTGTGCCTTGACCAGATAGGTCAGCCCGTAGGCGGCCGGGAGTCCCGCGGCGATGCCCATCCCGACCAGAATCAGCACCTCTTTCATCACCAGCCAGACCACATCGCCGCGCGAGGCGCCCAGCGCCATGCGCACGCCGATCTCCCGCGTGCGCTGCGCCACCACGTACGCCATCACGCCGTATAAGCCGATGGCGGCGAGCAGCGTCGCCAGCAAGCCAAATCCGGTCGAAAGCGTCGCTACCAGCCGCTCCGTAATCAGCGATTCCTGCATCTGCTTCTCGATCGTCTCCATTTTGAACAGCGGCAGATTCGCGTCCATGCGGTTGACGGTCTGGCGGATCAGCGGAAAAATCTGCTCGGGCGAGCGCGCCGTTCGCACGTAGGCGAACATTCCGGTAATAAACGGCATCTGCTGGTACGGCCGATAGACTTCTTCCGGCACTACGTCGCGCAGGCTTTCGTATTTGGTATCCCGCACCACGCCGACGATCTCGATATCGAGCTTGGTGCCGGGATCGCCCCCCTCGCCGAGGTGCTTGCCCACCGCGATGCCGTCCTTGAAATATTTCTTCGCGAAACGCTCGTTGACGATGCAGACCTGTGGCGCGCCCACGCCGTCGCTCATGCGGAAATCACGGCCGGCGAGAATCGGGATACCCATGGTTTTGAAATGATCCGGCGATACGAAGTTCATATGCGGATCGGGAGCTTCGGCGGGCTTGTTGGCGAAGCCCTCCACCGCCATCGTGCTATCCCACTCATTTCCGGTGAGCACGGGCATGATCGCCAGACTTGCCGATTCGACGCCGGGGATCGCGTCCAGGTTATCGCGCAACTGGCGGTAAAAATCGAGGCTCCGCTCCGGCGGATAGCCGTTAAGCGTGGGATCGACAGCGAATTCGAGCAGGTTCGCCGTCCGGAATCCGGGATCGAGATCGCGCAAATTACGCAGGCTCCCGATGAACAAACCCGCGCCGACCAGCAGCACCACCGACAGCGTCACCTGCGCGGCCACCAGGGATTTTCGCAGCGCGACCGAAGTCCCGCCGGCAATGGAGCCGACCTGATCCTTCAGGGTTCCCGCCAGATGAGGCCGCGTCGATTGCAGCGCGGGCGCCAGTCCGAAAAGGATGCCCGTCAACAGCGAAACGCCTATGGTGAACGCCAGGATTCGCAGATCGGGCGTGGTGGAAATGGTGAGCGGGCTATCGCCTTGCGGCAGGAAATCGAGCAGGCCGCGATCCATCCACATGGCCATCAGGATTCCGGCCGCGCCTCCGGCCAGCGCCAGCAGCACGCTTTCGACCAGCAGTTGGCTAACGATGCGCATCCGCCCGGCGCCGAGCGCCAGCCGCACCGCGATCTCCTTCTGCCGCGCCGCCGCCCGAGCGATCAGCAGATTCGCGACATTCGCGCAGGCAATCAGCAGCACCAGACCGACAATCGCCGTAAGCACCAGCAGCGCGCTTGAAAATTCGCGGCGCAATTGGGAGTCTCCCTTCGAGGCCGGCAGCACATCCATCCACATGTTCAGAAAACGCTGTTTGGTTTCCGGAGCGGCG
>JAJPHS010000142.1 GCA_021325175.1 Terriglobia bacterium
CACCGCTTCAGCTCGGAAGACCGCGTGGAGCGCGCTTCGCTGGACGAGCACGAGATGGAATATCTCTACGACGACGGCGAATTTTTCTATTTCATGAACACCGAGACGTTCGACCAGATGCATCTGACCAAGGAGATTCTCGGCGACGCCACCAATTTTTTAATTCCGCAGTTGAAGGTGAACGTCGAATTTTACGAAGGCAAGCCGATCAGCGTGGAGCTTCCGCCCTCGGTGGCGCTGACCGTGGTCGAAACCGAGCCGGGATTGAAGGGCGCGACGGTCTCCAACGTGACCAAGCCGGCGAAACTCGAGACCGGTCTTGTGGTGCAGGTGCCGCCGTTTATTAACGAAGGCGAAAGAATTCGCGTATCGACGTCGGAAGCCGCCTATTTAGAGCGCGCATAATCGGCGCAGCGCCCGCATCAGAAAATCTTCTTCTTCCGGCGAAACGGTTCGCAGATCGAGCACCAGACGATCGTCTTCGATTCGGCCGATAATCGGCGGCTCGCTCGCGCGCAGCTCTTTTTCGCGGGCGGCCGCATTTCCAGGGACCGCGAGCAGCCACGTAGATATTGACTGCTCCGGAGTGGATCCGCCGCCGGCGACACTGCGGCCTTCGAGAATTTCCAGCGCGGGAATTTTCGCGCGAATGCTTTCGGCGCGTTCGCGAATCTCCTCGGCGGTGGCGCGAATCATGCGCAGCGCGGGAATTTCGCTCCATCGCTCAAAAAGCAAGTGGCGCAGCGTTGCTTCAAGCGCCTGGGTGATCAGCTTATCCAGCCGGAGCGCGCGAAACAGCGGATTCCGCCTGAGCCGCGCCACCAGCTCCGCGTCGCCGGCGATCAAACCGGCTTGCGGGCCGCCCAGAAGCTTGTCACCGCTGAAGGACACAAGATTCACGCCGGCATCCAGGCTTTCGGAAACGCGCGGCTCGTCGATTCCGAAGGGCCGCAGATCGGCAATGCAGCCGCTGCCTAAATCCTCATAGAGCGGCAGCCCGCGCTCGCGAGCCAGCGCGGTCAATTCATCCAGGCGCGGCTTCGCGGTGAATCCCTGGATGCGAAAATTACTCGGATGAACCCGCATGATGAGGCTGGTGCGCGGGCTGATGGCGGCGCGGTAATCGTCGATATGGGTGCGATTGGTCGTGCCCACTTCGCGCAGCTCCGCGCCGGAGGCGGCCATGATATCGGGGATGCGGAAGCCGTCGCCGATCTCGATCAGCTCGCCGCGGGAAACGATGGCCTCGCCGCCGCGCGCCAGCTCGTTCAATACCAGAAGCACCGCCGCCGCGTTGTTATTCACCGCGATTGCGGGCTTACCGGTGAGCCGTTCGATAAGCGGCGCGATATGCGAGTCGCGCTTGCCGCGCCTTCCGGCCGCGAGGTCGTATTCCAGATTCGAATAGCCTTCAAGCGGAGTGAACGGAACGGCCGGCGCGCGGCCGAGGTTGGTGTGCAGAATCACGCCGGTGGCGTTGATGACTCGTTTGAGCGAGGGGCGCGCGAGCAACGCGATCGATTCGCGGACGCGAAGGGCGGCTTGCGTCGCGTCCAGTTCCTGCCCGGCGCGCAACTCGGCGCGCATCCGCGCCAGAACGCGGCGCGCTTCCGAGACGATCAACGCTCGCGGCGCATCCACATCCGACAAACTCGCGGCGAGTTCATCGACCGAGGGCAAATTCCGGACTCCGGCCTGCATTCAGCTTTCATGATAGGGGACCAGAGGCTAGATGCGAAACGCTATTTCGCCTTCGGGTGGGCGCGATCGTAAACGGCCAGCAGATCCGCCAGGGACACCTGCGTATATTTTTGGGTTGTCGCCAGCCGCGCATGGCCCAGCAACTCCTGGATCGCGCGCAGATCGGCTCCATCGGCCAGCAAATGCGTGGCGAACGCGTGCCGCAAGCTGTGCGGATGCAGCGACGAATCGCCCGACAAAATTCGCGCGTACAGTTTCACGATGCCGCGCGCTCCGCGATCGCTCAGCCGCGCGCCGCGATGATTGACCAGCAGCGCCCGCTCACCGGTCTTGCTTTCGCGCTTCGGCAAATATTTTTCCAGCGCCGCGGCCGCCTTCGAGCCATACGGCACCTGGCGCTCCTTGCGGCCCTTGCCGCGCACGCGAATCCATCGCTCGGAAAAATCGAAGTCTTCCAGATTTAATCCGGCCAATTCACTCACTCGCAGCCCGCAGCCATAGAGCAGCTCGAACAGCAGCAAATCGCGCTCGGGATGCGGCCTTTCCAGGCGATTGGCGGCGATCGCATCCAGCAGCGAATTGGTTTGCTCCGCCGTCGGCACCAGTGGGATACGTTTCGGAGCTTTGGGCGTCCGCACCAGCCTGGCGGCGTTGGCGCGAATGGTCCCCTCGCGCAGCAGGAACGAGAAAAAAGAACGGACCGCGGCGAGCTTTCGGCGGATCGTGACCACTGTAAGCCGCCGATCGTAGAGCGACGCGAGCCACTCCCGCAGGGCCAGCGCATCGATCCGATCGAGTTTCGCGGGCTCCGCCTCCGGCGGCGAAAAATATTCGATGAAATCCTCCAAGTCGGTCCGGTAATTGCGCAGCGTGTGCGGCGAAGCGTTTTCGCGCGCCAGCGACGCGAGATAGCGATCCGCGGCGGCCTTCAGCTCAGACATGCGCGCACAAGAATGCATCGAGCGCCGCCACGGCACGCCGGCATACTTCGGCGTGGCGCTGCTTCTTATCGCGCGGCGGATTTTCGAGTTTCGGCAGCAGATCGAAGGTGATGTTAGCAGGTTGATAATCGCGCGCGTCGGCCGAAGAAACGTAGGCGCAGAGCGAACCGATCGCGGTTTCGCGCGGGAAAGCACGCGGAGGATCTTCCATCGCCGCGCGGCCCGCGGCCAGCCCTGTGGCGATCGATTCCACATAGCCTTCGACGCCGGAAATCTGCCCGGCGAAAAAAATATTCGGCGCGGTCCGCAACTGAAGCGCCGGCGTGAGCAGCGCGGGCGCATTGATATACGTGTTGCGATGCACCTGGCCGTAGCGCAGAAATTCGGCGCGCTCCAAACCCGGGATCATCCGCAGCACGCGAGCCTGCTCGCCGAAGCGCATGTGATTCTGAAACCCGACCAGGTTATAACTGCCCGCGCGTGCGTTTTCGGCGCGAAGCTGCACCACCGCGTAGGGGCGCCTGCCGGTGTGCGGATCGATCAGACCCATCGGCTTCATGGGACCAAAGCGCAGAGTATCGCGGCCCCGCCGTGCGAGCTCTTCAATCGGCAGGCACGCTTCGAAGTACTGGCACTGATCCTGCTCGATATGCGCGGGAACGCTTTGCGCGGCAAGCAGGGCATCGACGAACGCATCGTATTGCGGCTTGTCGAGCGGGCAATTCAAATAATCGTCGCTTCCATCGAGCGATTTTCCGTAGCGCGAGGCGCGAAATGCAATCGAAGTATCGATGGTTTCGGCGTCCACAATGGGGCTGATGCTGTCGTAAAAAAACAGCCGCTCGCTGCCCGTCACGCGGGCAATCTCGGCGGCCAGCGCATCCGACGTCAGCGGCCCGCTCGCGATAATCCAGGCGCGCTCCAGATCCAGCGAGGTCACTTCCTCGCGGCGAATTTCAATCCGGCGCTCCGATTCGATTGCGCGGGTGATTTCAGCCGCGAACAGCTCCCGATCGACCGTGAGAGCATGACCGGCGGGCACGCGAGTCCGCGCGGCGATGCTCATCAGCAGCGATCCCAGCCGCCGCAGCTCTTCTTTCAGCAGCCACGGCGCTGAATTTTCCTGCTCGGTTTTAAGCGAATTGCTGCAAACCAGCTCCGCGAGCGCGGCGGTTTTATGCGCCGGCGTCCGCCGCTGTGGACGCATCTCATAAAGGATCGCGCGTCCACCGGCGCGCGCGATTTGCCACGCCGCCTCGCATCCGGCGAGTCCGCCGCCGATGATATGAATCTCGCGCATGTCGCCTCTTCCCGCCCGCGGCAAACTTCGGCAAAAACTTACGTCTCCCGGTATTCTCCAAACACTCTTCTCAGCCGATCCGAAATCTCTCCGACCGTTGCCATCGCCTCGCAAGCGGCCAAAATTCGCGGCATCAGATTCTCCGTCCCCCGCGCGGCGCGCTCCAACTCATCGAGCTTCGCGTTCACCCCGGCTCCGCGCGAGGCTCGCAGCTCGCGCAGCCGTTCGATTTGCAAGCGCTCCAACTCGGGATCGACCCGGAAGGTCGCAGGCGGGTGTTCCTCCCCGAGTCGGAATTTATTCACGCCGACGACGATCTTTTCGCCGCGCTCGATGGCCTGCTGATCCAGGTAGGCCGCGTTCTGAATCTCGGATTGAATATAGCCCTGCTCGATCGCGGCCAGCGTTCCGCCCAGGGCATCGATACGGGCGATGTAATCGGAGGCGCCGCGTTCGATCTCATCGGTCATCTGCTCGATCGCGAAACTTCCTCCCACCGGATCGGCGACTTTGGTCACGCCGGTCTCATACGCGAGGATCTGCTGCGTGCGTAGCGCCAGCCGCGCCGACTCCTCGGTTGGCAGCGCCAGCGCCTCATCGCGCGAATTGGTGTGCAGCGACTGGGTCCCGCCCAGCACCGCCGCCATCGCCTGTAGCGCCACGCGAATCACGTTCACATCGGGCTGCTGCGCGGTCAGAGTCGAGCCGGCGGTCTGGGTGTGGAAGCGCAGCATCATCGATTTCGGATTTTGCGCGCCAAAGCGCTCCTTCATGATCTTCGCCCACAGCCGCCGCGCGGCGCGATATTTCGCGATCTCCTCCAAAAAATTATTGTGCGCGTTAAAAAAGAACGACAAGCGCGGCGCGAACGCGTCCACGTCCAGGCCGGCGTCGATCGCCGCGCGCACATAGGCGATCGCATCGGCCAAGGTGAACGCGACCTCCTGCGTCGCCGTCGAGCCCGCCTCGCGGATGTGATATCCACTGATCGAAATCGTGTTCCACTCCGGCAGCTCGCGCCCGGCCCAGGCGAACAGATCGGTGATGATTCGCATGGCGGGCCGCGGAGGATAAATATAAGTCCCGCGCGCGATATATTCCTTTAAAATGTCGTTCTGCACGGTTCCGGAAAGCTTGCGCGTATCGGCGCCCTGCCGCCGGGCAACAAGAACATAAAGCGAAAGCAAAATTGCCGCCGTCGAATTGATGGTCATCGACGTGCTGACTTTATCCAGGCGGATCCCGTCAAAGAGTCGCTCCATATCGGCGAGCGAGCAGATGGCCACGCCGACCCGGCCCACTTCGCCCTTTGCGAGCGGATGGTCGGAGTCCATTCCCATCTGCGTCGGCAAGTCGAAAGCCACTGATAATCCCGTCGTGCCTTGCGAAAGCAGATAGCGATAGCGGCGATTGCTTTCCTCGGCGGTGCCGAATCCGGCGTACTGGCGCATGGTCCAGGGACGGGCGCGGTACATATCCGGATAAATTCCACGGGTAAAGGGATATTGGCCGGGACGTTCGTTCATTTTTGTCATGAGCGGGAAATTTTGCGCGCGCGCCACAAGGAAGTAATTCCGAAATAAAGCATGATCACGGCAAAGATGGCGGAGAGCACGATTCGAAAAAGGCTCTCGCTGTCGGACCGGTAGGTGCGGATGTTATGAACGATCGACGGAACAGGACTCGCCGCCAGCACCAGAAAAACGAAGCCGATCATCTGGTTCCACAGCGCGTGCAAAGGCCGGATCACGCCGGGCAGCACGTGAGCTAAAAATCGCTGGATGAGCCGCCCCATCGGTTGTATACTCATCCTAACAAACCCGGAAAACATCGCTGATCAGAAACGTGACGGCGCCGATAAGAAGAGTACGGGTGTGGCGGGAACCGAAATGCCGGCGGCAACATCAGATGTTATGCTGAAGGTGGTTCGCGGTGGGCGGCGGCAGGTTCGCGAACTGGTTTGGACAGGCCGTTGCAAGGAGGTTTCGGAGAGTCGCCCCCAGCGGAGAAAGAGGAATCACTTGGAAGATCGATTAAAGGAGCTCATGCAGGAACTCGGCAACGCCATCAATGAATCGCTCTCCGATTCCGATCGGATTGCCGCAGCAATCGGCGAAATTAAACGCGCGGGTTACGATGTGTTCCTGGTTCTCGAAGCCACAATTGGTTTCAATAAACGCGAAGATGCCGAGGAAACCGAGGAAGGCGACACCATCCAGCTCAACTCGCCGCCGGAAAACAGCCGGCGCAAGGTGGGCAAAATCAAACTGACATCGCAGGATCAGAAGTTTTTGCGCGCGCTCAAAATCGCGATCGACGAAGAAGGCCGATAACACCGCTTGTTGCTGTGTACCGTGCGCCGCTGCGGCGCGCCGCTCCAACAACGGGAGCACACACTTATTTGCCCTCGCGGGCACTGCTTTGATATCGCGCGCAGCGGCTACGTAAATCTGCTACAACCTCAGGATCGCCGCTCGCGCAATCCGGGAGATTCGCCGGAGGTGGTCGCCGCGCGGCGCAGGCTGCACGACCTGGGCGTGACGCGGCCGCTGGTTGAGGCGATTGCGGGAATCGCCCGTTGCTCTCACCAGGTGCTCGATGCCGGATGCGGCGACGGTTTCTATCTCGGAACGCTGGCGAGCGAAATCGGCTTCCGAGGCTACGGGATCGATATTTCCACCCGCGCCGCCGATCTCGCCGCGCGCCGCTATCCCCAGTGCGAGTGGATCGTGGCCAACGCCGACCGGTTCATTCCCTACCCCGATGGCTCCTTCGATCTGGTTTGGTCGATTCACGCCCGGATGAACGCCGGCGAATTCCGGCGCGTTCTGGTTCCCGGCGGCCGTCTGCTGATTGCTCTTCCGGCTCCCGGCGACCTGATCGAGCTGCGCGGCGCCGGGCGCGATCGCGCCGCGCGCACCATCGAAGAATTTGCGGCTTTCCGTCTCATTGACCGGCAGCGCGTCACTCACGTGGCGGATCTTTCACCGTCTGCGGTGCGCGACGTTTTGCGGTCGATCTATCGTCCGTTCCGGTCCAAGCCGGTGGAAGCGATGCGGGTGACGTTCAGTTCCGATGTGCTGCTTCTCGAGCCGGCGGTATGAAACGTTTTCTTAAATTACGTAAATGTTTCCGGTAATCCTTGTAATCCATAACGTAAGTTGAAGAAAGGCCGAGTGGCCTGTGGCTTGCTTGATTTCACGGCTAAGGCCAGCAAATGCGCCTCAGCGTCCGATTGAATTTATCGCTTGTCGCCGGAGTGACCTTGGTGTCGATGGGCATCGCCCTATATGAGACGCAGAGTGAAACCAGCGGCCTGCGGCGGGATCTGGAACGGCAGGCTGCGCTGCTTGCCGAGAGCCTGGAAAAATCGGCCGCGCCGCTGATGGCGCCGGTATCGCCGGAGCCGTTGCAGGTTCTGGTGAACGCGTTTCAGAACCGGCAGCGCCTGGCCGGAGTCGCTATCTACAACGCGCAAGCGCAGCCCATCGCGGCCAGTTCCGGTTTGGCGGCGCGGCTCGGCGAGTCGCCGCACGCTTATCTGCACTCCAGATTTTTCCGGTCGCACGGCCAGTTGATGCACGTCTACGCTCTGCCGATCGCGGTGAATGGAGCGCCGGCCGGAACTCTGGCCATCTTTCATGACGCAGCCTATATCGAATCGCGGCAGCGGGCGCTTTGGAAAAACGCGCTCACCGGGCTCGCCATGCAGGCGGCGCTGATCATCTGCGTCACCCTGCTGATTCTGCAATGGAGCTTGCGCCGGCCCCTGAAGCGTCTCACGCAATGGATGGGCGATGTTCGCCGCGGATCGCCGGGAGAAACGCCGGAGCTTCCGCCGGAGGATTCCTTTGGCCCGCTCAGCCGCGAAGTCGCCCAGCTAGCGACCACTCTGCACGCGGCCCGCGCCGCGGCGCAAGAAGAGGCGCGGCTGCGGGACGCCGGCGAATCGCTGTGGACCGCCGAGCGCCTGCGCGTGTTCGTCGAAAGCAAGGCCGGGCATTGCCGGATGTTCGCGATTTCCAACCGCGAACCCTATGAGCATATCCGCAACAATGGCGAAGTAAAATGTTCCATCCCGGCCAGCGGTCTGGTGACCGCGCTGGAACCGATTCTCCGCTCCACCGACGGCACCTGGATCGCGCAAGGCACCGGCAGCGCCGATCGGGAAACGGTGGACGCGCGCGATCATATTCGCGTGCCGCCCGATTCTCCACAATACACGCTGCGGCGCGTCTGGCTTACCGAGGAAGAAGAGCGGGGATTTTATCTCGGATTCGCCAATGAGGGGCTTTGGCCGCTGTGCCACATTGCGCACACCCGGCCGCTTTTCCGCGCCCAGGATTGGGATCATTATCAGGCCGTGAATCGCCGCTTCGCCGATGCGTTTCTGGAAGAGGCCGCCGGCGAGGCGAATCCGCTGGTGCTGGTGCAGGATTATCACTTCGCCCTGGTTCCGCGCATGATCAAGGAGTCGCGGCCGGACGCGCGCGTCGCGATTTTCTGGCACATCCCGTGGCCCAATCCGGAGGCGTTCGGCATCTGCCCCTGGCAGCGCGAGCTGCTCGACGGGTTGCTGGGCGCCGACCTGATCGGGTTTCACATCCAGTCGCACTGCAATAATTTTTTGGAGACCGTGGACCGCGCGCTCGAATCGCGCATCGATCGCGAACACTTCGCGGTGACGCGCCGCGGGCATCTGAGCGCCGTCCGCGCGTTCCCGATCAGCGTGAAATTCCCCTGCGGCGATGCGTCCGCCGCGACCTTCCAGGATCGCCTGGCGCTGTTCCGCAAGCTGGGCGTGGATGCGACCATGCTCGGCGTGGGCGTCGATCGCGTCGATTATACGAAAGGCATCCCGGAGCGCTTCCGCGCGATTGAGCTGTTTTTTGAAAAATTCCCGTCCTACCGCCGCCAGTTCACTTTCGTGCAGATCGGCGCTCCCAGCCGCACACACATCCGCCGCTATCACGATCTGCTGGAGGAAGTGGAGCAGGAAGCCGCGCGCATCAACCGCCGTTTTGAGGCCGGCGCCTGGCAGCCGATCGTTTTTCTACCGCGGCATCACAGCCACAACGAAATTCTTCCGTATTACCGCGCGGCCGATTTATGCCTGGTGACCTCGCTGCATGACGGCATGAACCTGGTCGCCAAGGAATTTGTCGCCTCTCGCGCCGATGAGCAGGGCTCGCTGATTCTCTCCCGCTTCGCCGGCGCAAGCCATGAACTGGCGGACGCGCTGGTGGTAAATCCCTACGATACCGAGGAACTGGCCGAGGCGATCCATCAGGCGCTGGCGATGCCGCCGGAAGAGAAACAGGCGCGAATGGCGAGAATGCGCGCTTATCTGCGCGAGCACAATATTTATCGCTGGGCGGGAACACTGATTCACGAGCTCATTTCGCTGCGCCTGGATGTGCCTGAGGAGCGCCCCGTCCAGCCGCCTCAATTGCTGGCGCGCGTCGGCTGATCTAAACTCCGCCGTCCAAAATTCCCGGATAGGTGACGGATTCGCCGTCGATTTTCGCAAACGGCGTGAAATGGTGCGGTTTGCGGCCGGTGGCGCTTAGGATATCCTCCACTTCGATGCCTCGGGCGCGCAGCGCATCTCCGATCAGCGAACGATGGCATCGCCACGGCACCGCTTCCGCGCACATAATCGCGGTGCGGCGCCCGCGCGCAAGATCGATCAGCTCCGCCAGATTTTCCGCGAACTCCGGCGTTTGCATGTAATCGGCATAGCCGCGGAAGCTCGCGTTTTTCCAACCGAGATTGATCGAATCTTTTCGTGGATGGCGCAGGCCACCCAGGCCGGGCAGGTGATGATACCTGATCCCGTGTTCGGGCAGCGACTTCGCCATGGCGTCCCGGTTGAATTGCGGATTGCGGCGCGACTTGGGGATGGTCCGCACATCGGCCACCTGTTCGACGCCGTTCGCCTGGAGGATCGCCAGAAATTCCGGAAGCGGATGCGTGGAGTGGCCGACGGTGAGAATCGTCAGTCCGCGCCGGTGAGCTTGCGCCATTGGCCCTGGTACCAGTAATACACCTCCGATGCTTTTCCGAGCATCGCATCGTCGATCCCCTGATGGTCGATCGGCGGAGGCTTGGGGCCGCCGTAGGCGCGGTAATGCTCCAGGATGAACTTCCGGTCCACCGGATTGATCTCGCGCGCGTAGAAAAAGCTGCCGTTCAGGCCGCGCTGAAGATAGTGGTCCTCCGGCCATTTCCCCACCTCGGCCGGATGTGTATCCGCGCCGCCGCGAAACACCAGAATCGAGCTGACGCCTCTGGCGCTACAGACCACCGCCCACGCGGTCTGGCCTTTTTGGAAAAATTCGCCGTGAATCACATTGCGCGGCGGTCCACCGGCCGATGGCTGCGGGATCAGGCAGCCTCGCGCGCCCAGAACAGAAACAATCGGCCGCGGCAGATCGGAAAAATGGTCTGGTTTCAGACGCCGGTAATTCGTGACGGAGGGAACCGGCGGCTGCGCGGCGCAGACCGCGGCCAGCGCCAGAATCGCGGCGAAACGCCACATGGCTCAAGTGTAGTCTATTCATTCCGCAGCGCGACGACCGGATCGACGCGCATCGCGCGCCGCGCTGGCAGCAGGCATCCCAGAAACGCCGCCGCGCCGAGCACCAGCGTCACCATCCCCAGCGTCAGCGGATCGTGCGGCGACACGCCGATCAGCAGCCAGCCGAGCACGCGCGTCAGCGCGATCGCCGCCGCCAGTCCGATCGCCAGTCCCATCAAAAGCTGCCGCAGGCCCTGCATAAAGACAAGCTGCAAAATTCGCCGCGAGGTCGCGCCCAGCGCCATTCTCAGCCCGATCTCCTGCGTCCGCTGGCTCACCGAATGCGAAATCACCGCGTACAATCCCACCGAGGCGAGCACCAGCGCGACCAGCGCGAAAATCGCGAACAGGCTGCCGAATACTTTCTGCGGCCAGTTGTTCAAGTCGAGCCGTTCTTCAAGCGACCGCAGATTGTAGAGCACCATGTCTTCATCGAGCGCGGCGACCTCCCTGCGAAACGCGGCTCCAAGACTGTCCGGCGGCACCGTGGTTCGCGCCATCAGCGACATGTCCCGGAGCGGAAACTGGCGATAAGGAACATAGATCAGGGCTGTCAACTCGCGCGTCTCGTTCTGATTCGGCAGATTCTGCAAAATATTCGGCGTGACTCCGACGATCGTAAGCCACGGTCCGGGCTTATCCTGCGCCATCGAGCCGGGGACTTGGAACACGCGGAGCCGTTTGCCGATCGGGTCCTGATTTGGGAAAAATTTCTCGACGAAACGCTGGTTCACAATCACCACCGGAGGCCCGGCAACTCCGTCTGATTCCGCGAAAGCGCGGCCGCGCTGGATCTTTACGTCCATCGCGCGGAAATAATCGGGACTGATCACCAGCTCTCCGATCGTGGGGCGGCGCTTTTCATCGACCGGAGGCCTGCCCTCGATTTCATATGGCTCATCCATCGCGCCGCCGGTGGGCATCGTAATCGAGATGGAAGAGACCTGCACGCCGGGCAGCGCGTCGAGCCGTTCCTTCAGGCGATCGTGAAATGCAATCTCATCGGCATCCTTCGGATAGCGCGCCTGCGGCAGGAACAGCCGCATTACCAGAACGTTTTTCGGATTCACGCCGGTTTCCATCGTGTACACGTTCAGAAAGCTGCGGATCATCAGGCCCGCGCCCGCGAGCAGCACAACCGCCAGCGCCATTTCCGCGATCACCAGAATGCTCGACAGGTAACGGCCGCGCCTGCCCGTGCTCGAACCGCGGCTCTGATCCTTCAAAGACGTGTTCACATCGAGACGCGAAAGACGCAGCGCCGGAGCCAGGCCGAAGAATACGCCCGTACCGATCGAAATCGCGCCAAGAAACGCGAATCCGCGCCAATCCATCGCAAAATTCATCCAAACCGGAATGCGATCGCGCACCGCGGCGTCGAAGGCTCGCACACCCCAGATGGAAATGAAATAACCGAGGGCTCCGCCCAGGATCGACAGCATCACGCTTTCAACCAGAAGCTGCCGGATGATGCGCCATCGTCCCGCGCCGAGCGCGATGCGGATGGAAATTTCGCGCGCCCGATCGACCGCGCGGGCCAGCAGGAGATTGGCGACATTGGCGCACGCGATCAGCAGCACGAATCCCACCGCGCCCATCAGCGCCACCATCAGCAGAAATATCTCCGGCCCGTTGAAATCCTCGGTTTGGGTGTGCAGCACGGTTTCGACGCCTTGATTCGTCGCCGGATACGCCGCCTGAAGATTATGCGCGATCGCGTTCATTTCCGCGGCGGCCAATTTTTCCGTTGCGCCCGCCGCGAGCCGGCCGATAGCGCCGTAAAAGCGATTTTCGCGTTTGTCGAAATTATCGCCGGGGCGCAGCGCCATCCACATATCGGTGTCATACGGAAAACGCAGACCGTTCCGCATCACGCCGATGATTGTCGCCGGCTGGTCATTAACGCGGATTGACTTGCCTAATATGTTCGGGTCTTTTCCATACCGGTTTTCCCAGACACCGTAGCCCAGAATTACGGTCTGATCCGTGCCCGGATGCTCATCCTCGGCAATGAAGCCGCGTCCCAGAATCGGCTTTTGATCGATCAACCCGAACGTTCCGGCGCTCATGACCGCGACGTTGTAGCGCGTGGGCAAGCCGGACTTGTCGCTCACGTTGCTGGCATTGAACTGGAACAGGGCCATCCCGTCCATCGTCTTCACGTGTTCGCGGAAGTCGCGAAAATCGGGCCAGGATACTCCGCGCCTCTGCTGTCCCCAACTGGCATTTCTGCTCGAAAGGAACAGAATGTGATCGTTTACGAACGGCATTCCTTTATACAGAACGCCGTCGGCGATGGCGAAAACGGTCGCGTTGGCGCCGATTCCGAGGGCCAGCGCCAACACCGCCGTCGCCGTGAATCCCGGATTCCCGGCCATCGCGCGAAGGCTGAAACGAACGTCCTCGAACAACGCCATGTGAGCTTGGACGTCGAAAGACAAAGAAAAGTTCGAGCTATATAGTGACTTTTTCGCGTGATTTCCGGCTACACATGTGTCGGGAGGGCTACTGCGCGGTGATTTCCACCGGCTGGGACCGGTCGCTTTCCTTGCCGTTGGTGGCTACCGCCGACACCTGATAACGGTATTTCTTTCCGGAGGATATGTCGTGATCGGAATAGGTGGGCGCCGTGATCCGCGACGCAATCTTTACAAATGGCCCGCCGTCCACGGACCGATATACGTTGTACCCCTGAAATCGCGGCTCGGTGTTGCGCTCCCAGGAAAGCTCGATAGCGTTCGTCCCCTGCTCGGCCGCCAGACCGGAGGGGATCGCGGGCGCGAACACGTCCTCGGGCGTGATTGTTTGTGGACCGGCCACCGGGCTCTGTTGCAGCTCCCCGCTGAAGCCCTGCACGTAATAGCGGTATGATGCGCCGTATTCGATTGCGGAATCGAGCCAGCTCGTCTGATCCGAGTCGGCCAGCAGCTCCGGCGCCGCGTCGCCCGTCGCGCGGAAAATATGATAATGCGGCGCCGAACTGCGCCAGGACAGCTCGACTCCTCGCGGCGTGTTTTCCGCCTTGAAATCGGCCGGCGCGGCGAGCGGCGGCGCAATGGTGAGCTGACGCAGATTCGACCAGTCCGAAGTTTTCCCCTTTGGTCCCGTGGCGCGCACGCCAATGGTCACTTCCTTGCCGATCCAGTCTTTATTCAAGGGAATTGCCTTGCTCAACGCGCCGGGCGCGGATGCCGGAATTTCGATTCGCGACGCCGACGCTTCCCAAACGGCTTGATTCCACGGATTCGGCGTCACCCCGGCGCGCAAATCGACCGAGCGAATCGAATCGAGCGGCAACCCCTGCGTACTCATCGAGGGAATGGTGAACTGCGCCAGGATCTGATCGCCGCGCTCGGCCACGGTGAGGTCGACGATGCGCTGCGGGATCGCAAGCGAAGGCGCTTGCGGCGGTCCGATGTATCCGCAGCCGGCCAGAACCAGCGGCGCGACAAGCAGGCGGCGTACGCCGCGCGGACGATTCACAGAATGTACCGGGTCAGATCCTGGTCCTTGACGATCTCGGCGAGCTGCTTGCGAACATAAGCCGCGTCGATCCGGACAACTTTCTTTTTCAAATCCGGGCCGTCGAAGGAAACCTCCTCCAGCAGCTTTTCGAGAATGGTGTGCAGCCGGCGCGCCCCGATATTTTCCGTCGATTCATTCACCCGCG
This sequence comes from Terriglobia bacterium, assembly GCA_021325175.1. Taxonomy (GTDB): domain Bacteria; phylum Acidobacteriota; class Terriglobia; order Bryobacterales; family Bryobacteraceae; genus Palsa-187. The sequence continues at coordinate 14,193 of JAJPHS010000142.1, forward strand.
CGGCGAACGCGGCGATTTCCTCCAGCGCGTCCTCGGTGAAGGTCAGCTTGATGCCTTCGGTATCGAGCAGCGCCTGATACTGCTTGATCAGCGCGTTCTTGGGCTCTTTCAGGATGCGAATAAAATCCTGCTCATTCAGCGATTTCAGCTCGACCCGGATGGGGAAGCGGCCCTGCAATTCGGGAATCAGATCGCTGGGCTTCGAAACGTGAAAGGCGCCGGCGGCGATGAACAGAATATGATCGGTGCGAACGAAGCCGTAGCGCGTGTTGACGCTGGTTCCCTCAACGATGGGCAGAATATCGCGCTGCACGCCTTCGCGGCTGACGTCCGGACCATGCCCGGCCTCGCGTCCGGCGATTTTATCGATCTCATCCAGAAACACGATGCCGCTTCGCTCCACGCGCTCGATCGCGACGCGCGTCACCTGATCCATGTCGACCAGCTTCTGCTCTTCTTCCTGGACCAGGTAATCCATTGCCTCGCCGACGCGCATTTTGCGCTTGCGCGTGCGCCCGCCGAACAGCCCGGGTAGCATCTCCTTGAGATTGATGTCCATCTCCTCGACGCCGTTGGGAGTGGAAACCTCAAACGTCGGCCCGCGCTCCTTTACATCGATTTCAACCTGCCGGTCGTCAAGTTTTCCCGCCCGCAATTTTTCGCGCAGCTTTTCTCTGGTGCGATCGGCGGATTCGGTGGGCTCCGGCTGCGCCGGCATCAGCAGATCGAGCAGGCGCTCCTCGGCGTTGCGCTCGGCGCGCTCGCCCACTTCGCTTAACCGCTCCTCGCGGACCATATCAATGGCGATTTCCACCAGGTCGCGAATCATCGATTCGACGTCGCGCCCGACATAGCCGACCTCGGTGAACTTGCTCGCCTCCACTTTCAAGAACGGCGAGCTTGCCAGCTTGGCCAGACGCCGCGCCAGCTCCGTTTTCCCGACGCCGGTCGGCCCGATCATCAGAATATTTTTCGGCATCACCTCGTCCGCCATTTCCGGATCGAGTTTCTGCCGGCGGATGCGGTTGCGCAGCGCGATCGCCACCGCGCGCTTGGCGTCCGCCTGCCCGATGACGTATTTATCCAGCTCGCGAACGATCTCCCGCGGCGTCAGTTCATCGAGCACCGGAGTATCTTCGGCGGCTTGCGCGGGCAAATAGATGACCATCAGCCAAGCTCCTCATAAACGATATTGTCGTTGGTGTAGATGCAGATCTTGCCGGCGATCGCCATGGCCTTTTCGACGATCTGCCGCGCGGAAAGTTTCGTATTTTCGATCAGCGCCGTGGCCGCGGCTTTGGCGAACGGCCCGCCCGAGCCGATGGCGGCGACCTCGTTGTCCGGCTCGATCACGTCGCCGGTTCCGCTGACGATGTAGGTGTCGTGGGGATCAGCCACCAGCAGCAGCGCTTCCAGATGGCGCAGCATCCGATCGGTGCGCCAGTCCTTGGCCAGCTCCACCACCGAACGGGCCAGATTTCCATTATGCTGTTCGAGCTTGGTTTCGAATCGCGAAAAAAGCGCGAAGGCGTCCGCCGTCGCGCCCGCAAATCCGGCAATAATCTTTCCGCCGTACAGCCGGCGCAGCTTTTTCGCCGACGCTTTCAGCACCTCCGAACCCGCGGTGACTTGTCCGTCGCCGGCCATCACCACCTTTCCATCGCGGCGAACGGACAAAATGGTAGTGGATCGAATCTTGGATTTGACGGTCACAAATTTTAGTTTGGCATACGCGATTGGCTGATTTCTTCCTTATATATCTCAAACCCGCCGCGGCGATGGGCCGGATTCTCGATCGCGGGCGGCTGTGGATCGCCGTCGCCGCGGCCCTGTGTGTTTCCGTGCTGCTGCACTGGCGCGACGTCCCGCTGCGCGTTCCGTTCTCCGCCCTGCTGGGATTCATCGCCTGGATGCCGGGCGCGTATCTGGCGCCGCTGCTGACGGTAGCCATTGTGATGGTCCCGGCGATTCTCCTCATCCGCGCCATGGCCGGATACGGCAGCTTCGCCGTGCTGCTGAACACCGACTACGTATCGCTGCTGATGCTGGCGATGAGCGCCTGGGCCGCCGGATATCTGCCGCTGGCCGTTCTGCGCGCCTTCACCGATCTGCCGCTCGACAATCCCTGGTTTTATCTGGCTGTCAACTTATATTTCACTTTGCTGCTGGCCATCGGCGTGCGGACGATGTACGGCTCGGGAACCGCGCCGGCCATCGGCATCACGCTGGCCGGTTGGGGCGCGGGCGTGCTCGGCATGGCGGTGATGGCGTTCCTGGGCGGCGCGCTTTATTTGCTGGCCTCGCCGCTGGTGCTGATCTATCTCTATTTCATCTTCGGATCGCGCCTGCGCGATCTCGGCGCGGGCTTGCGCTCGCGGCAGCATTTTCAGCAGCAGCTTGAAATCGCGGCGAATAATCCGCACGATGCCGACGCGCAGTACCAGCTCGGCTTGATTCATCGGACGCGGCGCCAGTACAGCGACGCGATCGCGCGATTTGAGCGCGCCGTCGAAATCGATCCGTCCTTCGCCGACGCCCACATGCAGCTCGGCGGGATCGCGCGCGAGCAGCAGCGCTTCGAGGACGCAATCCATCATTTGAAAATCGCCGCCGGGCTCGACGACAAGCTCGCGCAAAATGAGGTATGGCGCGAGCTGGGCGCGGCTTATCTGGCGCTATCGCGTCCCGGAGAGGCCGCCGGGGCGCTCGCCAAGTTCACTGATCGCCGCCCGTACGACCCCGAGGGGCTGTACTGGTATGGCCTCGCGCTGAAGCAGTTGAACCGGTCCGGTGAAGCGCGCGAGATGTTCAGCCGCTGCATCGAGGCGGTCAGCACGATGCCGCCGCACCGCCGCGCGCAGGTGCGGCAGTGGGGCTCGCGCGCGCGGAAAGAAGCCGTTTAGGCGGCCCCGCAATTTCGCCACGCTTGCACTCTCGGCGATAAATCAATATTCTGAGAATTTCTCGCGAAAGGAGATCCGATGTACAAATACAGTCTGGCGTTCCTGCTGGTGGCCGCCAGCGCCTTCGGCCAGAACACGATTACCCCCGAAAAAGAGGCGGCGATCAAGGCCGACCTGATGGGGGAAATCGATCACATGAAGAAGCAGGCGCAGGTCATGGTCGATAGCGTCTTCAGCTTCGGCGAACTCGGCTTTCAGGAATTCGAGACCTCCAAGTACCTTACCGGCATTCTCGAAAAAGAAGGATTTAAGATCGAGCGCAATTACGCCGGCATCCCCACCGCCTGGGTCGCGTCCTGGGGAAGCGGCAAGCCGGTGATCTCGCTTGGCTCCGATATCGACGATATCCCGCAGGCGTCGCAAAAACCCGGCGTCGCTTACCATGACCCGATGATCGAAGGCGCGCCCGGTCACGGCGAGGGCCACAACTCCGGCGTGCCCCTAAATATCATCGCCGCGCTCGCCGTCAAGAACGTCATGCAGCGCGAGCACCTTCAGGGCACCATCCGCCTGTGGCCGGGCGTCGCCGAAGAGCTGGTCGGCACCAAGGCCTATTACGTGCGCGCCGGCATGTTCAAGGATGTCGACGTCGTCCTGTTCTGCCATGTCGCCAACAATCTCGGCGTTTCCTATGGACCCAGCCCGCAGAACGGGCTCGTTTCGGTGGAATATTCGTTCCAGGGAGAAAGCGCGCACGCGGCCGGCGCGCCGTGGCGGGGACGCAGCGCGCTCGACGCGGCGGAGCTGATGAGCATCGGCTACGAATTCCGCCGCGAGCATCTGCGCCTGGCGACGCGCGTCCATTACGTGATCACCAACGGCGGCGATCAGCCCAACGTCGTCCCGCCCAACGCAGCCATCTGGTTTTATTTCCGTGAAGCCGATTACGACCACATCATGAACTTGTGGCACATCGGCGACAACATGGCCAAAGCCGCCACCATGATGACCGACACCGATTACACCGAACGGGTTCTCGGCAGCGCCTGGCCCGGCTATTTCAACAAGCCGATCGCCGAGGCGATGTATGCCAATATTCAGAAGGTTGGCCTGCCGCAGTGGTCCGAGGACGACCAGAAGCTCGCCAGGGCCTTTCAAGCCGAGCTGAAACAGCCGGTCCGCGGGCTGGCGACCAAGATTCCGCCGCTGCGCCCGCCGCGCGAGCAATCGAATGACAACACCGGCGAAGAGGGAGGCGGCCAGAATCAGCCGATGGGCGGAGGCTCCGACGATATCGGCGACGTCTCCTGGAACGTCCCCACGGTGACGCTTCGCTATCCGTCGAATATTCCCGGCGGTCCCGGCCACAACTGGGCCAACGCGATCTCGATGGCCACGCCGATCGCGCACAAGGGCGTCATCGCCGGCGCGAAGGTGCAGGCCATGACGATGATCGACATTCTTACTCATCCCGATCTTGTCAAGTCGGCCTGGGATTACTTCAACAACGTTCAGACCAAGAATCAGAAATATGTTTCGCTGCTGCGGCCCGACGACAAGCCGGCCATCTGGCTGAACGCCGCCACCATGGCAAAGTATCGCGACCAGATGAAGAAGTTCTACTACGATCCTTCGAAATACGATACGTATCTGGAGCAGCTCGGCATCAAGTATCCGACCGTGCGCGCATCCGGCGCGGGTCAGTAATCCCGGAAGCGTAAGCCTTCGGGCTTACGCCTTCGCGCTGCGGCGTTCGACGAAATACCGGATGACTTCATAAATCACCGGCAGCAACACCGCCGCGATAAATCCCACCCGGTAGGGATACTGGATATGCCTGGTGGTGCTGCGAATCACCGCGTCGCCCACCCGGTATTGAATCGTGTTCTGATGCCAGGGGATATACGGCGTAAGCGCGACGCCTCCGATGTATCCCGCCGCGCCCAGCAAAATGTCCGGAAAAAATTTCAGCGCGCGCTTTCCAAGAAAGCTGGCGGCAATCGCGATAAACGCGCCGATGGCGCCGCCCACCACGGCTTCCAGTAAATACGGCAGCGTATCGGGGCTGGTCTGCGGATTCATTGCACCGCCGCCTTGGTGAGAATCAGAATGTGCTGGCGAGGCAAAACTTCCAGAACCTGGTCCAGATGGAAACCCTCCGCTTCCAGCTCCGTCTTTACTTCGGCGACGCTCATTTTGTGCTCCGGCCGGATGGGAATTCTCGGATCTTCCTTGCGATATTCGAGCAGCACCAATCTCCCGTTCGGCTTAAGATCGTCGCGCATTTTTTCCAGCATCTTCTGCGGCTGCGAAAATTCGTGATACACGTCGACCAGTAAAATCAAATCCAGCGCGCCAAAGGGAAGTTTCGGATCGCTTTCGGTGCCGAGCACGGTTTCGATATTCTTCAATCCCGCGCGCGCCGCGTTCTGGCGCAGCATCCGCAACATCTCCGGCTGAATATCGTTGGCATAAACTTTTCCCGACGGTCCGACGCGCCGCGCCAGCCGTAGCGTGATGTATCCGGTGCCCGCGCCGACATCGGCCGCCGCTATCCCCGGCTTGATGCCGACCGCCTCCAAAGCCTGGTCGGGATGCTCTTCGCTTTCACGCTCGCCGCGCTCCAGCCAATCCGCGCCGCTGGCACCCATCACCGGCGCGATGCGGCGTCCGGTCAGCGGATGCTCAGATTGATACGGCCATGCCGCGGTCGCGCAGGCCAGCGAAAACAATAGTACAGTGAGGAATTGCCTTCGCCGGAAATAACAGTTAGATTGTGGGGTGATCCTCATGTTTAAACCGCTACAGTTGTTGGCCCTGTTGCCCGCCGTCCTCGCGCTCGCCGCGTGCGCCAACAAGCAGGAGCAGACGCGGGTCGATTTTCAAATGGGCGAGCGCGCCACGGTCGGTCCACTGACATACAATGTCATCGAAACCGGCTGGCGAAGTCAATTGGGCAGCGAATTCAAGATGCGTTTTCCCGAACAGCGCTTTCTTTTGGTGACCATATCGGTCACCAACGGCGGCGGCAGGGAGATCTCCGTTCCGCTGTTCACGCTGGAGGATCAAAAGGGACAGACCTATCCGGAACTGGATAACGGCGAGGGCGTGGATAACTGGTTCGGGCTGCTTCGCACGCTTCCCGCCGCGCAAACGCAACAGGGCAGGCTCGTTTTCGACGTTCCCTTTGGATCGTACAAATTGCGCATCACCGACGGCGGCGAGCCCGGCCTGGAGAAAGTCGCCTACATCGAGCTTCCGCTTCGCATGGACACCGATACCGGCGTCGATACGCCGATGCCCGCGGCTCCGTCCCGGAATCCTGGAGCTTCGCCAAGCTCGAAGAGGTAAGTTTTCGTGACAGCATTTCGCAGTTTCGCGCTGGCGTTTTTCGCCGTGGCGGCGCTGCGCGCCCAGCCGAAGCTGGCCTTCGATCGCGTCGCCCTGCACCAGTTCGAGGACGGCCCGGTGCTCGCGCCCAATTACGAGTTCGTTCCCGGCGAAACCGCCTATTTTAGTTGCCGCATCCGCGGATACGCCACGCTCAAAAAGGACGAAAAGCAAAGCGTCGATCTTTCCTGGCGGATGCGCGTCGTCGATCCGGCGGGCATCCCGGTGCAGAAAGATCTTTCCGGGAAAATCGAGGAAGAAGTCCTGCCGCAGGATAAAGATTGGCGTCCGAAGTTTCTCGCGAGCTTCGTCGTCCCCGCCTTTGCGCCTTCCGGCGATTATCACATTCCCGTAACCGTCAAGGACGAAATCGCCGGATCGGAAATTTCCACCAGCCTCGCCTTTAAAGTCAAGGGCCACGACGTGCAGCCGAGCGACACGCTCGCCGTGCGAAATTTCGCCATGATGCGCGCCGAAAACGATCCGTTTCCGATGCGCAATCCGGTGTACCGCCCGGGAGAGATGTTATGGGCCAAATTTGACATTGTAGGCTACAAATTCGGCGAAAATAATCGCTTTTCGGTGTCTTATGGACTCGCAATTCTCGATGCTTCGGGCAAGCAGGTGTTCGCGCAGCCCGATGCCGCCTCCGAATCAAAGGAATCTTTTTATCCGCAACGCTACGTCCCCGGCGTGCTCAGCGTGAGCCTGGACCCGAACGTTACCAAAGCCGTCTACACCCTGGTCGTGTCGGTTGAAGATAAAATCGGCAATCAGAAATTCGAAATAAAGCAGCCCTTTTCGGTGGAGTGAGCGGTACGCCGTTTGCTTAAGCATCCGGCATGAAGCACACACCTGTCGAAACTGTCGATCCACGCACCAAAGGCGAAAAGCCCCCATTTCCGGCCCAGAATCAGGAACTGCCGGGCACGGAACAAGAGATGAGCCCCAAGCCCGATCACGGCGAGAAAAGTTATCGCGGTTACGGCCGATTGCAAGGCAAAGTCGCGCTGATCACGGGCGCCGATAGCGGCATCGGGCGCGCCGTCGCGATCGCCTACGCAAGAGAGGGCGCCGACGTGCTGATCTCTTTCCTGAACGAACAGGAGGACGCAGAGGAAACCGGGAGCTGGGTGCGGGAAGCCGGGCGCAGACCCGTGTTGGCCCCCGGCGATATCGGCGAAGAGCCGCACTGCCGGGAACTGGTCGATCGCGCCTTCCGCGAGTGGGGGCGTCTCGATATTCTGGTCAACAACGCCGGCATCCAAACCAAGCATCAGCACATCGAGGAGTGGTCGCCCGAAGAATGGGACCGGACGTTTAAAACAAATATTTACGCGATGTTTTATCTGGCGCGCCACGCGCTGCCGCGGATGCAGACCGGCGGCTCGATCATCAATACCGCCTCGGTGCAGGCCTATCAGCCCAATCCCGAACTGCTCGCCTACGCCGCCACCAAGGGCGCGATCGTGACGTTCACGAAAGCTCTAGCCTCGATGGCGATGGAAGGCGGCATCCGCGTCAATGCCGTCGCGCCGGGTCCCGTCTGGACGCCGCTGATTCCCGCCTCCTTTGAGGAGGATAAAGTGAAAAACTTCGGCGAAAAAAGCCTGCTCGGGCGTCCCGCGCAGCCGGCCGAGCTCGCTCCGGTCTATGTTTTTCTGGCCAGTCCGGAATCAAGCTACGTCACCGGCAGCGTCGTCGATATGACCGGCGGCCGCATGCTTCCCTGATACCGTGCCAATCCGCATCGGCACCTCCGGCTGGCACTACAAACACTGGATCGGCCCGTTTTATCCGCCGAAAACGCCGGCGTCGAAAATGCTCGAATTCTACGCGCGGCATTTCGATACGGTGGAGCTGAACAATACGTTCTATAAGCTTCCGGGCGAGGCCGCCCTCGAACTCTGGCGATCCGGCACGCCCGCGAATTTTCGCTTCGCGCTCAAAGGCAGCCGCTTTCTTACCCACATGAAAAAACTTACCGATACCGGTCGCGGCATCGGCCGCTTCTTCGATCGCGCCAAGCTTCTGGGCCGCAAGCTGGGCCCGATCGTTTTTCAATTACCTCCGAATTTCCGCATAAATCCGGAGCGTCTTGAACATTTTCTCGAAGCGCTCCCCTCCGGCCATCGCTACGCGTTCGAATTTCGCGATCCGAGCTGGAACGACGCGCGAATCTACGCGCTGCTGCGCCGTCACAAATCGGCTTACTGCATTTTCGATCTCGCCGGATTCCAATCCCCGCTCGAAATCACGGCGGATTTCACCTACATCCGCCTGCACGGTCCCGGCGGGAAATATCAGGGCAGCTATTCCGATACGTCGCTGCGCGCCTGGCGGCGCCGCCTGCGAGAGTGGAACCTGCGCGCCTCATATGTCTACTTCGATAACGACCAATCCGGCTACGCCGCCCAAAACGCGCTGCGCCTGAAAGAATTCCTATCCGGATAGCGGAGAAGGCGGATCTTCAGATCCGCCCCGGCGGCATGAATGCCCGCGGCTAAATATCGTAGTACAGCGCGAACTCGTAGGGATGCGGCCGCAGCCGCACCGCGTCCGATTCGTTCTTGCGCTTATAGGCGATAAACGTCTCCAGCAACTCCTCGCTGAACACGTCGCCCTTCAGCAGGAAGGCGTGGTCGTCCTCCAGGCATTGCAGCGCTTCTTCCAGCGACGCCGGCATCGAGGGAACACTCTTCATCTCCTCCGGCGAAAGATCGTAGATGTCCTTATCGAGCGGCTCGCCCGGATCGATCTTGTTGATCACGCCGTCCAGCCCCGCCATCATCATCGCCGCGAAGGCCAGATAGGGATTCGAGCTCGGGTCCGGCGGGCGGAACTCGACGCGCTTGGCCTTCGGACTCGCCGAATACATCGGGATGCGCACCGCGGCCGAGCGGTTGCGCCGCGAATACGCCAGATTCACCGGCGCTTCATAGCCCGGGACCAGACGCTTGTAGCTGTTGGTCGTCGGCGCGATGATGGCCGACAGCGCGCGCGCGTGCTTCAGTAATCCGCCGATATACCACAGCGCCATCTGGCTCAGGCCTGCGTACATATCGCCGGCAAACAGCGGCTGCCCGCCTTTCCACAGGCTCTGATGAGTGTGCATCCCGCTGCCGTTATCGCCAAACAGCGGCTTGGGCATGAACGTCACGCTCTTGCCGTATTGATAGGCGACGTTGCGGATCGCGTACTTGTAAATCATCATGTTGTCCGCCGAGCGGATCAACGTATCGAAGCGCTGATCGATCTCGCATTGCCCGCCGGTCGCCACTTCATGATGATGGCACTCGATGTTCAGCCCGCAGCGGATCATGGTCTCCACCATTTCGGCGCGCAGGTCCTGATAATGATCAGTCGGCGGGACCGGAAAATATCCTTCCTTAAACCGCGGCCGGTAGCCGAGGTTGTTCGTCTCGCGGCTCGAATTCCAGCGCCCTTCTTCCGCATCGATGAAGTAATATCCCTCGTGCGCGTTCTGGTCGAACCGGACGTTGTCGAAAATGAAAAATTCGGCTTCCGCGCCGAAGTATGCCGTATCGGCCAGCCCGGAGTTTTTCAGGTACATCTCGGCCTTGCGCGCGATCCAGCGCGGGTCGCGGTCATAATGCTGCCGCGTGATCGGATCGATCACGTCGCAGGTCATCGTCAGGGTTTTCGTTTCATAAAATGGGTCCATGAAAGCGGTGCTGGCATCGGGAATGAGCAGCATATCGCTCTCATTGATGGCCGCCCAACCCCGGATACTCGATCCGTCCATTCCAAAACCCTGCTCGAACGAGTCTTCATCGAGCTCGCTCATGGGATAAGAAACATGATGCTGCAACCCGGGAAGATCGGTAAAGCGCAGGTCCAACTGCCTGGCATCGTTTTTCTTGGCAAAATCAAGAACGTCTTTGGGCGTCTTAGCGGCGTGGCTCATTTCTACATGATAGTTCGCGCCCCATGTAACCGCGAATAGAAATTTTGAATGAGAGCGATAACCGCGGCGAACGCGCAACGGGAATTCACCTGAAGGCGTACTAGGGTCCTTAAAAAACGACTTAAGCCGTCCCCGGAGCCTATTGTGAAACCACGCCGGCGACGATGGATTACTGAGTAGAACTACTTAACAAGGGCGAACCACAAGTGACTGCACGGAAATCCTCCACACGCGCGAAAACAACCCTGCTCTTTGCATTCCTGCCGCTGCTATTATTCACGCCGGCCAAAGCCTACGGCTATGCCGACCCGGGCACCGGAGCCTTTCTGTACCAGGCGTTTTACGCGGCGTTTCTCGGCGGCACGTTCTATCTTCGTAAATTGCTCGACCGCGTTTGGAAGCGCCGCCGCTAAGCGGTCATGCTGATCGGCGAAGCGGCGGAAGCGAGGACCCCCTCCCCGCAATCGTTCCGCGATCCCGCGGGAACGCTCTTTGAGGACGGCAAGCGCATTCTGCGCCAGGTCAATCCGGAAGACGCCGCCGGTCTCGAAGCGTTCCTTGCGACCAAAACCGCCGCCCGGGCAATCGGGCGAGGCGCGCTGGTCGGTTCGCTGCGGCTTAGCGATCATCTCTACGAGCACGAGCGCATCCCGTTTCCGAGTTACCCTTGCGAGTGGCCGCCTGAAATGCTCCATGCCGCGGGTGAGCTCACCATTGAGCTGGCCCGCTCCGCGCTGGAGGAAGGCTACGGGATCAAAGACGCGACCCCCTACAACGTTTTGTTTCGCGGCAGCCGTCCGGTGTTCGTGGACGTGCTTTCTTTCGAATCGCGCGATCCGCGCGACCCCACCTGGCTTGCCTACGGGCAGTTCACGCGAACCTTTCTGCTGCCGCTTCTGGCCAACCGCGAAACGCGGATACCGCTGGCATCGATCTTTGCGGCGCAGCGCGACGGGCTGGAGCCAGAGGCCGTCTATCGCTTGCTCGGGCCGCTCCGCCGCCTGCTTCCGCCGTACCTCAATCTGGTCTCGATTCCCAAATGGCTGAGCGGGCGCGAAACCCCTTCCACCTATCGCCCCAAACTTGCCGCTTCGGCCGGCCAGGCGCGGTTCATTCTGGATCGGATTTTGCGCGGTTGCGCGCGCCAGTTACGATCGCTCGCGCCGGCGCGCCGCGCTTCGAAATGGTCCGGCTACATCGCGCCGGAGCGCACCGCCGCGGTTTCCTACACGCCTTCGCAGTTCGCCCAAAAAGAACAACTCGTCCGCGATGCCTTGGCCATCGCCCGTCCCCGCGAGGTCTTCGACGCCGGCGCCAATCAGGGACACTTCAGCTTTCTCGCCGCGGGAACCGGCGCCTCGGTCGTGGCGATCGATTCCGATGAAGCCTGCGCCGGCGCGATCTGGTGCGAAGCTTCCAAACGGAGCTTGAACGTGCTCCCGCTGGTGGTCGATCTGACACGTCCCACCCCCGCAATGGGATGGCGGAACCGCGAATGCGCGCCGTTTCTCGCTCGCGCGCGACATGGCTTTGATCTGGTGATGATGCTCGCCGTGCTGCATCACATTCTGGTGACCGAGCGCATCCCGCTGGAGGAGTTGTTCGCCCTGGCCGAAGAGCTTACGCGCGACTACCTCCTAATCGAATTTGTCGGTTCCGACGATCCTTGTTTCAAGCGCATCGTGCGGGGGCGCGACCGGCTGTACTCGCATCTGACGCGCGAGTGCTTCGAAGCAGCCGCAAGCGCGCGCTTCGATCTGGTCAGCTCGACGAGAATCGACGGAATGGAACGATGGATTTATCTTTATCGCCGGCGGCGCGCCATCAGCTAAATAATCTGCTGGTCTGTTTTTCCGCCGGAAATCTCTGCTTCCTCCGCCGCTGGTACGATCTGGAGCATTTGCAGGAACGCTCCATGAACTATTACCGCACCGCGCCGGAAACGCCCGCGCTGCTGGTCGCCACCATCGCCGCCGCCTGCCTGCTGAGTCTCGCTTTTTACGCCGCCTGGCGATGGGTGGAGCGAAATCCGTCGCCGCTCAAGCTGAAATTCGGCTATTGCGGATTCCTGCTGGCGCTGATGTTTCCCCTCGAATCGGTCCGCCAATATTGGAACACCGAGGGCGCCGCCTACGATCTCGCCACCAACATCGTAATCATCTGTATTGAAGCGATTCTCGCCTCTGGCGTGGCGCTGGCGCTGGCCGGCAATCCGCGCGTTGTGCGTGCGGCGCGGCGAATCACGCTGGTGCTCACGCTTCTGTTCCCCTCGCTGCTGATCGATTTCACCTGGGGCCGCCCCACAGCCGAGCCCGAATCCGCTTTCCGCCCCAAACCGCCCGCCCCCATGCTCGCCCGCCATGGATCGGGCCATCGCGTCCTCTGGGTGGTGTTCGACGAGTTCGATCAGCGCCTCGCTTTCGATCTGCGCCGCCCTAAAGTGGATCTGCCGGAACTCGATCGGCTGCGCGCCGAATCCTTTACCGCTTCGGCCGCGGAACAGACCGCCGGCTGGACCACGCTCGCGATACCGTCGCTCATTTCCGGAAAACTTTTTTCCCGCGCCGATCTGGTGGACGCCTCCACGCTGCGCGTCTATTTGGCGGATTCGAAAAACGGCGTAAGCTGGCGCGACGAGCCCAATGTCTTTAAACGGGCGCGCGCCGCCGGATTCAACGCCGCCCTTATCGGCTGGCATCATCCCTACTGCCGCGTGCTGGGCGATGAGCTGGTCAACTGCGTCGAAGTGCCCAGCGGATATCCCACCGCGGCTCTTCTTCGTGAGACCAGCGTGGATGAAGCGGGCCCGGCGCGGTCCATTCCGTTTCTTTTCGCGCTGCAAGGGACCAGTCTCGCCGACATTTTTCGCCGCGGAACGTCGGAATCAGGCTCGGCCGGCGGGCGCGACCGATACGTACAGGGGCGGCAGCAGAAGCAGTATTTCCGCATCCGCGATCTGGTTTACTCCATGGCCGCGGATCCCCGGATCGATCTTTTGTTCGCGCATTTCCCTATCCCGCATCTTTTCGCGATTTATGACGCAAAACGCGGCGATTTCAGCCTCGATTCATCGCTGAGCTACACCGATAATCTCGCCCTGGCCGATCGCACCGTAGGCGAGCTGCGACGCGCTTTGGAGCAATCCGGCCAGTGGGATTCGACCACGATCATCATCACCTCCGATCACGGTCTTCGTCCCGAGGTGTGGCGCGGCCGAATGGGTTGGACCAGCGAACTGGAGCAGCTCACCGGCGGCAAGCAGTCGCCGCTGGTTCCCTTGATCGTCAAAGTGGCCGGCGCGCATGACGCCATGGCCTTCGATCGATCGTTTTCAAGCGTGGTGGAAAGCGAGATCGTCTTTGCCGCTCTTCAAGGCCGTCTCCATTCCGCCTTTGACGTCGCCGCGCTGATCGGGCGCCCGCAAGGCTCGTTGAGCGCGGCGGCTTTATCAAAACTATCGCGCTAATTCGCCAATTGTGCGATAATTCAACCGTATTTCATGTCCGATTGGAACTACGCCTTCCGGATGCTGTTTCGGAATCCGGCTTTCACCCTGGCTGCCGTCGTCGTTCTCGGCCTCGGAATCGGCGCATCCACCGTCGTTTTCACGCTGGTTCACGCGATTTTACTGGAGCCATTGCCGTATCCAAAAAGCGAGCGCCTGATCTATATCAGCGCCACTCCGCCGCATTCCGGCCAGGGGACCGCCGGGATGTTAGGGCCCGATTTCGTCGAATTTCGCGATCATAACCGGTCATTTGAAAAGATGGCGGCCTATGTTCAGGGATTATGGATTTTGAGCGGCGCGGGCGACGGGGAAAGCATCAACGGCGTTCGCGTGAGTCCCGGTTATTTTGAAACCTTGGGCGTCGCGCCGATTTTGGGGCGCGGCTTCGCCGCCAATGAACAATGGCTGGGCCACGAATGGGAAGTAATTTTCAGTTATCGCTTCTGGCAGCGCAAATTTGGCGGCGACCCGGCGATCATCGGCCGCCGCGTCACGCTCGACGGCCGCGCTTATGAAGTGGTCGGCATCGCGCCACCCGACTTTCCGGCCGCCAACGAATTCGATATGTGGGCGCCGCTGCAAATGGATGGCCCCTTCATCGCCGGCCGGCGTTATCGCAACCTCCGCGTTTTCGGCCGGCTGAAGGACGGCGTCCCGCTCGGCCAGGCGCAAGCGGAAGCCAATGCCTTCGCGGCGGATCTGGCCGCGCGCAATCCCGACGATCAGGGCTTCACGCTGCAACTGGTGACGTTTCTCGACCGCGAAGTCGGCGCGGTGCGAAAGACGCTGTGGATTTTCGCCGCCGCTGTGGGATGCGTTTTGCTGATCGCCTGTTCGAACGTCGCCAGCCTGCTGCTGGCGCGCGGCGCCTCCCGCGTCCGCGAAATGGCCGTGCGGGCGGCGCTGGGAGCAAGCCGCGCTGTATTGATCCGACAAATGCTGGTGGAAAGCGTCGCGCTCGCGCTCGGCGGCGGCGCGCTCGGAATCGGGCTGGCGTGGGCCGGATTGCGATTGCTGATCGCCTCGGCGCCCAAGGCGCTGCCGCGCAGTGGGAACATTCATATCGACGCCGGCGTGCTGTGCTTCGCGTTTTTGGCCGCGCTCGCCACCGGCGTGATTTTCGGCATCGTGCCGGCGCTGCGCGGATCGCGCGTCAATCTTTCCGAGGCGATCAAGGACGGCGGACGCTCCGGCACCGCCGGACGCTCCAGCCACCGCTTTCGCGCCGCGCTGGTGGTGGTCGAGGTCGCGCTCGGCGTCCTGCTCATGGCCGGCGCCGGGCTGTTTTTGCGAACCTTTCAGGCGCTGGTCGATGTCCGCCCCGGCTACAACGTGCGCAACGTTCTGATCCTGCAGATCGCCGCCATCGGCTCGCATTATCGCGCGCCGGAGGATTGGCGCCGCTTCTTCGACCGTCTGATTCCCGAACTGGAGCGCATCCCCGGCGTCGAATCGGCGGGCAGCGCGAACCTGGCGCCGCTCGATCCGCAGCGCAACTCCACTTCGCTATGGCTCGATACCCAGAGCGTTCGTTCCGAGCAGACCAAAATCCGCCTGGATAACCGCGTCGTGACCCCGAATTATTTTCGGGCCATGGGCGTTCCGCTCATCGCCGGACGCATGTTCGATGAAAACGACCGCCCCGATACTCCCCACGTCCTGATGGTCAACGAAGCCTTCGCGCGCGAATTTTATCCGCAAGGCGCGGTAGGCCATCAAGTCACACTCGACGTCGGCACCGGCTCCATGTGGACCGCGGAAATCGTCGGCGTGGTCGGAAATTATCGCGAAACCCGCCTGGGCGACGAACCAAAGGGCGAGCTGTTCACGGCGCTTGCGCAAACCACCATCGCCGGACAGACGCTGGTGCTCCGGACCACGGGCGATCCGGCCGGCTACGTCGCCGCCGTGCGCCGCACCGTGGCCTCCATCGACCCGGACGTGCCGGTCTATAACGTCCGCACCATGCGGCAGCAGGTGAGCGATTCGCTGATGCAGCACCGGCTGCGTTTGCTGCTGCTGGGAACGTTTTCCGGCCTCGCGCTGGTGCTCGCCGCCATCGGACTTTACGGCGTGATCGCCTGCGCGGTGGCCGAACGCAAGCAGGAGATCGGGATTCGCATGGCTCTCGGCGCGCCCCGGCAGCGGGTGATCGCGCTCGTCCTGCGATCCGGTCTGAACCTCACCGTGGCCGGGCTTCTGATCGGAATCACGGCGGCGTTCGGCGCCACGCGCCTGATCGCTTCGTTTCTCTACGGCGTCACGCCCTGGGATCCGGTGACCTTCGCCTTCACCGCTGCAATCTTCGTCGGCGTGGCGATCGCCGCCAGCTACCTGCCCGCGCGCCGCGCCACCCGGATCGATCCGGTGCAGGCGCTCCGCGAAGAATAGCGGTTGTCTTACTGTTTGACAAACTCCACCCGCCGGTTTTGCGCCCGCCCATCCGGCGTATCGTTGGAGCCGATCGGTTTATCGGCGCCGAATCCCGCCGATGCGAGCCGCGCCGCGTCGATTCCGAACTGCGAAACCAGCACGCTGCGCACCGCTTCCGCTCTCCGTTTCGACAGATCCAGATTATGCTGCGCATCGCCGGTCGAATCCGTGTAGCCGTCGATTTCCAGCTTCAGGTTCGGATTTTTTTGCAGCCCCTGCGCCACCATCTTGATCACCGCCGCCGATTCCGGCTTCAGGCGGTCGCTGTCGGTATCGAAGTAGATCCCGTGCGTAACGTATCTGCCCGTCGAGGAGATCGTCTGCGAAAAATCGGGCGCCGATTCAGCCACCCGCACCCTGCGAAGGCCCACCGGACGATAGCCGGCATCGTGCAGAACAATGTGATCGAAGCCGTTCACCTCCACCTGGTTCACATCCACCACGCGCGTTCCATTCAGATACACGCGCAACCGGCCCTGCTGCACCCACAAGGCGAATTGCATCGGCTGGCTGTTGTCGGCCTGAATCCCGCCTTCGCCCAGGGTCCCGTGGCCGGCCCAACTCACATGGGTGTTGAAGTCCTGACCGCTCGGTTCCCCGCGAGCGATGAAGTCAAGAAGATCATCGTCGTTTTTATTTCGCATGTCCCAGCGTGTTTCGCCCTGTCCGGTCATTATCATCTCAAACGTGAAATTCGCCGGCGCCTGAAAGGACGGCGACGTTAATTCGCAACTTTCGGCCGCGTACAGCTCGCGGATTCCCTGGCCGATGCGCAACTCCACCGGATGGCCTCGCAGCTTCCAGTGCGGCGGGGGTTCGTCCTGCGCCATGTCGCTGAAGTCGTCGTAGAAAATCGTTCGCTCGCCGGGGATGAAATCGATCTTGATGGACGAAAGCTGCGGCTGGCCACCGCTCGCGCCGGAGGTGGAAACCGCGGGCAGGGGCGCACCCGGGGCGGCGCTGTTGGCAACCGGGGCCGGCGCCGCAGCGGACGCCACGGCCGTATTGCCCACGTTCGGAGGCAGGCTCGCCAGATCCGGCCCGCCGCGCGACTTCACCGATAAGCCAACCTTTGATCCCGGCGCGAACTCCACTTTGGGCCCTTTCGCCGCCACTTCAATCGCCGCGATCGATGCCGCCGCGCCGATACCCGCGCCGATCGCCGCGCCCTTGCCTCCACCGGTCAATCCTCCGATTAAAGCGCCGGCTCCCGTGCCCAGCGCCGCTTTCCCGATGTTGCTGGTGTGGTTTACCACGGTACCTTCCTCGTCGACGTTCTGCTGCCCTTTCGAATTGGTGATCGAGGTGATCGTCGAAGAGATCGGAACCGCCGCGCCGTTGTGCTGGATCGTGTCGAAATTGAAGCGCAGCGACGCCGAGCCGTGAAGCTTATTTCCCGATTTCGCCTCCGTCACATGCCCCTGAATCGTGTCACCGGAAAACGCCGCCGGCTCCAGCACTTTCCCCGCCACTGGATCGCCCGGATGGCTTGCCGAAGTACTGATCCCGGTGGTTAATTGAACGGTAAACGGCATATCCTGGGCCAGTAAAGCCGCAGGCGAAAGCGCGGCGAGCAACACAACGATTCTCATTCAACCCTCCTTGCAAAAACGCACCGACCACCCCCAAAATGGATCAGCGGCCATTGCCCGCCGCCGAAAATGCGGATAATTTAAAATTGGTTTGCGCGCGTTCTCAAATCTGCTACTATTTGGTCATGACCGCCCCGCGTCCGGCCCATCGGCCATTATCTGAATGACCCCCAGAGGCTACCCTCCCCGCCGGCCGAGGACCCGGGAAAACGTAAATGAAGCGATCCGCGCCCGTGAAGTGCGCGCCGTATTTCCGGACGGCACCGTCGAGATCATGCCCACTTCGCTCGCCGTGCGCAAAGCGCAGGACCTGGGCCTGGATCTGATCCTGATCGCGCCCACCGCCGAGCCGCCCGTGGCCAAAGCCATGGATTACGGCCAGTGGCAGTACGAGAACAAAAAGAAACAGCACGAGGCCAAGAAAAAGCAGCACGTGATCCAGGTCAAGGAGCTGAAATTCCGTCCCAATACCGACGATCACGACTACGAATTCAAGAAAAATCACGCCATCCGCTTCCTGAAGGAAGGCAATCGCGTGAAGGCTGTGGTGCAGTTCCGCGGCCGTGAAATCGCCCATACTGACCTCGGCCGCAAGCTTCTGATGCGTTTCGCCGAGGACCTCGCTCCTTATGGCACGGCCGAAGGCCAGCCCCGCATGGAAGGCCGCAACGCGCACGTGCTGTTGAGTCCGGTGAAGGCCAGCGCCGCTGCGGCGAAGGAAAAACCCGCTCCCAAGCCGGAAACGAATTCCTGACGGGCAACGCGGCGATTTTACCGTTTGCAATGAGCGCGGCCCTGAATCGGCTGACCCCTACTGGACCGGTAAAACCACCGTCGCGCTGTTAGTCCCGTTCACATTCAGGGTGATGTTGACGTTCGAAGAAGCCGGAAAATCGCCGGTGATGGTCAACTGAACCACTTGCACGCCGACCATTCCAGCGGCGGCGCCCGCCCAATCCGGCTGCAACTGCGCCGTATCGGTATTGATGGTAACCGGATCGAGCAGCGTGTACGTGCTGGTAGTCAATATCGGGAAACCGTCGACTGCGGGTTGCGCGAACGGTCCGAGGCCGGTTGCATAGATCGTGATCTGCTCGCCATGCTGCGCCGGATTATCAAAACTCACCACGCTGCCGTCCGGACGCACGGCGAGGATCAGCGGAAGATTCTGCGGATTCGTCTGCGTAAACGCGCCGGGCGCGTCGCGCGAAACCGTGAAGTTGCCGGAGATATCCGGCTGGCCCACCTGATGGACCACCAGCGTGTAGTTGCCCGGCTGAAGCTCCCAGGGGACCTGCGCGCCGATCTGCGATGGCGATACGAAAACCAAAGGCAGCAGCATGTTGTTGACGGTCACCGTCACGTTGTTGATCGCCTGCGACAACGGATTGGTGGGGCCGATCTGAAGCGACGGCGCCAGGTTCTGTCCATAAATCGAAATGAGCGAGCCCGGCGCAACCGCGCCGCTCGGCGTCGGACCCGTGACGCTTTGGATGCCGGCCGGCGGTATATAGGGGACCGTTGCGAAATCGGCCTGCACGGTGTGCGGGCTGGACATGGTCAGGACTCCGCTGGGCAGCGGTCCGGAAAGATCGCCTTCCCAGTGCGCGAACTTGTATCCGTTGTTGGCGCTGGCCGTAATTCCGATCTGCGTTCCACTCAGGTAATAACCATCGGGCGACGGCGGGATTGCGGCGAACGTTCCGCCGCCAGCCGGATTCGACACCGCCGTGAGCAGGAACGCGATCTGATAGTTCGCGGTCAGCGTGATCGTGTTCTGGCTGAAGGTGACAGTGCGCGCCGGCGTGGTGACTCCATCGGACCAGGAAACGAACTGGAAACGCGAGCCCGGACCGGCGGAAACGCTCGCCGGCGCCACGATCTGCGACGACGATCCGCTGGACTTGCTGATCGAGCACGGCGTCGCGCACGTATTGCCGTCGACGGTGAAATTCAATCCGGTGGTGGAACTGGTCACGACCACTTGCGCCAGTTCCGAATAACTCGCCGTCAGGGCGAAGTTGCTCGCGCCGGCGGGAACGGTGATGGTATGGGTCTGCGCGCCGCCATCGGACCATCCGGTGAACGTCCAGACGCGGCCATGGGCGTCGGTCTGCGGCGATTCCGCGCTGATGGTATGCGTCGTTCCCGCGCCCCAATAGAAGTTATAGCCGGGCCAGTTGTCGCGCCCGTCGATCATCACCTTCAACCCTTGTGGATTGGTCAGGATCGTGGTGTCGGTGCCGGAAACGAATTCGGCGGTGATGGTGTCGGCATAGCTGGTCGTCCACGGCGTGGTGTAGGCGGCGTTCTGGCCCAGGCCGTTATCGAACTGGCTGAAATCCCAGTAATTGCCTCTGGCGTCGAGCTGGTAAACCGGGCCTCCGATATGATGCACCGAGCCCGGCAGAAAATCGAACTGGCCGAAGCACAGCGGCGTAAATCCCGGAGGAGCGTTCGGGGGAAGGCGCGAATAATCCGGCTGGCAGCTTACGCCGTCGCTCGCAGCGGAGTTCGCGTTCTGCGTGGGAACGATCGATCCATCGACAATAATATTTAAACCCAGCGGATTTGTAATAAAATTGACGCGTTTGGCGACGGAAAATTCGGGCGTAATCGTCGACGGACCCTCAATATCCACGGTCGCGCCGGGCGCGGCCTGTAGCGAGTTCACCATGGTCGCGTAATACACCCAGCCGGGATAACCATATCCGGTGACCGTATGAGTGCCCGCGGAGACAAACAAACTCGCGCTTCCGCCATAGCACTGGTTGTCCATATAGAACAGCCCTTGCGTCCCTGACGACGGACTCGCCGGCGCCCCCGTGCAGGGGCTATTCGACGTATTCGTTCCGTTCGGAAAATTGATCGTAATCAGAAAGCTGGGGGTGACGTTGGCCACGATTGAGGTCAGCGACGGGCCGGCCGTCACCGTAATAAAATTGCTGTTCGTAATCGGATCGACGGTTCCAGGGATCGTGCCCAGACTGGACGTCCAACCGTTGAAGTTGTAGCGGACATTTCCACCCAGCGCGTCCTGATAGATTACCGGGTTGCCGTTCTGGTCAAAGGAAAGGGGAAACTGGATAACGTGTTTGCTTCCCGCCGGCCAGGGAAAGACTTGCGGGGTAATGTAGGCGTTGCCGTCGACCATGAACTGCGCGCCTGGCGGATTAACGCTGATATCGACCGTCGAGATCGCCTGGGCAAAGCCCGCCGCGCAGGCCAGTAACACCCCAATGATCAACCAGATAGTGCGTTTCATGAGCCGATTCGTTTCCTCCACGCGCCTAGGACTAAGCGATACATAGTCCCAAGGGGTAATCGGCAGGCGTGAAATGAAGCTTTAGCGCGTCAGGGGAGGCGTGAATTGGTGAGCCGGGCGGGA